>NZ_JBWLKL010000005.1:0-404980 GCF_059026065.1 Streptomyces sp. A18 | reverse complement strand
AAGAGACCGTTGCCGACCTCGCCCGCACCGTCCCAGGAGAAGATCACGAACTGCGGGGGCGTCTCACCCGGCTGCAGCGCCACAGGTGAGTCCGGCTGATACGGCTGCTTCCCCGAGTACGCCGTCGAACCGTCACCGATCAGCTTCGCCGGGGCCTGCTTCTGCTGCGCGCCGTGCCCGCTGGTTCCGTCCGGCCCGTGCCCCTGCCCCCGTCCGGACGGCGACGGGGACGCCGAGCCCTTGGCTCCCCGCTCCTGCGCACCGCACCCGGCAAGACCCACGCCCGCTGTCACCGCAAGTCCCAGCCCCAGCGCGTGCCTTCGACCGACCGAGCGCATACTCACTCCGTTCATTCGTTTCCTGGTCGAAACATGTGTAGACCGCAGGAAGATGAATGAATCATATGAATATGGGTCTTTTCACGGATTTGACCCACGGCGAGCAGTCGCCATGTGTCACGACACGCGAGAGCGGGGGCGCTTATCCGCCCGGAAGGTGACGGAGCGTAAGTAGTGATGGTCCATCAGTGAACCTGTGATGGTCCATCAGTGGCCGGTCGCCGCTGCCTCAAGTCCCCGGTGGATCCCACCCGCACGGAGGGATCCACTCGACGCCGCCGAGCGCCGGACCGCGTTCGATCGCGGTGATCAGCTCCTGGACCGAGCCGGCGCCGAGCGGCCCGGCCACGGAGACGACCCCGGCGAGCGCCTTGTGCGCACGGCGCCAGGCGCGGCTGCGACGGCCGCGCAGATACTCGACGATGGCGTGCGCGTACTGCGTCATGGAGCGCGTCCATATGTCGTGACGCATCTCCGTGCCGGCGGACGCGCGCCGGACACTGCGCAGCGCGTCGGCCGGACGGACACGCGCCTGGGCCACTGCCAGCCCGGCCCAGCTGGCCTCGGTGGGCGGGCCGTGACCCGCATGGGCGGGGACGGTGTGGGCGGCTTCCCGCAGATGCTCGATGGCGCGTTCCGTCTCGCCGTCGCGCAGCGCGATGAGGCCTTGTACGTGGGCGACCCTGCCGATCGTCGCGTCGTCCCCCGCGAGGACGGCCACGCGCCAGGCCCGGCCGAGCAGCTCCTCGGCCTCCGGCGCGCCGGTGCAGGCCGCGAGCCAGCCGGCCAGCCAGAGGGCCTGCCCGCAGCCGGGGGTGTCGGTGTGCCCGAGCGGCAGCAGCCGCCGCAGGTGCCCGCGCCCCTCGGCGGCGTGCCCGCACACCGCCCACCAGAACCACAGGTCCACCACCATGCCGAGGGCGGTCGTGCTCTGCTCGGCGGTGTGCGGGCCCCGCTCCAGCGCGGCCCGCAGGTCGAGCTCCTCGTCGCGCAGGAGCAGGGTCGCCTGCTCGTGCCGTCCGGTGCTCCACAACTGGTGGGCCGTCGAGGCGACGGTGCGGTACCAGGTGAGGTGGCGGGTGGCCGCCGCGGCGGACTCGCCCACGGATTCGAGGCGTTCGGCACCGAAACCGCGGGCGGCGGCCGGCAGCCGATAGCGGGGCTGCAGCACGCCGCCGGGGTCACGCACCGGTTCGAGCACCGAGGCCAGGACGAGCCGGGCCAGGCAGGACGCCACCCGCGCCGGTGCGAGGCCGCCGCCCGCGCACACGTGGACGGCGGCGTCCTGGTCGAACTCGCCCGCGAAGACACTGAGCCGAGCCCAAACGCTCCGCTCGTCCTGCCCGCACAGCGCATAGCTGGCGCCCACCGCGGCGCGCAGGGACCGGTGCCGCCGCAAGGGCGCTTCGGGCCTGCCGAGCCATCCCTGGGCGGGCCGGAGCATCCGCGCGAGCTGAGCGGGCGGGTGCAGGGCGGTCTGCGCCGCGGCGAGCTCCACGGCGAGCGGTACGCCTTCCAGCTGGGCGCAGATGTCGCTGACGGCGCGCAGTTCGGCGGCGTCGGGCCGCTCGGCCGGTGAGGGGGCGGAGCCGCCGGTGATCGGATGCGGGTCCGTCCCGCGCCGGACGCCGCGTGCCCGCTCGATGAACAGCCGCACCGCGGGCCCCGGTTCCTCGTCCGCTCCCGGTGCGCCGACCGGGAGCGGGCCGAGGTGCAGCACCAACTCCTGGCCCAGGCCGAGCGGTTGCCGCCCGGTGGCGAGGACGCGTACGCCCGGCGCGCGCTGCAGCAGCGTCTGCACCAGCCGCACGCACTCGTCGCGTACGGGATCGAAGTCGTCGAGGACAACGAGCACCGGCCGCGCCTGAAGCCGCGAGATCAGCTCCCGCTCCCCGAAGCCGCCCTGTTCGCGGGCGCCCTGCTCGTCTCCGGCCGCGGGCGTGCCCCGCTCGTCCTCGCCGGGCTCGCCGTCCGCCTCCCCGTCCATGGCATCGACCACCGCCCGCGCCACCGACCGGCCCCGCGTCGAGACGTCGTCCCACCAGCGCACGATCACCACGCCGTTCGTCAGCTGGCTGCCCACCGCCGCGGCGGCATGCGCCGCGAGGGTGCTCTTGCCGACGCCCGCACCGCCCGCCACCGTCACCAGCCTGCTCTGGGCCAGCAGGCGGCGGAGTCTCGACAACTCCTCCGCCCGACCCATCAGGCCACCCCCGCGCACACGCACCGGCCCTGTCATCCCCTTCACGCTCGGGTAGTCGCCCCGAACCTTCCGCCGTCGTGCAGAATCGTCACTGCTACGCATTCGACAGATCCTCTAACTCCGTGTCCCGATCTGGGTTACGGGGCGAAGGGCGAGGCGGCCTGTCAGGCAGATCACCCGTCGTCGGCGTCCTGCCTGACGTGACCAAGACCGAGCCGGAGCAGCCGGCCCCCGAGACGCCGACGCCGACGCTGGCGGCGGCGGCGTCCAAGGGAGAGCGACTGTCCGCCGCCGAGACCTGGCGAGCGCTGTACCGCTACTTCCGCCCGCACCGCTGGGTCGTCGCGTTCGGCGCCCTGTGCACGCTGATCGGCGCGGCGACCGGTCTCGCCCAGCCGCTCGCCGCGAAGGCCCTGGTGGACCGGCTCGGCAGCGAGGACTCGATCGCCGGGATCATCCTGCTGCTCACCGCGCTCGTGGTGCTCGGCACCGCCATCGAGTCCGTCGGCGCGTACGTCCTTGAACGCACCGCCGAATCCGTGGTGCTCGCGGCCCGGCGCACCCTGATCGGGCGGCTGCTGCGGCTGCGTCTGCCGGAGGTGGAGCGCACCCAGCCAGGCGACCTGATGTCCCGGATCACCTCGGACACGACGCTGCTGCGCGCGGTCACGACACAGTCCGTCGTGTCCGCCGTCGCGGGTGGGCTCAGCTTCATCGCGACGATCGTCATGATGGGGCTCATGGATGCCGTCCTGCTCGGCGTCACCCTCGGCGTGATCGTGCTCATCGGCGGCGCGGTGGCCCTGGTGATGCCGAAGATCGCGCGCGCGACGGAGCGGGCCCAGGAAGCGGTCGGCACCATCTCGACCGCGCTCGAGCGGGCATTCGGCGCGTTCCGCACGCTCAAGGCCTCGGGCGCCGAGGAGCGCGAGACGGCCGTCGTGCGGGCCGCCGCGCAGGAGGCCTGGCGGCACGGGGTGCGATCCGCCAAGTGGCAGGCCGTGGCGTGGAGTTCGGTGGGCCTCGCCGTGCAGGTCTCATTCCTCGCCGTCCTGGGCATCGGTGGCGCGCGCGTCGCCTCCGGCGCGATCCCGGTCTCGACGCTCGTGGCGTTCCTGCTCTTCCTCTTCTACCTGATCGACCCCGTGTCCCGGCTCGTCGAGGGCGTCACGCAGTACCAGGTCGGCTCGGCGGCCATCGCGCGGATCGTACGGGCCGAACGCCTGGAGACGGAGGACGTCACCGAGCCCGAGCCCGTGGACCGGCCGGGGGAGCGCGGCCCGGCGGCCGTCGCCTTCGAGGACGTGACCTTCCGCTACCGGGACAACCTTCCGTACGTCCATCACGGCGTGAGCTTCGACGTCCCGGGTCCCGGCATGACCGCCTTCGTCGGCCCCTCGGGCGCGGGCAAGACCACCGTCTTCGGCCTCTTGGAGCGGTTCTACGACGCGACGGGTGGCCGCGTCCTCGTCGACGGCCGCGACGTGCACGAGTGGCCGCTCGCCGAACTCCGCTCCGTCATCGGGTACGTGGAGCAGGACTCGCCCGTCCTCGCCGGCACCCTGCGCGAGAACCTCGTCTTCGGGGCGCCCGGTGCGACCGGCGACGAGATCCAGGACGTTCTGGTACGCGCCCGCCTCGACACCCTCGTCGAACGGCTGCCGGACGGCCTGGAGACGCTGGTCGGACACCGCGGCTCCCAGCTGTCCGGCGGCGAACGCCAACGCGTCGCGATCGCCAGGGCGCTGCTGCGCAAGCCGCGCCTCCTGCTCCTCGACGAGGCGACATCGCAGCTCGACGCGGTGAACGAAATGGCCCTGCGTGATGTCGTCGCCGAAGTCTCCCGGGAAGTGACGGTCCTCGTGGTGGCCCACCGCCTGTCGACGGTGACGCTGGCCGACCGGATCGTGGTGATGGACGCGGGGCGGGTCCGCGCGTCCGGCACCCACGAGGAGTTGGTGGTCGCCGACCCCCTGTACGGGGAGCTCGCGGCGACGCAGTTCCTGGCGGCGTCCGCATGATCGACCCGCTCGTCGACATATGCCTGGCCCCGCGGCTGACACTCGGGGTTGGATGACGGCCATGACCAGTGCACACGGACGCAGACGAGCGGAACTCTTCGTCGACGAAGAGCGGGACGGCAGGCTCGGCGCACGGACCACCGGCGACGAGCGGCTCATGCTCGCCGACTTCCTCGCGGCCCAGCGCACCACGCTCGAGCTGAAGTGCGCCGGTCTGGAGGCCGAGTTGGCCCTGCGATCCGTGGAGCCCTCCACGCTCTCGCTCCTCGGCCTCGTCCGGCACCTCGCCGACGTGGAGCGCCGCTGGTTCCGGCGCGTGCTCGCCGGCCAGGACGCGCCGCTGCTCTTCGGCTCGGACGCACACCCCGACGAGGACTTCGACGGCGCCGTGCCCGAACCGGCCGTGATCGCCGCCGCGTGGGAGGCCTGGCGCGTCGAAGTGGCCTTCGCCGACCGCTTCGTGGCCGAGGCGCCCGACCTCGACATCGAGGGCCACGACGGCTGGCGCGGGACGGTGTCGCTGCGCTGGGTGCTCATCCACATGGTCGAGGAGTACGCCCGGCACAACGGCCACGCCGATCTCCTCCGCGAGCGGATAGACGGCGCGATCGGCGTATAGCGGCGGGTGGGCGCAGACCGCTGCCGCGCCCCCGGTCCCCGGATGGACACAGCTCCCCACCTTTGCCCTGGTCACCGCGGTCAAGAACGGAACCCTGCGCCAGGGGCAGAGGGGAGGGGGGTGACCCGTCGCGCGGCGGCCGGCCACCCATCAGCCGCGTCAACAACGCTCCAGGTCAATACGCCTAGGCCGCTGGCACCAGGCGGGTGACGAGGTCGTGCCAGCCGGCCTCCACGCGGTCGAGCGGGATGCCGCGCTCGGCTGTCAGGTGGTGGACCAGGACGCTGTCGATGGAGCCCAGCAGCGCGTGTGCGAGGAGTTCGGCGTCGCCCGCCACACCTGCCTGGCGCAGCAGCATCGTGACGTGCGTGACGCGCAGTCGGTTCGCCGGGACCGCGTAGGTGCGCAGGGGGTCGGTCCGGGAGGACAGGATCAGCTCGTGGTGGTCGCGCTCGTGGCGGATCAGGGCGGGCCCGAACGCGTGCAGGCGCTCCAGGGGCGGGGCGCCGGGGCCCAGCGGGGCCGGTCCCGAGAGGAAGGCGGCCTGGAGCTGCTGCTCGCTGTGGTCGAGCAGGGCGACCAGGAGCCCGGTGCGGTCGCCGAAGCGCCGGAAGACGGTGCCTTTGCCGACTCCGGCCGCCGCGGCCACCGCGTCCATGGTCAGCTGCGCGGCGCCGCACCCTGCCATCAGCCGCGAGGCGGCCTCCAGTAGACGCGTGCGGTTGCGTGCCGCGTCGGCCCTGAGCGAGGGGGGTGTATCCGCGGCCGGGGTGAGGGTGAGTTCGGTGGCCCCGCCCGGGGAGTCGGGCGCGGGGGTGGGCGGGGTAGCGGGTCCGGTCATGGATCCAGCGTAGCGCCCCGAAGAGATAAGTGGACCGTAGTCCGGATAAGTGGTACAACTATAAACGGACCTCGGTCCGTTTGATTTCGTTCCCGCAGGTGAGTTCCACCCGTATCCATTTCAGGAGTTCCGTCATGTCTGTACGCATCGTCGCCCTCGTCGGCAGCCTCCGCACCGGCTCCCACAACCGTCAGCTCGCGGAGGCCGCCGTCAAGCACGCGCCCACGGGTGTGGACGTCGAGCTGTTCGAGGGTCTTGCGGAGGTGCCCTTCTACAACGAGGACATCGACGTCGAGGGCAGCGTTCCGGCCGCCGCGGCCCGCCTGCGCGAGGTGGCCGGCAGTGCCGACGCCTTCCTGCTCTTCTCGCCCGAGTACAACGGCACGATGCCGGCCGTCCTGAAGAACGCGATCGACTGGCTGTCCCGCCCGTACGGCGCGGGCGCGATCTCCGGCAAGCCGGTCGCCGTCGTCGGCACCGCCTTCGGCCAGTACGGCGGCGTGTGGGCGCAGGACGAGGCCCGCAAGGCCGCGGGCATCGCCGGTGGCGCGGTCATCGAGGACGCCAAGCTGTCCATCCCCGCCTCCCTGACGCGCTTCGCCGAGACCCACCCGGCCGACGACACGGAGGTGGCCACGGCCCTCACCGCGGTCGTCGCCCGCCTCACCGAGCAGGCCGCCTCCGCCGCTGCCTGACGCTTCCGCGGGACCGCGCCGGTGCCGGGCTGGGCGCAGTCGATGCGATGGGTGTTCGGCCGGTCAGGGCAGGTGCGGCACTCGAAGAGGTAGACCCCGCCCAGATCGCCGAACGCCATCCCCGCGTGTTCGTCACCTGTTCCGGATGTACGACACAGGGGCGCGGCACGTACTTCTCGCGCCGCACGGCAGGCACCGGTGCGGCGTCGAGCACCTGCCCCACCGCGCTCGCGTCCCGCCAGTGGATCCGCGGCACGACCCACGGGCCGCCTCTGTGGTCGCGCGGGCACCACACCACTTGGAGCACGTCGCGCCCTTGCGGGAAGGCGACGACGTACGGGACATCGGCCCGGTAGATCTGCGCGGCGGCCACCATCGGTGCCCCTCCGTGCTCCGCGCACGTCGGCCACGGTTCCTGCGTGGGCCGGAGCAGGGGCCCGCCGACCGAACTCTCGCGGCACGTCGGATTCTCCCGCGCGCGGGTGGAGCCGCACCGCCTCCTTCTTGAAGCGGACCACCTCCGCGAAGAGTCGCTCCACGTCCAAGGGGTGCGGCGGAGTGCGGCGGGTCATCCGCCCGATGGTACGTGGCGGAGAGGGGGTACTTCCGTGGCGGCCTCGCCGGAGGCTAGCCTGTCAACATCACACGGCCCGCGAGGAGTTGGGATGCCCGGTCGCTGAAGCGCGCGTTGACGTCGTAGGTCATCGACCTGTCAATCGCGTGCTGCCCTTGAGTCGCGGCACGGCGAACCCTTCTCTGCCTCCAGGGGTCCCCTGTGCCGTCCGCTTCTCGTGCCGTGCCCGCGCGCCCTCCGTCGAGCCTGTGGCGGGATGCCGACTTCCGCAGACTCTGGCTGGGGCAGACCGCCTCGCAGCTCGGAGCGCAGGCAAGTCTGGTGACCCTGCCGCTCATCGCCGTGGTGGCACTCGACGTCGGCGCCGGTCAACTGGGCGCGTTGCGCGCGGTGGAGCAGGCGCCGATCCTGCTCTTCTCGCTCTTCGCCGGCGCGTGGGTCGACCGCAGGCGCTCCCGCGACGTGATGGTCGCCGCGGACCTCGGGCGCGCGCTGGCACTGGCCGCGATCCCGCTCGCGTACGTACTGGGAGTGCTCGGGATTCCCGCGCTGTTGGTGGTCGCCTTCCTCGTCGGTGCCCTCAGTGTGTTCTTCGATGTCGCCTACCAGGCCTCGCTGGTACGGCTGTTGGACCGCGAACAGCTGCTGCCGGGCAACAGTGCGCTCGAAGGCAGCAGATCCGCGGCGCAGATCGGGGGGCCCGCGCTCGGTGGCGCGATGGTGTCGCTGTTCACCGCGCCGATCGCCACTGTGGTCGGCGCGTTCTTCTTCGCGCTGTCGTTCCTGTCGATCCGGCGCATCCGCCGCCCCGAGCCGCTGCCCGTGCGGTCCGGGCCTGTGGAGGGGGCGCAGGCGGACGAGCGGCTCCCGCGCGTACGGCGGCAGATACTGGAAGGTCTCCGCCTCGTCGTCGGCAATACGTCGTTGCGGGCCGTGGGGATTGCCACCGCCCTCTTCCAGTTCTCGTTCGCGGCCGTGACGACCGTCTATCTGCTCTTCCTGCCGCGTGAACTGCACCTGTCGGGCATGGCGGTCGGTCTGGTATTCGCGGCCATGGGGCCGGGCGCGGTGGTGGGTTCCCTGCTCTCGGCGAGGCTGCCGGGGAGGCTCGGCTACGGCAGGGTCCTCGTGGGCTCGGCGGTGCTCGCCGACGGGGTGATGCTCTGCGTACCCGCTCTGCACGGCTCCAACGCCGTCACCGTCACCGCGCTGATGGCGATCAACTTCTTCTTCGGGGTCTTCAGCCAGTTGGTCAACGTCACGATGATGGCCGTACGGCAGGCGATCACGCCCGTCCGGATGCAGGGCCGCGTCGTCGCGACCATCAACTTCGTCGGCATGGGCCTGACACCGCTCGGCTCGCTGCTCGGCGGGTTTCTGGCCGGTGCGTGGGGGCTGCGCACGAGTCTGCTGCTTACCGCCGTCTGCCTGGCACTGTCCCCGCTGTTCATGGCCCTGTCCCCGCTGTCGCGCCTGGGCGAGCAGCTTCCGGCCGAGGACGACACCGCCTTCCGGTGACGGTTCGGGGGAGGCGGACGCCGATGGACGCCTAGATTGGATCGGCATGTACTCGACCCAGGTGTCCGGGCACGTGAACGCCCCGCGCAAGGCCGTCTATCAGGCGCTTCTGGACGCGGACGCGATCGCGCGCTGGCGCGTGCCGGACGACATGAGCAGTCACGTGCACACCTTCGAAGCCCGCGAAGGCGGGCGGTTCCGCGTCTCGCTCACCTACGACGCGCCGACCGGGACGGGCAAGTCGGCCGCGCACACCGACACGTACCACGGCCACTTCGCGCGGCTCGTACCGGACGAGCAGGTGGTCGAAGTCCTCGAGTTCGAGACCCCCGACCCCGCCTTGCGCGGCACGATGACGATCACGACGACGCTCACCGACGCGGACGGAGGCACCGACGTCCTCGTCGTGCACGAAGGGATCCCCGACAGCGTGCCCGCCGCCGACAACGAGACGGGCACGCGCATGGCATTGGACAACCTTGCCCGTCTCGTGGAGGGAGCGCCCTAGCGGTGGGCGGGAGCTCAGCCCGTACGCGGCTCGGCAGCGTCCCGAAGGAGCGCCGTCAGAGCGACGACGGCGAGCAGGGCGATCGCGGGCGCGAGCGCGGCGGCCGTGCCGTGGCGCAGTTGCAGCAGGCCGCCCGCGAGCGCGCCGGTGAACATCGCGCCGACGGACACGAATCTGCGTACGGACGCGGGACCGAGCCGGTCGGAGGCCAGGCCGGTCAGGGTGCGCGTGAGGACGGTGGTCGTCAGATCGGGTACGGCGAGCTTGCCGACCACGGCGTTCTGCAGCCCCATGCCGAGCGCGAGCAGCACGATCAGGACGTGCTTGACATGGGCGGTCAGGTCGAGCACCAGGGCCGCCGCCACCAGCGCGGCGTGCGCCGCGACGAGGAGAGCGAACAGCCGCAGCGGCCCCGCGACCCGCGGCGCGATCCGCCCGCCCGCCCACGCCCCGGCCACGAACGCGCAGCCAGCCAGGAGCGAGGCCGTCGCGGACAGTTGGACGTCGCCCGCGAGCGCGAAGCCCAGGAAGACCACGTTGCCGGTCATGTTGGCGACGAAGACGCGGTCGAGCCCGAGGTAGCTGACGGCGTCGACGAGGCCGGTGACGAACGTCAACACGACGAGCAGCGGAGGCAGTACGCCGTGGTGACCCTCGGCATCGGGGAAGAGGCGGGCGGCGGCCCGGTCGAGCGGTGAGTTCATACCGTCTCTTCGGCATGCCCGCAGCGGTTCACGTCACCCGAAAGGGCATCACTCGGGCACCACTCAGGACGGCAGCGGCCGATCCGCCCACGCCCGTCGTACGTCGCCACCGGGGTCCTCACGAACCGTCCAGCGGTGACCGATGACCGACGTGGCCCGCCGCCGGGTGTCGTACGGGGCCCAGCCGGGGTCACCGGTGCGGGCGAAGCGGATCCAGGCGGCGTGCATGCGGGGTGCCAGGTCGGGCGGAGGTGCGCTGGGGCCCAACAAGCCCCCGGGGCCGCCCAGCTGGGCCGGGTCGAGGTCGAAGACGAAGGGGAGCTCCATCGTGTGGGTGGCGCCGAGCAGTCCGCCGACGGCACCGGAGCGCCAGTCGAACAGATAGCTGTAGGTGGCGCCGGATGAGCGGCCGGCGTGGGCATCGGCAAGCGCCCAGCTTCCCGCGCCGAACAGTGCGTCGCCCATGACGGCGGAGCGCAACTGCCCTGGGGCAGCCCTGGGGTGCGCCGCGCGGTACACGGCGACCAGCAAGTCCGGTGCGGGGTGCGAGCCTTCGGCGGCGGCGCGGACGTCGGCCATGGTCGAGGCCGCGTAGGCGCCGGAGGGGACGAGGTAGAGATTGCCTTCCTCGGTGTTGGTGCCGATCAGGAGGTCGGTGTCGGTGCTGCCGAGCCCCGCGGCGACGGCGTCGGCGGGCTGACGGTCCGCGACCACACCGAAGGGACTGAGGCCGATCAGCGGGTCGTAGGCGGTGCTGGTCCGTAGGTCGAGTCCGCCGAGTCGGGACGAGGCCTCGACCAGGTGTGCGTCGGGGACGGCTTCGAAGGCGTCGGCCCGTGGCTCGATGCCGAGGGAGGCCGCTGCCGCCTCCGTCACGCGGGCGGCCTGCTCGGGGGAGAAGGCGCCAAGGCCGCTGCCGCTCTGCACGATGGCGCGCTGGACGAGGCCCCTGCTCTCCGGCGCGGCGACGACGGCACCGGTGAGGGTGGCGCCCGCGGACTGGCCGAAGAGCGTGACCCGGTCGGGGTCTCCTCCGAACGCCGCGATGTTCTCCCGTACCCAGCGCAGGGCGGCGAGGACGTCGAGCAGACCACGGTTGCGCGGCGCTCCGGGCAGGTCGAGGAATCCGGCGATGCCGAGCCGGTAGCCGACGGTCACCAGGACGACGCCGTCGCGCGCGAAGGCTGTGCCGTCGTACAGGGGTGCCCTGGTCGAACCCGCCACGAAGCCTCCGCCGTGCACGAAGGCCATGACGGGCAGGGCGGCCTGGTCCAGGTCCTGGCGGTCGGGGGCCCAGATGTCGAGGGTGAGGTAGTCATCTCCGGGCACCCAACCGGGGCCGAAGTAGGGCGACATGTCGATGCCACCCAGGTTCCGCTCGGCCTGTGGCGCGGTCGGCCCCGCCGCGGTCGTGTCCCGGACGCCATCCCACGGGGCGTGCGGTGCGGGCGCGGCGAAGCGTCCGGTGCGGGCCGGGGGCGCGGCGTAGGGGACGCCGCGGAAGACCACGACTCCCTGATGACGGGCGCCGGCGACCACGCCCTGCGCGGTGGTCACGGTGCGGGTGTCGGTGCGGATCCCGGTCATGCGCCGACCACCGTTCCCTTGTGGCCCTTGTGGCCCTCGTGGCCCTTGTGGTCTTCGGGCCCTTCATGGCGCTCACGTCCCGCGTCCTCCGTGTCCGTCTCCGCGCGCGCGTACGGCGTGAAGGGAGCCCACCCCTTGATGGCGAACGCGCTGCCCGAGCGCTCGACCTCGGCGGCGCCGTGGCCGCCCAGGTGGGCGGGAACGACGAGCGCGTTGTGGTCGGCCGCCCAGCCCAGGATCCGCCGCCGCGAGGCGCGGGCGCCGACGGGGTCCTCGCAGAAGCAGCTGTTGTGGTCCGGGTCGACGAGCTGGACGGGACTGTGCAGCAGGTCGCCGACGAAGACCGCTCGGTCGGTCCCGGCGGCGAGGGTGAGCACGCTGGATCCGGGGGTGTGGCCGGGGGCCGCCTCCAGGCGCAGGTTGGCGTCGATGCGGTGGTCTCCTTGCCAGAGGCGCACCTGTCCCGCCCGGTGCACGGGGGCGACGCTGTCCTCGAAGACGTTCTGGTTGCCGCGGCCGAGCCGGGGCTTGTGGCCGTTCTCGGGGTTCCAGAAGTCGTAGTCGTCCTTTGCAGCAGATAGGTGGCGTTCGGGAAGGTGGGGACCCACTCCCTGCCGTCCAGGCGGGTGTTCCAGCCGACGTGGTCGACGTGCAGATGCGTGTTGATCACGATGTCGACGTCCTCGGGGGCGACGCCCGCACGCGCCAGGTCGGCGATGAAGTCGGTGCGCAAGTGGCTCCACACCGGCGAGTAGGGCCGCTCCTTGTGGTTGCCGACCCCGGTGTCGACGAGGACGGTCTTCCCCTCGCTGCGCAACAGCCAGCTCTGCACGGCGGAGTTGACGGTGTTCGTACGCGGGTCGAGGAAGTGGGGCGGGTGCCAGGCGGAGTTGTCGCGCCAGGACTCCTCCGGGGCGGTGGGCAGGAACTGCCCGGGGGTCATGTCGATGGGGCCGTAGTACTCCTTGACGCGGGTGACGGTGACGCCGCCGAGTTCGATCTGTTCCGTCTGTTCCATCTGATCCATCGGGGTGCTCCATGGGGCCGGGGCTGGTTCTCTCTCGACCACCACCGTCGCCGCGTCCGCCGGGGTCGGCCAGACCCGCTGCTGCCTACCCCGGACAGGGTCAGGCTGCGGCGCACGTGCGGATGCAGACTGGAGGACATGAGTGAGCGAGGCCGACTCGGCGACTTCCTGTACGCGCGACGTTCCCAGCTGCGGCCCGCGGACGTCGGTCTGAAGGACTACGGCGACCGGCGGCGCGTGGCAGGACTGCGCAGGGAAGAGCTCGCCCTGCTCGCCGGCGTCAGCGCCTCGTACTACACGCGGCTCGAGCAGGGCCAGTCGGTCGGGGCGTCCCCGGAGATCCTGGACGCCGTCGCCCGCGCCCTCTGCCTCGACGCGTCGGAACGCCGCCATCTGCACGACCTCGCCGACGCGGGCAGAAGGCGGACTCCGGCCCGCCGGCCGAGGCCCGAGCACGCGGGGGCCGCCACGCTGCATCTGCTGAGCACCCTGGAGGGCGTTCCGGCACTGATCACCGGGCGCCGCACCGACGTGCTCGCATGGAACCAGCTCGGCCACGCCCTGTTCGCGGCGCATGTGAGCCCCGACAGCCCTCAGCGGGCGGCCGAGCGCCCCAACCTCGCCAGGATGCTCTTCCTCGACCCGCACACGCGTGCGTTGTACGCCGACTGGACGGCGAAGGCCAAGGCCGTCGTCGAGAATCTGCGGATGGTCGCGGGACGCCACCCCGACGACACCCGGCTGGCCTCGCTCATCGGTGAACTCACCGTCAAGAGCGCCGAGTTCGCCGCCATGTGGAGCGGCCACCGGGTGCACCCCTGCGACTTCGCGAGCTACGAGATGCGCCACCCCCTCGTCGGCACCCTCACCGTGACCCAGCAGAGCCTCAACCTCCCCCAGGCACCGGACCAGCACCTGGTGCTCGCCGTCACCGAGCCCGATTCACCGTCCAGGGAAGCGGTGACCCTCCTCGGGCGGGCGGCCACCGCCGACGGCCGCCCGCCCTCCGGCGCCGAGCGGGACGCAGGCCACGCCCGCCTTGACGCGGACCGGCGCTAGGACGGCGAGCGGCCCTCCAACGCCGCCTGCCAGCCCGGCAGTTCGGCCTCGCGCTCCGGTGCGGCCCGCCGCCCGCCGCGCGCGAAGAAGTCGGCCAGCGGGAGCGTCGCGGCGCCCACCGTCACCGCGTCAGGACCCAGGCGGCCCAGGTCGATGGTGACGCGCCCCGAGGGGTAGGACAGGGCGTAGGTGGGGATGTGGCGCTTCACCGCGGTGAGGAAGCGCTGCCCGAGCTGGAGTCCGGCCCAGCCGCCGACGAGGATCCGCTCCGGCTGGAAGAGGTTGATCAGGTCGGAGAGGCCCGCGCCCAGGTACTCGGCGGTCTCCTCCAGGACCAGCAGGGCTGTCGGGTCGGCCGCGCCGCCGCTCTCCGGGTAGGCGGCGTCGAGCATGGCCGTCAGCGCGCTCTCCTCGTCGATGCCTCTGGGCGGGCGCCCGCCCGCCTCCTGCCACCGTTCGAGTAGCGCCTCCGCACCCGCGTACGCCTCCAGGCAGCCAAGGGCACCGCACCGGCACCGTCTGCCCCGCACCCGAACGGTGAGGTGGCCCCACTCGACGGCGCGCCCCTGCTCCACGTCCTCGGAGACGACGCAGGCGCCGACACCCGATCCGAACAGGACCACCACCGCGTTGCGCGTCCCGCGCCCGGCGCCGAACCACATCTCCGCCTGGCCGAGCGTCTTGGCGCCGTTGTCGATGAAGTACGGGACGGAGTCGGGGAGTTGGGTCACCCCCCGCCCGGTGTCCCGCAGCAGTGACTCCAGCGGGACCGCGTTCCAGCCGATGGTCTGTCCGTGCACGACGGCGCCGAGCTCGCCGTCGCGCGCGACGATTCCGGGTACGCCGATCCCGACGCCGAGGAGCCCCTCGTCCGTGCCGCCCGCCGCGCCGAGCACCTCTCCGATCCCGTCGCGGATGTGCTCCGCGATGCCTTCGGCATCCTGATCCTTCAGGGTCAACGCCCGCTCGGCGCGCGCGAGTTCGGACAGCGACAGGTCGAAGAGCTCGACGCGTACGCGGGTCTCGCCGACGTCCACGCCGATCAGCTGACCACGGCCCGGCGCGACCCTGAGGAGCGTACGCGGGCGCCCGCCGTCCGACTCCACGCTGCCCGCCTCCTCCACCCATCCCTCCGCCACCAGTTCGGCCACGACATTGCTGATGGAACCTGAACTCAGCCCGGTGGCGGGCCCGAGCGTGAAGCGGCTCATGGGTCCCTCGAAGTACAGCCGTTGCAGTACGGCAGCGCGGTTCTCCCGCCGCAGGTCGTGCACCGTACGCCCGTTGCGCTGCCCAGCCATGTGGTTCCTTCCGGCGTGCTCTGCCTCGAAGTTGGTTCGGTGTGACCCCTTGACGGTATCTTCCCCGCCGGTTTAACTCACGTCCTAAATTAAGTCATGAGGGCATTCAAGAGTTGAACGCGGCGCCCGTTCGACCGGGCGCTGGTCCAGCCGTCCTCCCCATGACTCCCTCCGGAAGGGACACCTGGAGCCATGCGCAGATTCCGAGCCGCCGCCGTCGGCGCCGCCACTCTCTCGCTCGCCCTCACCGCGTCCGCCTGCGGCGGCGGTTCGACGACGGGCGGCGAGGGGTCCAACGACTCGCCGAAGACGCTGACCTACTGGGCGTCGAACCAAGGACCCAACGTCGAGGCGGACAAGAAGATCCTCAAGCCCGAACTCGCCAAGTTCGAGAAGCAGACGGGGATCAAGGTCAAGCTCGAGGTCATCCCGTGGTCGGAGCTGCTCAGCCGGATCCTGACCGCGACGACGTCGGGCCAGGGCCCCGACGTCCTGAACATCGGCAACACGTGGAGCGCGTCGTTGCAGGCCAGCGGCGCCCTGCTGCCCTGGGACGAGAAGAACTTCAAGAAGATCGGCGGCAAGGACCGCTTCGTGGAGTCCGCTCTCGCCTCGGCCGGAGCGCCGGACAAGGACCCGGCCGCCGTCCCGCTGTACTCCATGGCCTACGCGCTCTACTACAACAAAAAGATGTTCAAGGAGGCCGGCATAGAGAAGCCGCCCGCCACCTGGGACGAGCTGGTCGCGGACGGCAAGAGGCTCTCCAAGGACGACAAGTGGGCCCTGGGCGCGGAGGGATCGAACCTCGCCAACAACATCCACCAGGTCTTCGCCCTCGGCAAACAGCACGGCGCCGACTTCTTCACCGCGGACGGCAAGGCCGACTTCACCTCCGACGGCGCGGTCGCGGCCGTCAAGCAGTACGTCGACATGATGGCCAAGGACAAGATCATCGCCCCGGGCAACGCCGAGTACTCGAAGAACCAGTCCCTGAGCGACTTCGCCAAGGACAAGACGGCGATGGTGCTGTGGCAGGCCGCGGCCACCACCTTCAAGTCGCAGGGCATGAGCGACGACGACTGGGGCGTGGCGCCCGTTCCGGTCGCCTCCGGAACCCCGGGCCAGGGCAAGGCCACCAACTCGATGGTCGCGGGCATCAACATGGCCGTCTTCAAGAACACCAAGAACATCGACGGCTCGCTGAAGTTCGTGAAGTTCATGACGAGCGAAGCGGAACAGAAGATCCTCTGCGCGTCCTACGGCTCCGTGCCGCCCGTCAAGGCCGCACAGGAGGACGCCGCCTTCGACCGCCCCGAGCTCAAGGTCCTGCGCGACACCCTCGCCGAGAGCGCCGCGCCCCTGCCCCAGGTGGCCAACGAGTCGCAGTTCGAGACCGCGGTCGGCACCGCCGTGAAGAACCTCTTCGCGACGGCCGCGGACGGCGGTGAGGTGACCACCGCTTCGGTGAAGGCCGAACTGGTCAAGGCTCAGCAGCAGATGTCCCAGCAGTGAGCGACACGTCCGTGACTTCTGGGACTTCTGGGACCACCACCATCGTTCAGGACGCGAAGGAGCCGTCCGTGGCCACCCCGGAGAGCCCCCGAGGGCCGCGCCGCCGCCCCGGACGGCTCCGCCGCATCGGCCTCCCGTACCTCCTGCTGCTCCCCGCCTTGCTGCTCGAACTCCTCGTCCACCTGCTGCCGATCGTCATCGGCGGCGTGATGAGCTTCAAGGAGCTCACCCAGTTCTTCATCCGCGACTGGGGCGCCGCGCCCTGGTCGGGCCTGGACAACTACAAGATCGCGGTGGACTTCGACGCGCCGGTGGGCGAGGCGCTGCTGCACTCGTTCTTCGTGACCTGCGCGTTCACGGTGCTCTCGGTCGGCCTGTGCTGGCTGATCGGGACGACCGCCGCGATCTATCTGCAGGAGACGTTCAAGGGGCGCGGCTTCCTCAGGGCGCTCTTTCTCGTCCCGTACGCACTTCCCGTCTACGCCGCGGTGATCACCTGGGGCTTCATGTTCCAGCGTGACAACGGCCTCATCAACCATGTCCTGCACGACCAGTTGGGCCTCACCGACAGCGCGCCGTTCTGGCTCATCGGCGACAACAGCTTCGTCGCGCTGCTCACCGTGTCGGTGTGGAAGGGCTGGCCCTTCGCCTTCCTCATCATGATGGCCGGGCTGCAGAACATCCCGCGGGAGATGTACGAGGCGGCGGCGCTCGACGGCGCCGGGATGTGGCAGCAGATCCGCCGCATCACGCTGCCGTCCCTGCGCTCCGTCAACCAGGTCCTCGTACTCGTCCTGTTCCTGTGGACGTTCAACGACTTCAACACGCCGTACATCCTGTTCGGCAGATCGGCGCCCGAGGCGGCGGACCTGATCTCGATCCACATCTACCAGTCCTCGTTCGCCACCTGGAACTTCGGCACCGGCTCCGCCATGTCCGTGCTGCTGCTCCTGTTCCTGCTCGCGGTGACGGGCATCTACCTGTGGCTCACCTCACGCGAGAGGAAGTCCGCCCATGTCTAGCGTCCGCACGGCCGTGCGGCCCCGTGGGGCGACGAAGCCCCGGTCGCCGATGGCGGCACCCCGCTCGTTCCTCTGGTCGCGGCGGATCTTCCTGACGCTGCTCACGGGCTTCGTTCTCCTTCCGGTGTTCGTGATGGTGTCCAGCTCGCTCAAGCCCCTTCAGGACGTGTCGGGCCAGTTCCGCTGGGTGCCGAGCGGGCTCACGATCCGCCCGTACATCGACATCTGGAAGACCGTTCCGCTGGCGAAGTTCTTCATGAACTCGCTGATCGTGGCGGGCGCGGCCACCGTCTGCTCGGTGGTGATCGCCGTCTTCGCCGCCTATGCCGTCAGCCGCTACCAGTTCCGCGGCAAGCGCGTCTTCACGGTGACGGTCCTGTCCACCCAGATGTTCCCCGGCATCCTGTTCCTGCTGCCGCTGTTCCTGATGTACGTCAACATCGGCAACGCCACCGGGATCGCCCTGTTCGGCTCGCGGGGCGGACTCATCCTCACGTACATGACCTTCTCGCTGCCCTTCTCGATCTGGATGCTCATCGGGTACTTCGACTCGGTGCCGCGCGACCTGGACGAGGCGGCGCTCGTCGACGGCTGCGGGCCCATCGGCGCGCTCTTCCGGGTCGTGCCGGCCGCGATCCCCGGCATCGTCGCGGTGGCCGTCTACGCGTTCATGACCGCGTGGGGAGAAGTGCTCTTCGCGTCGGTCATGACGAACGACGCGACCCGCACTCTCGCCATCGGCCTCCAGGGCTACTCCACCCAGAACGACGTCTACTGGAACCAGATCATGGCCGCGTCGCTGGTCGTCAGCGTGCCGGTGGTCGCGGGCTTCCTCCTGCTCCAGCGCTACCTGGTCGCCGGCCTCACCGCCGGAGCCGTCAAGTGATCCATCCCCCGGCAACAAACCCGTCTGAGAGGACGTCCGTGTCGTCTGTGTCCGAGCTCATCGACCTTGCCGCACTCCCGCACGACTTCGCGTGGGGCACGGCCACATCGGCGTACCAGATCGAAGGGGCCGTCACCGAGGACGGCCGTTCCCCTTCCATCTGGGACACCTTTTCGCACACCCCCGGCAAGATCGACAACGACGATCACGGTGACGTGGCCTGCGACCACTACAACCGCTGGCGCGATGACATCGCGCTGATGCGGCAACTGGGCACCAACGCCTACCGGTTGTCCCTCGCCTGGCCGCGCATCGTGCCCGGCGGCGACGGGCCGCCCAACGCCAAGGGCCTCGATTTCTACGACCGGTTGATCGACGGGCTGCTCGAAGCGGGCATCACCCCGTCGGTGACCCTCTACCACTGGGACCTGCCGCAGGTCCTCCAGGACCGCGGCGGCTGGCCCGAGCGGGACACGGCCGAGCACTTCGCCGCGTACGCGTCCCTCGCCGCCGAGCACTTCGGCGACCGCGTCACCCAGTGGGCCACGCTCAACGAGCCCCTCTGCTCGGCGTGGATCGGCCACCTCGAAGGCCGGATGGCGCCGGGCCTGACGGACCTGACCGCCGCCGTACGGGCCTCCTACCACCTCCTGCTAGGGCACGGCCTCGCCACCCAGGCCATCCGCGCCGCAGCGCCCGGAGCGCAGATCGGCATCGTCAACAACCTCTCCACGGTCGAGGCCGCGAGCGAAAGCCCCGAGGACGTCGCGGCCGCCCGCCGCGTGGACGGCCACACCAACCGCTGGTGGCTCGACCCGGTCCACGGCCTCGGCTTCCCCGCCGACATGCGTGAGGTCTACGGAGTCGAACTCCCCGAACGTGCGGGCGATTTGGCGACCATCGCGCAGCCGCTCGACTGGCTGGGCCTGAACTACTACTTCCCGGCCGTCGTCTCCGACGACCCCGCGGGCCCCGCGCCCCACGCCCACCAGATCCGCCGCGCGGGAGTCCCGCGCACCGGCATGGACTGGGAGATCGACGCGAGCGGCATCGAGACACTCCTGCTGCGCCTCACGAACGAGTACGGGGCGCGCAAGCTGTACGTCACCGAGAACGGCTCGTCCTACCCCGACGTCGTGCGCCCCGACGGGACCGTCGACGACCCCGAGCGCACCGACTACCTGATCGGGCACCTCGCCGCCTGTGCGAGCGCCGCCCGCAAGGGAGCGCCCCTGGCCGGCTACTACGCGTGGTCGCTGCTCGACAACTTCGAGTGGGCCTACGGCTATGACAAGCGGTTCGGCCTGGTCCACGTCGACTACGCGACGCAGCGCCGCACGGTCAAGGCCAGCGGCCTGCGCTACGCCGACATCATCCGCGGCCACCGGGGGCGAGTACGCCGCGCCGCCTGACCCGGACACGGCCCCGCACGGCCGACAGCGGCTCCCGGCTCTCCGCCGTTCCGGGGGCCGCTGTCGGTGTCTTCACCCTGCCTCTCCGGTCGTCCTTCCCCGGTCAGGCCGGGTTCGGCTTGCGGCCCTCCCTCGCCGCCGCTCCGACGCACACAAGGCCCAGCAGGAAGGTCAGGGCGCCGATGATGATGTTGGTGAGGACGACGCCCGTGTCAGGGCTCGTGCCGACGATCCACGGCGACACGATCATCCATACGCCCATGGCGCACATGGCCCAGCTCAGGCCGTACATCCTGGCCGGCGCGACGGTGAAGCCGAGGCCCAGCAGGCCGATCGCGATGCCCATGATGAGGTTGTGCGTCGTGAGGACGGGCTGGCTGGTGGTGAAGTGGACCACCCAGGGGGAAATGGCACAGAAGAGACCTGTGAGGAACACAGGCCCGTCGACGAGTGCCACATCGTGTCCACCGAGGACGCGGGCGTACCGATCCCGCATTTCGGATACGTCAGGGTGAGCGCCTATATCTCCCCTGTGTGAGACGTCGGCCATCAGACTCGTCTCCTCTGGTTCATGCAGGCCTGATCACGTAGCGCGGCGGAATGTCGCGCATATCCATTCTGCTCTTATTTTTTCTTTATGCGTAGTTGTGGGGAGTGTCCGGCCTACCGGTCCTTGGAGAGTGCGAGCAGTTCGGCGAACAGGCCGCCTCCGTGGGCCAGCTCCTCGTACGGTCCCTGCTCCGTGATCCGGCCGTGCCGCATGACGACGATCCGGTCCGCCACCTTGGTGTTCTCCAGCTGGTGCGTCACGACGACCGTGATCTGGTCGGGGGCGGTCGCCTTGAGCGCGTCGAGCACGTCGCGCTCGCGGCGGACGTCCATCTGCGAGGTCGGTTCGTCCAGGATCAGCAGGGGCGGGCGGCGGTAGAGCGCCCGGGAGCAGGCGATGCGCTGCCACTGCCCGCCGGAGAGTTCGCAGCCGCCGAAGAGCTCGCGGGCCAGGAGGGTGTCCAGGCCGCTGGGCAGCTCCTCGATGGCGTCACGCATGCCGACCGTGTCGATGGCGTCCCACACCGGTCCGTCGTCGGCCGTACGGGGCTGGCCGAGCGTCACGTTCTCCCTGGCCCGCAGCGGCCACTGGGCGAAGTTCTGCGGGACCAGGCCGGTGCGGGCCCACACGGTGTCCGGGTCCGCCGTGGCGAGGTCGACCCCGTCCCAGGTCACGCGGCCCTTGTCGGCGAGGTAGATGCCGGTGATCAGGCGCGTGAGGGTGGACTTGCCCGAGCCGTTCTCGCCGACGACGGCCACGATCTCGCCGCGGCGGAGAGTGAGGGAGACGTGGTCGACGGCCGGTGTGTCCTTGCCGGGGTACTGATAGACCGCTTCGTCGACGCGGATCTCCGCCACCTGCGCCGGGGCGGTCGACGCGCCCCGTCCGGGGGCGAGTTCCCGGGCGAGAACGAGGAACGACCGCATATCGGCGAGGTAGAGGCTGGTGTGGAACATCGCCGCGCCATGGATCACCACCTGGGAGAGCGCGGCCAGCGACGTCTGCACGGCGACGACCGCCGTGGCCGCGGCGGCGAGGTCCACCCGCCCCGAGACGGCGAGCCAGGCGAGCGTCGCCCAGGTGGCGACGAGGAAGATCCCGCCGAGGGCCGAACTGGCGAGGACGATGCGCAGCATCCGCGGCGCGGCCGACAGCGTGCGCCGGTCGATGCGCGCGGACAGGGCCCGGTACCAGTGCAGCAGGTAGCCGGTCATGCCGTTCGCGCGCACCTCGTCGCTGTACTTCGGGGTCGTCGACCACCACCGCATCATCTGGCGTACGGTCCGGTCGCCGACGTTCGCGTAGTGCGTCTCGTAGGTGACGCGTGCCGAGAGGACCGCCCCGGCCCCGGAGGGCACGACCGCGAGGACGAGCAGCGGGAACATCAGCGGATGCAGCACGGAGAGCACCCCGCACGCGGTGACCATGCGCACCAGGGCGGCCGTGAACCGCGTCGCGTCCTGCACCATCAGGCGGCTGCGCGTCACCCCCATCTCGGCCGCCTCCTGCCGGTCGGCGAACCCCGGCTGCGCGTACGCGGCGGCCTCGGCCCGGCACACCGCCGCGACCAGGGCGGTGTCGGCGCCGGTCGTCAGGCGCGGGGTGATGCGCCCGTCGGCGTACGAGCAGAGCGCGGTGGCCACGCGCGTGACGGCGGCGGCGACCGCGATGACCACGAGGGCGGGGAGCGCCGCGCGCAAGCGGTCGGCGGCGGGTCCGCTGCCGAGGACGGGCTGCATGGCGGTGGCGGTGAAGGCGAGCTGCACGGCAGCGCCGGCGCCGACGAGGAGCTGGCAGACCAGGAGCAGGAGCACGGCCCGCCGGTCGGCCTCCCACGCCATCCGGGTCGTACGGGCGAGGACTGAGGGCAGCCGTGAGCACATGAGCCGGAAGGACGCCTCGCCGAGCGGGTTCTTGCCGGGGGTCCCCTCAAAGGTGAGCTCTGCCGGAGGCGGCGGGGTCGGTGGCGCGGATGCCAGGGGTGTCGTCACGCCGACCACCCCATTTCCGTGTAGGTACGGCCCGCGGCGATGCCGGTCAGGGCGACCGCCGTGTAGTCGACGAGAGGGGAGGGCAGGGCGGCGTAGGGCCACCACTCCAGGGCGGCGCAGCGGTCGGGTTCGCGGATCGCGGGGGTGCCGCTGTGGGCGAGGACGTGGAAGAGCAGCTGCATGCGCGCCCTGCCGTCGTCGCTGTCCCGGTGGTGGACGATGTGGACGAGCCGCAGGTCCTGCTCATGGATGGTGACGCCGAGCTCCTCGTGCGCCTCGCGCACGGCACACCCGGTGGCGGACTCCCGTTCGAGATGACCGGCCGGAAGGTGCCAGGTGTCGGGGGCGTAGCCGGAGTCGGGCGAGCGCAGGCCGAGAAGGACCTTGCCCGCCCGCTCGAACACAAGGTGAACACCGACGATGTTGGCGTGCAGTTCCAATGGGGCTCCCTGGCGGCATCGGTACGGACAGACGCTCGGAAAACCCCGTCGACCGATGGTGCGTAACGGTGACGCGGGAGCGAAGTCTCGCCCTAAAGTTCGAAGCCGGACCCGGCGGGCCGCGCCGGTGCGCCGCGCCGTTGGGTCGACGGTCCGTGATCTTGCGTTCGATTCACTCCGGCGGATCGAACCACCCGATCCGGGGATTGCCGCTGCGGGGACTGCGTCGGTGCTCGTCAGGGCGAATCACCGCGACGCCCGTACGGGGGACCAGAACGCGCCGACCCCCGCCCCGCCCGCTGGAATGAACAGGTGACCGCGCCCCCGGACGACTGCCTAGCGCGCAACGAGTGGATCTGCGGTGAGTATCTGAGCACCCGCCGCCAGATCATCGTCGACGCGGTCGTCCAGCATCTGGAGCTGACCGCGGCCTCCGTCCTCATCGCGCTCGTCATCGCCGTACCACTGGCCGTCGCCGCCCGCCGCTGGTCCCTGGCGGCCGGGCCCGTCCTGGCGCTGACCACGGTGCTCTACACGATCCCCTCGCTCGCGATGTTCTCGCTGCTGCTGCCCGTGTACGGCCTCTCCGCGTCCCTCGTCGTCGCGGGACTCGTCCTGTACTCGCTGACCCTGCTCGTCCGTAACATCCTGGCCGGTCTGCGCGGCGTACCCGAGGACACCCGGCAGGCCGCCCGCGGCATGGGCTACGGGCCGATCAGGCTCCTGCTCACCGTCGAGCTGCCGCTCGCGCTGCCCGCCGCGATGGCCGGCCTGCGCATCGCCACCGTCTCCGCGGTCTCCCTGGTCACGATCGGCGCGATCGTCGGCTTCGGCGGACTCGGCAACCTCATCTACACGGGCATGAACACCTACTTCAAGGCCCAGGTCCTGACCGCGTCCGTGCTGTGCGTCGTCATCGCCGTCCTGGCCGATGTGCTGCTCCTCGGCGTGCAGCGGATCCTCACCCCGTGGACGAGGGCGGTCCGCTCATGAACACCATCAGCGGGGCCTGGCAGTGGCTCACCGACTCGGCGCACTGGGCGGGCGGCGACGGCATCTGGCACCGGCTCACCCAGCATCTCGTCCTCACCGTGGTGTGCCTGATCCTGAGCTGTCTGATCGCGCTGCCGGTCGCGCTCGTCCTCGGCCACCTGGGCAAGGGGGGCGCCCTCGCGGTCAACATCTCCAACGTCGGCCGCGCGGTGCCGACCTTCGCCGTCCTCGTACTGCTGCTCCTCACCCCCGTCGGGCGGTGGGGCGAGGGCCCCACGGTCGTCGCGCTCGTCCTGTTCGCCGTGCCGCCGCTGCTCACCAACGCGTACGTCGGGATGCGCGGCGTCGACCGCAGCGTCGTACAGGCCGCGCGCGGCATGGGAATGACGGGACGGCAGATGCTGTGGCGGGTCGAACTGCCGCTCGCGATGCCGATGGTCCTCAGCGGGGTGCGGATCGCCGCCGTACAGCTCGTGGCCACCGCCACGATCGCGGCGCTCGCCGGCGGAGGGGGCCTCGGCCGGATCATCACGGCCGGCTTCAACCTCGCCAGTACGCCGCAGGTGGTGGCCGGAGCCGTACTGGTCGCGGTCTTCGCCCTCATCGTCGAGGGGCTCTTCGAGATCGGCGAACGGCTCGCTCCCGGGTGGGCGCGGGGGAGAGGGCGGACGGGATGAGGCGTCGGCGCACGGTGTGGGGCGCGGCGGCCGGGATGGCCCTGCTCCTTGCCGGGTGTTCTTCCGGCCCGTCCCTGGAGACCCAGGGCGAGGTCACCGCACCGCCCGGCGACAGCCGCCATCTGGTCGTCGGCTCGGCGGGGTTCACCGAGAGCGACCTGCTCGCCCAGATGTACTCCCTGCTCCTGACGGAGGACGGATACGGCGCGGAGATCCTCTCCGTGGCCAACCGCGAGCTGTACGAACCCGCCCTGGAGTCCGGACAGATCGACGTCGTCCCCGAGTACGCCGCGACCTTCGCGGACTGGCTGAACGCCAAGAAGAACGGCGCGGACGCGAAACCGGTCGGCTCGCCCGACCTGGACACCACGATGAAGGCCCTGCGCGCACTCGCGACCCCGCGCGGCCTCACCGTCCTGGACGCGGGCAAGGCCGTCGACCAGAACGCGTTCGCCGTCACCGCGTCCTTCGCCGAGCAGCACCGCCTGAAGACACTGACCGACCTCGGCAAGTCAGGCCTGAAGGTACGCCTGGCCGCGGGCGACGAATGCGTACAACGCCCGTACTGCGAACCCGGCCTGAAGAAGGTCTACGGCATCGACATCACCTCCGTCGACCCCAAGGGCGTGGGCACGACACAGGCCAAGAAGGCCGTGCAGAGCGGCCAGGACCAAATGGTCCTGACCACATCGACGGACGCCACACTCGACGACTTCGGCCTGGTCCTCCTGAAGGACGACAAGAAACTCCAGAACGCCGACTACATCGTCCCGGTCGTCAACCGCTCCCGCGCGGGCAGCGAGGGCGTAGCGAAGGCACTCGGCCGCCTCAACTCCGTACTGACGACAGCGGACTTGGCATCCATGAACGAACAGGTGGACAGCTGGCGCAGGCTGCCGCAGGACGTGGCGCGGACGTACCTGGAGGACAAGGGGCTGCTGTAGCCGACCGCGGCCTACGCGTCGGCCACGGAGTCGAATTCCACCTGGTCCCGCGGCACACCCTGCGCATCCGCGTCCACCGAGCGGCGCAGGGCCTCGTGCAGTTTCGCCGGGGTCAGTACGCCGAGGAAGCGTGCGCCGTCGAGGACCGCGACCCAGCCCGCGTCGTGCTGGAGCATCACACCGAAGGCCTGCTTGAGCGGGGCGCCGACCGGCACCCATGCCTTCATGCGGTGGGCCAGGTCGCCGACCCTGCCGCCCTGTCCGGCCAGGGCCACCTCGTCGATGCCGACCCAGCCGTGCAGATCTCCGTCGGTGTCCAGGACGACGGCCCAGCGGGCGTCCTCCTCGCGCAGCCGGGCGGCGGCCTGCGCCGCGGGCTCGTCGAGGCGGACCACCGACGGCTGCTCCAGGTCGTCGGCCTGGATGTCGGTGACCGACAGACGCTTCAGGCCGCGGTCGGCGCCCACGAACTCGGCGACGTACGGCGTCGCCGGAGTACCGAGCACCGCGCCGGGGGTGTCGTACTGCTCGATGCGCCCCTGCCCGTACACCGCGATCCGGTCACCGAGCCTGACCGCCTCCTCGATGTCGTGCGTGACCAGGAGGACCGTCTTGCGGACCGTGGCCTGCATCCGCAGGAACTCGTCCTGCAACTGCTCGCGCACCACTGGGTCGACCGCCCCGAACGGCTCGTCCATGAGGAGTACGGGCGGATCGGCGGCCAGGGCACGCGCCACGCCGACGCGCTGGCGCTGACCGCCGGACAGCTGCTCGGGGTAGCGGGAGCCGAAGGTCTTCGGGTCGAGGCCCACCAGGTCGAGCAGCTCGGCCGCCCGCGCCCGCGCCTTCGCCTTCTTCCAGCCGACAAGGGCGGGGACGGTCGCCGTGTTGTCGAGGACCGTCCGATGCGGGAAGAGCCCCACCTGCTGGATGACGTAACCGATACGGCGGCGCAGGCGGACCGGGTCGACGTCCGCGATGTTCTCGTCGTTCACGAAGATGCGGCCCGCCGTCGGCTCGATGAGGCGATTGACCATCATCATCGTGGTCGTCTTGCCGCAGCCCGACGGTCCGACGAGCGTGACCAGTTCACCCTGGGCGACTTCGAAGGACAGCTCGTCCACGGCCATCGTGCCGTCCGGGTAGCGCTTGCTCACCTGCTCGAACCGGATCATGCCCTCACGCTAACCGGGCACGTCACGGACCGCTCACCAGGACCACCTCCAGGGTGCGCGGACCGTGCACCCCCTCGACCCGGTCCAGTTCGATGTCGCTCGTCGCGGACGGTCCCGAGATCCAGGTGAGCGGACGCGTCGGGTCGAGCCGTTCGAGTGCCAGCGGGACGGAGGAGACGACCTGGTCCGGGACCCGTACGACGCAGATGTGGTGATCGGGCACGAGCGTGATGCGCCGACGACCCTGGTCGGGGCCGCCGTCCAGGACGATCGTGCCGGTCTCGGCCACGGCGACCGCGCAGCCGGTGACGACGCTGTGGACCTCGTCCAGTTCGTGCGGGGTGCTCTCGGCGAGATCGTGGACGAGTGTCGCCCCGGCGCCCTCCAGCCAGTGCGGCGGGAGGCCGGGCGGCATGAGCACGGTCCGTGCCCCGCGTGCCGCGAGCAGGCGCACGAGCAGTTCCGGCAGCTCCTCGTCCGCGCAGCGGTGCACGAGCGCGCGGTAGTCGGCGAGGTTCTCCGCGAGCAGCTCGACGGTCTGCTCGGTGCTGCGGTCGCCGTGCTCGCGCAGGTAGTCGCGGGGGACGGCTGTCTCGTAGGTGTCGTGGGCGCCGTTCCTCCCGCCGTGGGGCACGTCATCGCGTACGTCCCCCACGTCGGCCAGTGCTCGCCGGACGCGGCCCAGGATCTGCTCCCTGCTGCTCACTTCTTGCCGCCCTTCTGCGGCGTCCGCGTCTGGCCGCCGTTCGTACGTCGCCACCAGTCGCGGAACGGCTCCGCGGGCACCTTCGGCAGGTCACGCGTCGCACTCCACGCCCGGCCGGGGCCGGGGAGCGTGCGCGGATGGAGGCGCCGGGTGCCGGACGCGAGGCGCTGCCCGGTCCGCAGCACACCCGGACGACCGAACGCCAAGGCTGCCGCGCGCATCGCCGCCCGCTCCGCGGCGTGCCCCTTCGCGGGCCGCAGCGTCACCTTCGTGCCGTGCTGTATCACTTCGCCGCCCTGGACCACGCGCTCGCGCAGGTGGACGAGGACTTCGGGGATGTCGATGGCCACCGGACACACTTCGTAGCAGGCGCCGCAGAGCGACGACGCGTAGGGGAGCGAGGCGTCGATCTCGCTCTGGGTGCCGCGGAGTTGGGGGCTGAGGATGGCTCCGATGGGGCCGGGGTAGACCGAGCCGTAGGCATGGCCTCCGGCCCGTTCGTACACGGGGCAGACGTTGAGGCAGGCCGAGCAGCGGATGCAGCGCAGTGCCTGGCGGCCCACTTCGTCGGCCAGTGTGTCGCTGCGGCCGTTGTCGAGCAGCACGAGGTGGAAGGTGCTCGGGCCGTCCTCCTGTGCTGTGCCGGTCCACATCGACGTATAGGGGTTCATCCGCTCGGCCGTCGAGGAGCGGGGGAGCGTCTGGAGGAAGACCTCGAGGTCCCGCCAGGTGGGCACGATCTTCTCGATGCCGACGACCGAGATCAGCGTCTCGGGGAGCGTCAGGCACATGCGGCCGTTGCCCTCCGACTCGACGACGACCAGGGTGCCCGTCTCGGCGACCATGAAGTTCGCCCCGGAGACGCCGACCTTGGCGCGCAGGAACTTCTCCCGGAGGTGGAGGCGTGCGGCCTCGGCGAGTTCGGCCGGGGTGTCGGTGAGGCCGTCCGGGGCCGGCCGGCCCCACTCGCTCATCTCACGCTCGAAGATCTCGCGGATCTCGCCGCGGTTGCGGTGGATGGCGGGTACGAGGATGTGCGAGGGGCGGTCCTTGCCGAGCTGCACGATGAGCTCGGCGAGATCGGTCTCGTACGCGCTGATGCCCTCGGCCTCCAGCGCTTCGTTCAGGCCGATCTCCTGCGTGGCCATCGACTTGACCTTGACCACTTCGGTCTCGCCGGTGGCCTTGACCAGCTCGGCCACGATGCGGTTGGCCTCGTCCGCATCCGCCGCCCAGTGCACGGTGCCGCCCGCCGCGGTGACCGACTCCTCCAACTGGAGCAGATAGCGGTCGAGATGGCGCAGCGTCTCGTCCTTGATCCGCTTGCCCGCCTCGCGAAGCTCTGCCCAGTCGTCCAGTTCGGCGACGGCGCGGGCCCGTTTGTCGCGGATGGTGTGCGTGGCGTGCCGCAGATTGGCGCGCAGTGTCGTGTTTCCCACGGCCTCGCGGGCCGCCGTGGGGAAGGCGGGCATGCCTACGAACGTGCCGCTCATGACAGGGGGTCCTCTTCCGTGCTCGCCAGGATCTCAGCGATGTGGACGGGGCGTACGCCGCTCTTGAGGCGGGTCAGCGTGCCCCCGATGTGCATCAGGCAGGAGTTGTCCGCGGCGCACAGGGCTTCGGCGCCCGTCGACTCGGCGTTGCGCACCTTGTCCGTGCCCATCGCGGACGAGACATCGGAGTTCTTCATCGCGAAGGTGCCGCCGAAGCCGCAGCACTCGTCCGCGCCCGGCAGCGGGAGCAGTTCGAGGCCCTTGACCGCCTGGAGCAGCCGCGTGGGGCGATCACCGAGGCCGAGGCTGCGCAGGCCGTGGCAGGTCGGGTGGTACGTCACCGTGTGCGGGTAGTACGCCCCGACGTCCGTCACACCGAGGATGTCCACCAGGAACTCGGTGAGCTCGAACGTCTTGGGGACGACGGGTGCCAGCGTGGTCGCCAGGCCGTCACCGCGCCCCTCGGAGCGGGCTCGTTCGCCCATGCGCGGGTACAGTTCGCGGACCATCGCGCCGCACGAGCCGGACGGCGTCACGATCGCGTCGTACTCATCCGCCCCGAAGACATCGGAGAAATGACGGGCGAGCGGCTCTGCCTGGTGGCGGTACCCCGTGTTGTAGTGCGCCTGCCCGCAGCAGGTCTGCGCCATCGGGAAGTCGACCTCGACTCCTAGCCTGGTCAGCAGTTTCACCACCGCGCGGCCTGTGTCGGGATAGAGCGTGTCGTTGACACAGGTCAGGAACAGAGCGACACGCATCGCGGGTTCCTCCTCGTCGATCATCGGATGGATGCAGCGTATGCGCTGCGCCTTCTTTGCGGGAGTCGTGGCGCGGGAGTCATGGCGCGGGGCGTCATGGCGCGACGCGTCGGGACGCCTCCCTCCACGCCGCCCTGCGTGCCGGGTCGCGGGTCGGCTCGTAGCGGGTCAACTGCTGGGTGCGGGCCAGGAGGGCGCGCATCTCATGGCGGTCGTCGCCCATCAGACCGTGCGCTCTCGCCTGCACGAGCACGTTGCCCAGCGCGGCGGCCTCCGCGGGGCCCGCGACGACGGGCAGACCGCAGGCGTCCGCCGTCAGTTGGCACAGGAGCGCGTTGCGGGCGCCGCCGCCGACTATGTGGACGACGTCCACGGTTCGGTCCGCGAGGCGTTGGGCGTCCTCGATGGCGCGGCGGTGCGCCAGCGCCAGTGAGTCGAGGATGCAGCGGGTCGTCTCGGCGGGGGTGCGGGGTGCGGGCCGTCCCGTGGCCTCGCAGGCCTGGGCGATGCGGTGCGGCATGTCGCCGGGGGTCAGGAAGGCGGGGTCCGCCGCGTCGACCAGGGAACGCAGGGCGGGGGCGAGGGCCGCATCGCGCAGGAGCGCTGCCAGGCTGGGGGCGCCCGTGGCGTGACTCTCCCACGTGCGCATGCACTCCTGGAGGAGCCACAGGCCCATGATGTTGCGCAGGTAGCGGACTGTGCCGTCGATCCCCAGCTCATTGGTGAAGTTGGCCTTGCGGCTCTCCTCCGTGCGGACGGGTGCGGTCAGCTCCAGGCCTGCCAGGGACCATGTGCCGGTGCAGATGTAGGCGAAGTTCTCGGTCGTGGCGGGGACGGCGGCCACCGCTGACGCGGTGTCGTGCGAGGCCACCGTGGTGACGGGGGCGGGCGTGGTCAGGCCGGTGTCGTCCAGGACCTGGGGGAGCAGGTGGCCGGCTGGATCGCCGGGGTTCCGCAGGGGGGCGAACAGGCTGAGGTCGATGCCGAGGCGTGGCGCCAGGTCGCGGGACCAGTTGCCCGTGGCGGGGTCCATGAGCTGTGTGGTGGAGGCGTTGGTCAGCTCTGTGCCGAGTTCACCTGTCAGCCAGTACGTCAGGAGGTCCGGGATGAGCAAAAGGTGTTTGGCGGCCGCAAGTTGGGCGGACCCTTGGGCGGCCAGTAGTTGGTACAGGGTGTTGAAGGGGGCGTACTGGATGCCTGTCGTGGCGTAGAGGTCGGCGGGTGGGACCGACGTCCAAGCCTTGGCGGCGATGCCCTCAGTGCGGGTGTCCCGGTAGTGCACCGGGTTGCCGAGGAGGGCTCCGTCCGCGTCAAGGAGGCCGTAGTCGACTGCCCAGCCGTCGATGCCGATGGAGGTGAGGGGGGTGGAGCCCGAGCCTGCGGCGCGGAGGCCGTCCAGGATTCCGTTGTAGAGGGAGAGGATGTCCCAGTGCAGGGTGCCGGCGGTGCGGACGGGGTGGTTGGGGAAGCGGTGCGCCTCGTGGAGGGTGAGAGTGTCGGGGCCGGCCTCTGCCACCATGACGCGTCCGCTGGAGGCGCCCAGGTCGATTGCGGCGAAGTGCTGGTGTGAGTGGGGTCGGGGGGAGGGACTGGGCATGGTGGCTCGCAGGGTTGAAGGTCCAGCGCGGGTGGTCGGTGGTCGCGTGCTGCTCTTGGGGGCGGGGCCGCGCCGGTATGTCCGTCCTCGCTGTCGTCCGGTGGCCGCCGGGGTGCTTCGGCTCCGGAGCGCCACGAACGGTGCTCCGGGCAGACATACCGGCACGCCCCCTTGGGCCGGATACACGGCCGCGGGTCGATGGGGCCCGCTCGACCACCAACCCGGGAGCGCCCTCGGGGCTGGTGCAAGGCGCCCCGGCGCGTGACTACCTGAGGAACGCCGCTGCGACGCCCGCATCCACGGGTATGTGTAGGCCCGTCGTGTGGGTCAAGTCCCCTGCTGTCAGGGCGAAGACCGCGTTGGCCACGTGCTCGGGGAGCACCTCGCGCTTGAGGAGGGTCCGCTGGGCGTAGAACGCGCCCAGGTTCTCCTCCTCGATCCCGTACGTCGCCGCGCGCTGCGCGCCCCAGCCGCCCGCGAAGATCCCCGAGCCGCGGACCACGCCGTCCGGGTTGATGCCGTTGACGCGTATGCCGTACTCGCCCAACTCGGCTGCCAGAAGACGGACCTGGTGGGCCTGGTCCGCCTTGGTGGCGGAGTACGCGATGTTGTTCGGGCCCGCGAACACCGCGTTCTTGGAGGTGATGTAGATGATGTCGCCGCCCAGTGCCTGGTCCCGCATGACGCGGGCCGCCTCGCGGGAGACCAGGAAGGAGCCGCGGGCCATGATGTCGTGCTGCAGGTCCCAGTCGCGGGCCGTGGTGTCGAGCAGGGGCTTGGAGATGGAGATCCCTGCGTTGTTCACCACCAGGTCGACTCCGCCGAAGGCCAGCGCGGCAGCGGCGAACGCCCCCGAGATCTGCTCCTCTGATGTGACGTCCATGGGTACGGCGACGGCCTTGTCCGGGCCGCCCAACTCGTCGGCAACCGCTGCTGCGTTCTCCGCGTTGAGGTCCGCCACCGCGACGCAGGCGCCCTCCGCCACCAGACGGTGCGCGATCGCCTTGCCGATGCCGCTGCCCGCGCCGGTCACGAGGGCGACGCGGGTGGCCAGGGGCTTGGGCTTGGGCATGCGCTGGAGCTTGGCCTCTTCCAGTGGCCAGTACTCGATGCGGAACTTCTCCGACTCGTCGATCGGGGCGTAGGCGGAGACAGCCTCGGCGCCGCGCATCACGTTGATGGCGTTCACGTAGAACTCGCCCGCCACGCGTGCCGTCTGCTTGTCCTTGCCGAAGGAGAACATTCCTACGCCGGGGACGAGGACGATCGCCGGATCGGCGCCCCGCATCGCGGGAGAGGTCGGGTCCGCGTGGCGCGTGTAGTAGGCCGCGTACTCCTCTCGGTACGCCGTGTGCAGTTCCTGGAGGCGGGTGATCGTCTCGTGGAGTGGGGCCGTGGGTGGGAGGTCCAGGACCAGGGGCCTGATCTTCGTCCGGAGGAAGTGGTCGGGGCAGGAGGTGCCCAGGGCTGCCAGGCGTGGGTGCTCCGCGCTGGACAGGAAGTCCAGGACCGTGTCCGTGTCGGTGAAGTGGCCGACCTGGGGGCGGTCCTGAGACGCCAGTGAGCGGATGTGCGGGGCCAGCTCCGCCGCTCGGTGGTGGCGTGCCGGGGTGGGGAGCGGGGCGCAGTCGTCCAAGTGCCTGCCGAAGGGGGCCGGCTTGCCGTGTTCGGTGAGGAACGCCTCCGCCGTGCGGATCATGTGCAGTGAATTGCGCTCGCACTCGTCCGCCGTGGCGCCCCAGGCCGTGATGCCGTGGCCGCCGAGGACGCAGCCGATGGCGCCGGGGTTGGCTGCTTGCACCGCGGCGATGTCCAGGCCGAGCTGGAAGCCTGGGCGGCGCCAGGGCACCCACGCCACCGTGGAGCCGAAGCACTCCGCGGTCAGCTTCTCGCCGTCCGCGGCACAGGCCAGGGCGATGCCCGAGTCCGGGTGGAGGTGGTCCACGTGCGGTGCGTCCACCAAGGCGTGCATGGCCGTGTCGATGGAAGGGGCCGCGCCGCCCTTGCCGTGCAGGCAGTAGTCGAAGGCGGCGACCATTTCGTCCTCGTGGTCCGCGCCCGCGTACACCTCCTTGAGCGCGTGGAGGCGGTCCAGGCGCAGGACCGCCAGGCCATCCTCGGTGAGGGTGCCCAGGTCACCGCCCGAGCCCTTGACCCACATCAGGTCGGTGTCCGCGCCGGTGACCGGGTCGGGAGCCGTACCCTTCGCCGATGCGTTGCCGCCCGCGTAGTTCGTGTTGCGCGGGTCCGCGCCCAGGCGGTGGGCGCGGTCCAGGAGTTCTGTGATCCGTGCGTGCTGTGTCATGTCGCTCATGCCCCCCATCCGGCCTGGTCGCCGCCCACGCGGTCCTTGACGATCTGCTCCTGCCAGCCTGACTGCCGATAGGCCCTTATGGGATCAGGGTCGAGCCCCGAGTCCTCCCTGACTTCCGCCAGTAGGGGACGGACGTCCGTGTTGAAGGCGTCCATCACGGCCTCGTTGGCGGCGAGCACGTCGCCGGACCGCTGGGCCTGGTCCAGCGCGTCGCCGTCGACGAGGAGAGCCTTCGCCGTGGCCTCCTGCACGTTCATCACCGAGCGGATGATCGCGGGGATCTTCGCCTCGATGTTGTGACACTGGTCGAGCATGAATGCGATGTCGGAGGTCAGGCCGCCGCCGCGGACGACCTCGTACATGATCCGGAAGAGCTGGAAGGGGTCCGCGGCGCCCGCCATCAGGTCGTCGTCCGCGTAGAAACGCGAGTTGAAGTCGAAGGCACCGAGACGGCCCTCGCGCAGGAGGGTCGCGACGATGAACTCGATGTTCGTGCCGGGCGCGTGGTGGCCCGTGTCGACGACCACCTGCGCCTTCGGCCCGAGCTTGAGGCAGTGCGCGTACGCCGTGCCCCAGTCGGGGATGTCCGTGGCGTAGAAGGCCGGTTCGAAGAGCTTGTACTCGATGAGCATGCGCTGGTCGTCGCCGAGGCGTTCGTAGGTGGCGCGCAGGGCGTCGGACAGGCGGTCCTGGCGGCTGCGGATGTCGTCCTGGCCGGGGTAGTTGGTGCCGTCGGAGAACCACAGCTTCAGGTCGCGTGAACCCGTCGCGTCCATGATGTCGACGCATTCCAGGAGATGGTCCAGCGCCTTGCGCCTGATAGCCGGGTCCGGGTTGGTGACCGAGCCGAGTCTGTAGTCGTCGTCCTGGAAGACGTTCGCGTTGATCGCGCCGAGCGTCACGCCGCGTTCGGTGGCGTACTCGGCCAGGGCAGCGTAGTCGTCGACCTTGTCCCACGGGATGTGCAGGGCCACCTTGGGTGCCACGCCGGTGTGGGCGTGCACCCGGGCGGCGTCGTCCAGCTTCTCGCGGGTCGTGCGGGGGACGCCTGGCTGCGCGAAGACCTTGAAGCGCGTACCGGAGTTGCCGTACGCCCAGGACGGGGTCTCCAGGGTCTGGGTGGTGAGTGCCGCTTTCACGGCATCCTTGCTGGTTCCGGCGGTCATCGCGCAGCCTTCCGAAAGAGCGGTCGAGGTGGGTCAGTTGGAGAATCGGTGCGTGCCGGAGGCCGCGGCGAAGACGGCGCAGCCGTCCTCCATCCGCAGGAACTCCGCCGCGTCGTGCGTCACTTGAGTGCGCTTGTCCGCGGGGATCCACACTTCCGCCGTGGTGTTGGCGGGCAGGGTGAGCGTGAGACGGAAGCCCTCGGAGTCCGTCTTCCAGTGAGTGGTGACCGGACCGTAGAGCGCGTCGAAGGTGCTCCGGGCCTCGGTCACGCCGCCGCCGGGGCGCGGGCGGACAAGGATCTTGCGGAAGCCGGGGTCGGCCGGTGCGATGCCCGCGATGTTCGTGTACATCCACTCGCCCACCGAGCCGTAGGCGTAGTGGTTGAAGGAGTTCATGCCGGCGTCCTGGAAGCTGCCGTCCGGCTTGATGGAGTCCCAGCGCTCCCACATCGTGGTGGCGCCCTTGTCGATCTGGTAGCCCCAGCTGGGGAAGGACCGCTGGACGAGGAGGCGGTAGGCGACATCCGTGTGGCCGGTGGACGTCAGGACGGGCAGCAGGCGCGGGGTGCCGAGGAAGCCCGTGGACAGGTGCCATTCCTTGGACTTGATGAGTTCCACCAGACGGGCGGCCGCCGGTGCGCGGTCGCTGTCGGCGAGCAGGTCCATGGACAGGGCCAGGACGTACGCGGTCTGCGTGTCGCCCTTCACCCGGCCGCCACTGGTCACGTACGCCGTGCGGAAGGCGTCACGGACGCTGCCGAAGAGCTTCTTGTACGGGGCGGGATCCTTGCCGAGCGTTTCGGCGACCTGCGCGACCAGGTCGGCGCTGTGCGCGAAGTAGGCCGTGCCGATGACGTCCTTGGGGGTCTCGTCCTGGATGTTGAGCCAGTCTCCGTAGCCCTCGGCGGGGCGCAGGTATCCGGTGCTGTGCTTCTCCAGGTAGTCGAGCCACTTGAGCATCGAGGACCAGGACTGCTCCAGGACGCGCTTGTCCCCGTACGCCTGGTACAGCGCCCAGGGGACGGTCACTCCGGCGTCGCCCCAGCCGGCCACGCCCTTGCCGACGGTGCCGATGAACGGGGCCACGTCAGGGAAGGCGCCGTCGTCGGGCTGCCCGTCGCGCAGGTCGTCGAGCCACTTGGTGAGGAAGCGGGCCGACTCCATGGTGTAGGCGGCGGTCGGCGCGAAGACGTTGATGTCTCCGGTCCAGCCGAGCCGTTCGTCGCGTGCGGGAGTGTCGGTGGGGATGGACAGGAAGTTGCCGCGCTGACCCCATGTGATGTTGCTGTGCAGCTGGTTGAGCATGGGGACATTGGTCTCGAAGTCCATCGTGAAGGGCGCCGACGTGTGGATCACGCGGCCCACCACGGCGTCGCGCGGCGGCTTGCCCGGATAGCCCGTCACCTCCACGTAGCGGAACCCGTGGAAGGTGAACCGCGGCTCGAACGTCTCCTTGCCGCCGCCCTTGAGCGTGTAGGTGTCCGTGGCGCGCGCGGAGCGCAGATTGGTGGTGTAGACCGTGCCGTCGGGGTTGAGGACCTCGGCGTGGCGCAGCTGGACCTTCGTGCCGGCCTTCCCGGAGACGGTGAGGCGGACCGCGCCGACCATGTTCTGGCCGAGGTCGAAGACGAACACTCCGGGCTTCGGCTCGCTCACCTTGCGGGCGGAGATCTCGCTCTCCACGCGCGTGTGCCCGTCGATCTGGGCCACGACGGCGGCCTTGACCTCGTCGACGGCGTCGGCCGCGATCCAGTCCGAGTCGTCGAATCCGGCGCGCGTCCAGCCCGCCGTCTCCAGGCGTGCGTCGTAGTCCTCGCCCGACAGCAGGTCGGCGGCGGTCACCGGGCCCGTGGCGGCGCGCCAGCCGGTGCCGGAAAGGACGCGGTCGGTCGTGCCGTCGGTGTACGTGACCTCCAACTGGCCCAGGAACGCCGGGCGTTCGCCGTACTGATGCGGACCGAACATGCCGACGTTGCCCGCGTACCAGCCGACCGCGACCGTCACGCCGAGCGCGTTGGCACCCGACTTGAGCTGCTCGGTCACGTCGTACGTCTGGTACTGGACCCGCTTGTTGTAGTCGGTCCAGCCGGGCGCCAGGCGGTCGTCGCCGACCCGTTCGCCGTTCAGCCAGGCGTCGTAGAGGCCGAGGGCGGTGGAGTACAGCCTGGCCCGCGCGACCTTCTTGCCCGCCCGCAGCCGGAATTCGTGGCGCAGTTGAGCGGCGGGGCAGTGGTTGGGGGCGACCTTGCCCCAGGGGCCCGAGCCCCACGGGGCGAGGACCTTCGACGCGGCCCAGGGGCCGTCGTCGTACTCGGCCGACCGCCAGTCGCCCTCGGGCTCCTTGTCGGTGGTCTTCCAGGTGCCGTCGGTGGTGAGGGCGCGTACGCCGTCGGCGGTCGTCAGCTCGAGCACGCCGAGCAGCCCGGCGGGCCCGGTCGTGGCGTTGTCGGCGGATACGGCGACGACCGCGGAGCCGGGGCGCAACTGAGCCGTCACGTCGACGACCACGGGGCGGCGCCAGTTGTCGGCGGCGCTGTCCGCTTCGGTGTGCGCCACCTGCGTGCCGTTCAGGTGGGCGGTGAAGCCGTCGTCGGCCGTCATGACGAGGCGCGCGCGAGTGACCCCTTCGGGGACATCGACGCGGCCACGGAACCAACGGGTGGCCGCCGGAGCGCTACTGGCGGGATCACCCTCGGGGAACCAGATCCACGAGGCGTCGTCCAGGGCGGGCGCGCCGACGAGGGACGCGGGTGCGCCGATCCACCGTGCCGTCCAGTCCTTCGCCTCGGAGAGCCCGGTCTCCCACCAGGAGGGCTCACTCCAGCCGGACGCCTTGCCCATGGTGTCCCAGACCCGGACCGACCAGTAGTAGCGCGTACGGGACTTGAGGCCGGGGCCCGCGTACGGAACCAGGACGGAGTCGCTGGAGGCGACCTTGCCGCTGTCCCAGACGTCGGGCTCGGTGAGACGGTTCGCGGCGGTGGCCACGCGCACCTGGTAGGCGCTCTGGGCCTGGCCCTCCTCGGCGGACGTCAGGGGCCAGCTCAGCCTCGGACGCGGTACGTCGAGGCCGAGCGGGTGCCTCACGTACTCGACGGTCGGCTTGGTCACGCGCAGGGCCCGGCCCCCCGCGGAGGGGGCGGCGTGGGCCGTCGGAACGGCCCCGGCGGCCATGGCAGTTCCCAGGGCGGCCGTGGCGGTGGTGCTGAGCAGTCGTCTTCTGCTGATCACAACTCGACTCCGTAACGACGCGACTCGACGATGAATCGTTTCACACGAGGCGAAGCTAGGTAGGGCGCCGCCTGCTGTCAAGGGTCTCGGCTGCTTCGCCTGTGGCGTTTCAAAAGCAACAGAAATTGCAAGTCCTGCCCATTGACGCCGCAGTTGGCGCGGGTTTAGCTTCCCTGAAAATTGATTGAAACCTTTCACCGCATGCCGGATGCCGGGTCCCGGAAACCGCATGCCCCTGATCACCGATCGGTGCTACCTATGAGAGAGCCCCCCGTCCTTGCCGTGCAGGGTCTGAGCAAGTCCTTCGGGGCCGTGCGCGCCCTGCACGACGTCTCCCTGGAACTGCACGCCGGTGAGGCGCACGCCCTCGCGGGCGAGAACGGCGCAGGGAAGTCCACCCTCATCAAGACCCTCGCCGGGGTCCACCGGCCGGACACGGGAGAGCTGACGCTCGACGGCTCCCCGGTCGTCTTCCACGGCCCCGGCGACGCCAGGGACGCGGGCGTCGCCGTCATCTACCAGGAACCGACGCTCTTCCCCGACCTCTCCGTCGCGGAGAACATCTTCATGGGGCGCCAGCCCCGCCGCTCGCTGGGCCGCGTCGACCACAAGGCCGTGCACGCGGCCGCCGACGCGCTCTTCAAGCGCCTGGCCGTGGACCTCGACCCCGACCAGCCCGCCCGCGGGCTCTCCATCGCCGACCAGCAGATCGTGGAGATCGCCAAGGCGCTCTCCTTCGACGCCCGGGTCCTGATCATGGACGAGCCGACCGCGGCGCTCACCGGCAGCGAAGTGGCCCGCCTCTTCGGCGTCGTACGCACCCTGCGCGAACAGGGCGCCGCGGTGCTGTTCATCTCGCACCGCCTCGAGGAGATCTTCGAGCTGTGCCAGCGCGTCACCACGCTGCGGGACGGCGGCCTCATCGCGAGCGAGCCGCTCGAAGGCCTCACCGAGGACGATCTCGTACGCCGCATGGTGGGCCGCGACCTGGACGAGCTCTACCCCAAACAGGACACACAGGTGGGCGATGTCGCGCTCAGCGTCCGCCGGCTGACCCGTGAGGGCGTCTTCACCGATGTGTCGTTCGACGTGCGGCGCGGCGAGATCGTCGGACTCGCGGGACTCGTCGGAGCCGGCCGCAGCGAGGTCGCGCGCGCCGTGTTCGGCGTCGACCGGTGGGACGCCGGAACGGTCGAGGTGCAGGGGCGCGCGCTGGTCAACGGCGCCCCGAGCGTCGCCATGGCGGCCGGGCTCGCGCTCGTCCCCGAGGACCGGCGCGCCCAGGGCCTGGTGATGGACATGTCCATCGAGCGGAACATCGGCCTCACCGGACTGCGGACGACGGTGCGCGCGGGCCTCATGGACCGAGGCGCCGAGCGCAGCCGCTCGCTCGACTGGGCGGTGCGCCTCCAGGTGAAGTACGCGCGCATCGCCGACGCGGTGGGCACCCTGTCCGGCGGCAACCAGCAGAAGGTCGTTCTCGCCAAGTGGCTGGCCACAAAGCCCCAGGTGCTGATCGTGGACGAACCGACCCGCGGCATCGACGTCGGCACCAAGGCCGAGGTGCACCGTCTGCTCTCCGAACTCGCCGCCGAGGGGGTCGCGGTCCTGATGATCTCCTCCGACCTGCCCGAGATCCTCGGCATGGCCGACCGGGTCCTCGTCATGCACGAAGGGCGGCTCGCCGCCGAGATCCCGCGCGCGCGGGCGACCGAGGAGTCCGTGATGGCGGCCGCCACAGGGAGGACGGCATGAGCGTGACCACCCAGAGCCCGGCACCCGCCGTGGACCCGGAGAAGGCCGGCGCCACCCGCCTGGTCGACCGGGTCTTCAAGATGCGCGAACTGGCCATCCTGCTGGTCTTCCTGGTGATGATCGGCATCACCCAGGCGGGCAACAGCGAGTTCCTCTCCGAGCAGGGCATCAAGGACCTGCTTCTGAACGCCACCATCCTCGTCCTCGTCGCGACGGGGCAGGCGCTGGTCGTCATCACCCGCAACGTCGACCTGTCGGTCGGCTCCACCCTCGGGATCAGCGCCTTCGCCGCGGGCAACTACCTCCAGGGCGGCGGGAACTCGACGGTCGCGATCCTCCTCGCGGTCGCGCTCGGCGTCGGCTGCGGTCTGCTCAACGGGGCGCTCGTCAGCCTCGGCCAGGTGCCCGCGCTCGTCGTGACGCTCGGCACCCTCTACGTCATCCGGGGCATCGACTCGATCTGGGTCGGCTCCCGGCAGATCACCGCCTCCGACCTGCCCGGCGGCTTCGTCGACTTCGGATCCGGCGGGATCTCGGCCGTGCCGTACCTGGCGCTGATCGCGCTCGCCGTCCTGGTCGCGGTCGCCTACTACCTGCGGCACTTCGGCGGTGGACGCGAGCTCTACGCGCTTGGCTCCAACCCCGAGGCCGCCCGGCTCGCCGGAATCCCCGTACGCAAGCGCATCCTCGCCGCCTACACGGCGTGCGGTGCGCTCGCCGGACTCGCGGGCGCGCTCTACCTGGCCCGCTTCGGCAACGTCGACTCCGCCACCGGCAACGGCTACGAACTCACCGTCGTCAGCGCCGTCGTGGTCGGCGGCGTCGTCTTCACCGGCGGCTCCGGCAGCGTCTACGGCGCCGCGCTCGGCGCGCTGCTCCTGACCTCCATCAACAGCGTGCTGCCCGCGCTCGGCGTCAGCTCCGTGTGGGTGCTCGCCATCAACGGCGTACTCCTCGTCCTGGCCATCGCCGTCGACCGGGTCGTCGCCCTGCGCGTCGCCAAGGCACTGAAGAAGAGGAACGCCCGCCATGGCTGACTCCAACCGGCTCAACGTCACGCGCGCCGTCCGCTGGGACACCGTTGTCGGCGCTCTTCTTGTCGTCCTCCTCCTGATGTCCTTCTCCTTTGTCGACGGTTTCGGGAACGCCCTCAACCTGTCGTTCCTCATCGGCAACACGCTGCCCATCGCGCTGATCGCCCTGCCGATGACGCTTCTCGTCGTCTCCGGAGAGATCGATCTCTCGGTGGCCTCGACGGCGGGGCTCTCCGGGGCCGTGATGGGCGCGCTCTGGAACGCCGGCTTGGCCATCGAGACGATCATTCCGCTCGTGCTCCTCCTCGGAGTCGTCTGCGGGCTGATCAACGGCCTCCTCGTGACCCGTCTCGGACTGCCCTCGCTCGCCGTGACCATCGGCACCATGGCCGCCTACCGGGGCATCGCCCAGATCGTCCTCGGCTCGGACGCCGTCACCGACTTCCCCGCGCAGTACCTGGACTTCGCGGCCGGGCGCGTCGGCGACACCTTCCTGCCGTACGCCTTCCTGCCCTTCCTCGCGCTGCTCGCGATCGCCGTCGTCGTCCTGCACGCCACGCCCTTCGGGCGCTCGCTCTTCGCGATCGGCGCCAATGAGGAGGCGGCGCGGTTCGCCGGTGTCCGCGTCAAGCGGCACAAGCTGTGGCTGTTCGTCCTCACGGGGCTCATGGCCTCGCTCACGGGCATCTTCTGGGCGCTGCACTACGCGAGCGCCCGCTTCGACAACGCCACCGGCCTCGAACTGTCCGTCGTCGCCGCCGTCCTGCTCGGCGGCATCGACTTCGACGGCGGCAAGGGCACCCTCGGCGGCGCCATCGCGGGAGTCTTCCTGCTCGGCGCGCTGCAGAACGCGATGAGCCTCCTCAATGTCTCCGCGCAGTCGCAGATCGTCGTCACCGGCGTGCTGCTCGTGGTCTCCGTGCTCGGGCCGCGCGTGGCCCGGCAGATCGCCGTCGCCCGAGCGGGCCGCCGTGCCGCGGCAGCTCCCGCCCGCTGACCCCTCGTAACGCCGACAAGTCGACACGTCCGAAAGGGACCAACGATGCTCTCTCCCCGCCGCTCCGCCCTCACCCGCGCCTGCGTGACCCTGGCCGCCGTCACCTCGCTCGCACTCACCGCCACCGCCTGTGGAGGCACCACCAAGGAGTCCTCGAAGAACGACGACGCGGGCAAGGCCTCGAACGCCAAGGCCGATCCGGACGCGGCCACCAAGAAGGGCCTCACCGTCGCCTTCCTGCCCAAGCAGGTCAACAACCCGTACTTCACCGTGGCCGACAAGGGCGGTGAGAAGGCGCTGAAGGAGCTCGGCTCGACGTACAAGGAGACGGGCCCCAACAGCGCGACCGACACCAGCGGACAGGTCTCCTACGTCAACACGCTGACCCAGCAGCAGGTCGACGCCATGGCTGTCTCCGCACAGGACCCCGGCGCCCTGTGCACCGCCCTCAAGCAGGCCATGAAGAACGACATCAAGGTCGTCACGTACGACTCGGACACCAACCCCGGATGCCGTGACGTGTTCGTCTCGCAGTCCAGTGCCGAGGCGCTGGGCCGCACCCAGGTGGAGCTGCTGGGCAAGCAGCTCGGCTACAAGGGCGATATCGCGATCCTCTCCGCCGCCCAGACCGCGACGAACCAGAACACCTGGATCGGCTTCATGAAGGACGAGCTGAAGAAGCCCAAGTACAAGAACATGAAGCTGGTGAAGACCGCCTACGGCAACGACGACGCCCAGCAGTCCTTCCAGCAGACCCAGGGCCTCCTCCAGGAGCACCCGAAGCTGGCCGGGATCATCTCGCCGACGACCGTCGGCATCAAGGCCGCCGCCCAGTACCTTTCGGGATCGAAGTACAAGGGCAAGGTGAAGCTCACCGGCCTGGGCACCCCCAACGACATGCGCCAGTACGTGAAGAACGGCACCGTCGAAGCCTTCGAACTGTGGGACCCGGCCAAGCTCGGCGCACTCGCCGCGCACACCGCCGTGGCCCTGAAGTCCGGCCAGATCACCGGCAAGAAGGGCGAGAAGTTCGAGGCGGGCGATCTCGGCAGCTTCACCATCGGTGACAAGGGCGTCGTCGATCTCGGTGAGCCGACCGTCTTCGACAAGAAGAACATCGACCAGTACAAATTCTGAGGGGATCGCATGGGGCGGCGCACAAGGCGCCGCCACGAGCAACGGAACAAGGGGACGCATGGTCGGCATCAAAGACGTGGCGAAGCACGCCGGCGTGTCGGTGGGCACGGTGTCGAATGTGATCAACCGGCCGGACGTGGTCTCCGAAGAGACCCGCCACCGGGTGCAGTCCGTGATCGACCGCCTCGGCTACGTCCGCAGTGAGTCCGCACGGCAGCTGCGCGCGGGGCAGAGCCGCATCATGGCGCTGCTCGTGCTCGACATGGGCAACCCCTTCTTCGTGGATGTCGCGCGCGGTGCCGAACGGGCCGCGCGCGACGCCGGGCTCCGCGTCATGATGTGCAACAGCGGACAGAGCCCCTCCGAAGAGGCCGAATATCTGGCCCTCTTCGCCGAACAGCGGGTCCGCGGCGTCCTGCTGACCCCGGCGGACGCGACGGGACGCAACATCGAGGCGTTCCGCAGGCACGCCATCCCGTTCGTCCTGGTCGACCGGGTCGCCGAGGGCGCCACCGAGTGCTCCGTCTCCGTGGACGACGTCCTCGGCGGTGCGCTCGCGGTGCGCCATCTCGTCGACACGGGGCACCGCAGCATCGCGTACGTGTCGGGCCCGCCCGGACTCAACCAGGTCAAGGACCGCAGACAGGGCGCGCTGCAGGCCCTCGCCGAAGCCGGACTGCCTGCGTCGGCGCTGCGGGAACTGCCCACCGAACGCCTTGACGTGGCGGCCGGGCGCGACGCGGGCGCCCGCGTCCTCGGTCTCGCCGAGCGGCCGACCGCCGTCTTCTGCGCCAACGACCTGCTCGCCCTCGGGGTGCTCCAGGCGATGTACGCGGCCGGGGTCAGCGTCCCCGAGGACATCGCCATCGTGGGCTACGACGACATCGAGTTCGCCGCCGCGGCCGTCGTCCCGCTCACCTCGGTGCGCCAGCCCGCCATCAAGATGGGCGCGATGGCCGCGGAACTCCTCCTGGAGGAGACCGAGTCGGACGCCGAACCCGAGGCACACGATCACCGGCGCGTGGTGCTCCAGCCGGAGCTCGTCGTACGGCGCTCCAGCCTGGTGCCCCGCTGACGGCCCCCGCGGCGGGTGTGCTGAACTGGGGCGAAGTGTCCCGTTCCGCATGCGCCCAGGAGCCCCCTTGACCGCCACTGCCTCCTACCGTCAGCCCGGTGTGGTCCTCACCGACCACCGCTTCTCCGTGCCCCTCGACCACGACGACCCGGCGGGGGAGCGGATCGAGATCTTCGCCCGCGAAGCCGTCGCGGGCGCGCACGAGAGCGCGGACCTGCCGTGGCTGGTGTATCTGCAGGGCGGCCCCGGGTGCGGGGCCAACCGGTTCGTGGGCAAGGAGTCATGGCTCGGCAGGGCCCTGCAGGACTTCCGGGTGCTGCTGCTCGACCAGCGCGGAACGGGCAGCTCCACTCCGGCCACGCGCCAGACGCTGCCGCTGCGCGGCGGCCCCCGCGAGCAGGCCGACTACCTCACGCACTTCCGCGCCGACTCCATCGTCCGCGACTGCGAGCTGATCCGGCGCGAGCTGACCCGCGGCGCGCCCTGGACCGTCCTTGGCCAGAGCTTCGGCGGTTTCTGCGCGACGCACTACCTCTCGGCGGCCCCCGAAGGCCTGCAGACCGCGATCATCACCGGTGGCCTGCCCACGCTCGACGGCCACGCGGACGACGTCTACCGCGCCGCCTACCCCCGCATGGAGCGCAAGAGCGCCGCCCACTACGCCCGCTACCCCCAGGACGTCGAACGCGCCCGCCGCATCGCCGCCCACCTCGCCGAGCACGAGCCGGTCCTGAACGGCGGCTACCGGCTGACCGTCGAGGCGTTCCAGTCCCTGGGCATGCTGCTCGGCACGAAGGACGGCAGCCACCGCCTGCACTACCTCATCGAGGACGCCTTCGTACGGACGCCGGGCGGGATCGAGCTCTCCGACGCGTTCCAGGAGGAGGTCCAATCCGCCCTCTCGCTCGCGAACCGCCCGCTCTTCGCGCTTCTGCACGAGACGATCTACGGCCAGGACGATCGGCCCACCGACTGGTCCGCGGAGCGGCTGCGCGGCGAGTTCCCGCAGTTCGACCCGGGCAAGGCGCTCGCCGGTGACGCGCCGCTGCTGTTCACCGGGGAAGCCGTCCAGCGCAGGCAGTTCGACTGCGACCCGGTCCTGCGGCCACTGCGCGAGACCGCCGACCTCCTTGCCGCACGCACCGATTGGGCGCCGCTGTACGACACGGCACGCCTGGCCGCGAACGAGGTGCCGGCCGCCGCAGCGATCTACCACGACGACATGTACGTCGACACCGAGCAGTCCCTGCGCACCGCCCGCTCCATCCGCGGCCTGCGGACCTGGGTGACCGACGAGTACGAGCACGACGGCCTGCGGGTGGGCTCACCGCGCGTCCTCGACCGGCTCCTCGCGCTCGCCAGGGGAGAGGCCTGAGGACCGGCGACCGGGCGGCCCGCGAGGCTAGGCTTCGGGCATGACAGAGCCGTTGAATGCGAACGACCAGCTCACCCCCATGCCCGAGGACTGGCAGCGCGCCCTCGCCGTCGTCGCCCACCCCGACGATCTGGAGTACGGCTGCGCGGCCGCGATCGCCGGCTGGACGGACGGCGGGCGCGAGGTCTCCTACCTCCTGGCCAGCCGCGGTGAGGCGGGCATCGACACCCTCGACCCCGCCACGTGCGGGCCGCTGCGCGAGCGGGAGCAGCGGGCCAGCGCGGCCGTCGTCGGCGTGTCGGCCGTGGAGTTCCTCGACCACAGGGACGGCGTGATCGAATACGGGACGGCGCTGCGCCGCGACATCGCCGCCGCGGTCCGCAGGCACCGCCCCGAACTCGTGATCACGCTCAACCACCGTGACACCTGGGGCGGCGTCGCCTGGAACACCCCCGACCACGTCGCCGTCGGCCGCGCCACGCTCGACGCCGTGGCGGACGCGGGAAACCGCTGGATCTTCCCCGAGCTGATCGAGGAGGACGCGCTCGAGCCCTGGGGCGGCGTTCGCTGGGTGGCCGTCGCCGGTTCGTCGTCGCCCACGCACGCGGTGGACGCGACGGCCGGGCTCGAGCGGTCCGTGCGCTCGCTGCTCGAACACCGCACGTACATCGAGGGGTTGACGCAGGAAGACCCCGAGAAGTACTGCCGTGAGTTCCTCATCGGCTACGCACAGCAGCTGGCGCCGCGCTTCGGCGGGAAGCCCGCGGTGGCCTTCGAGGTCTTCAGTCGCTGAAGCCTCGCCGCTACGCTGACGGCACGTCACTTTCCTGACGGTACGTCAGATACGTAGGCAGGAGCTGGTGCTGGATGATCGACACCCTCGGTACGGACATCCCGGAGGGTGGGGAGCGGCTGCGCCTCGACATCGAGGACGGCCTCGGCATCCTCACCCTCTGTCATCCGCGCAAGCTCAACGCGTGGAGCTGGGAATCCACACGCCAGCTCGGCATCTTCGCCGACCGGATCCGTTTCGACGACTCGATCAGGGCGGTCCTGCTGCGCGCCGAGGGGCGGGCGTTCTGTGCCGGGATCGACATCACCGATCTCAACGGCGGCGCGATCGAAGGACGTTCGGTCTCCGAGCGCACCCGCAACTACTACGAGGGCATGCGCTGGGTCCATGAACGCTTCCGCACGTTCGCGCGCCTTCCGCAGCCGGTCGTCGCCGCCGTGCAGGGGTACTGCCTCGGTTTCGGCTTCGAGCTCGCGCTGATGGCGGACGTGCGGATCGTGGCGGACGACGCGGTGTTCGCGCTGCCCGAGGCGCAGATCGGTGTCGCGGTGGACGCAGGCGGCGATCTGCGCATCGCGCGCGAGGCGGGCGCGGGCTGGGCCAAGCTGCTCTCCCTCACCGGGCGCCGCATCGACGCGGCCACGGCCGAGCGTCTGCGCCTTGTCCAACTTGTCACTCCGGCGGACGGATTGGCCAAGGCCGCGCACGAAGTCGCCGCGGAGATGGCGGCGAATGCCCCGCTGGCCGTCCAGGGGATCAAGCGGGGCATCGACGCGTTCGCGGACGCGGGGATGGAGGCGGCCCTCGATCGGGTCGCGATGAACGCGGCGATCACGCTGACGTCGGAGGACTCGCGTGCCGGGTACGTGGCGAAGGGGGAGCGGAAGGCGGCCAAGTTCGAGGGGAAGTAGGCCTGTTGTGCTCCTGGGGGGGCTATCCCTCGAAGGGCCCCCGCCCCATCTGCTCGCGCACCGTCACCACTTCCGGGCTCACGAGCCCCCGCCGTTGCCAGTTCGCACCGTCGACCACCAGCGTGTGCCCGGTGATGAAACGGGCGTAGGGCGAGGCGAGGAAGGTCGCGGCCCAGCCCAGTTCGCGCGGGGCGCCGACACGGAGGGCGGGCTGACGTGTACTCAACTCCCTTTGATGGGAGTCTGTTTCATGCCCTTGCGAGGGGTTGGCCCGGTCGAGGTTGCCGCGGATGTCGGCGGTCATGTCCTCGTGCGGCATCAGGCCCGGCACCAGACCGTTGACCTGGATCCCGTACGGCCCCCACTCCACCGCCAGACTCTCGACGAGGCTCCGCACGCCCGCTTTGGCCGCCGCGCTGTGCGCGAAACCGGGCCCGCCCGTCCATGCGTAGGACGCCCCGATATTGATGACCGAGCCGGGCGTGCCCGCCGTGAGGTGGCGGCGGGCGAACTCCCGCGTCATGAAGAACGTCCCGGTCAGCGTGATGTCCACGACCGAGCGCCAGGCGTTCGGGGACATGTCCTCGGCGGGCACGGGGAAGTTCGCCGCCGCGTTGTTGACCAGGACGCCCGGGAGCCCGTACGCCTCCTGCGCCGCGTCGAAGACCTCGGCGACGCGGTCCGGCTCCCGGATGTCGCACGCCACTGCCGCCACCCGCCCGCCGAGGCCCGCGAGTTCATCCCGCGCAGCCTTCAGGCGGTCCTCCTTGCGGCTGGCGATCACCAGATCCGCACCGAGCCGCGCGAACTCCGCCGCGATCGCCTTGCCCAGGCCTGTCCCGCCGCCGGTCACTAGGACGACCGCCCCGTCGTACGTCCCTGCGAGCAGGGCGCTCGTGCCTGCCGGAGCGGGGGCCGGGAGCCCCGGCAGGGTCCCTTCGTTCGCATCGTCCGTCATGGCCGCATCGATATCGCGGAACGCCTCAAAGTGCCATGCCCGCCAGGGAGAGGACCAGGGAGAGGACCAGGAAGAGGGGCAGGAAGAGGAGTAGAACAGCAGTGGGGATTGACAAATGCCTTTGCTGATTCTGCAATGAATGTATGAACATGAAGGCGACCGAAAGCACCAAGACCGCGACCGGTACGGCAACCAGCTCGGGCACCGACGGCGCCGAAGGCGACGAGACCATGAGCGGGGTGCTCGCCGAGGTCGGGCCCCGCTTGCGGAGGATCCGCAAGGAACGCGGCGCGACGCTCGCGGGTCTCGCCGCCGCCACCGGCATCTCCGTGAGCACCCTCTCGCGCCTGGAGTCCGGTCACCGCAAGCCCAGCCTCGAACTCCTGCTGCCCATCGCCCGCGCCCACCAGGTGCCCCTGGACGAGCTCGTCGGCGCCCCGCCCGTCGGTGACCCGCGGGTGCGTTCCAAGCCGATCGTCCGGCATGGGCGCACGATGTTCCCGCTGACCAGGCAGCCCGGCGGGCTCCAGGCGTACAAGGTGATCGAGCCCGCCCGCTCCGTCCAGCCCGAGCCGCAGACCCACGAGGGGTACGAGTGGCTGTACGTCCTGTCCGGACGGCTGCGGGTCGTGCTCGCCGATCACGACGTGATCCTCACGGCCGGCGAGGCGGCCGAGTTCGACACCCGCCTGCCGCACTGGTTCGGGTCCACGGGGGAGGGGCCCGCCGAGTTCCTCAGCCTGTTCGGGCCGCAGGGCGAGCGGATGCACGTACGGGCGCGGCCCACGCAGGGCAAGCGCGAAGAGGACTGACGCAGACGGTTCCCCTGCCTGCAAGCGACCGCTTAGTATGCGATGGAGCCCGGTCTACGAAAGCCCCGTGGAGGCCCCGCATGCAGGCATGGCAAGTGCACCAGAACGGCGAGCCGAGTGCGGTGATGCGCCTCGAAGACGTGGACCGGCCGGTGCCGGGCGACGGGCAGCTGCTGCTCAAGGTCCGCGCCGCCAACATCAACTTCCCCGACGCCCTGCTCTGCCGGGGGCAGTACCAGGTCACGCCCCCGCTGCCGTTCACGCCCGGCGTGGAGATCTGCGGCGAGACCGAGGACGGGCGCCGCGTGATCGCCAACCCGGCCCTTCCGTACGGCGGATTCGCCGAGTACGCGATCGCCGACGCGGCGGCAGTGCTTCCCGCGCCCGACGGCCTGGACGACGCCGAGGCCGCCGCGCTGCACATCGGCTACCAGACCGGCTGGTTCGGCCTGCACCGCCGCGCGAACCTCCGGGCGGGCGAGACGCTCCTGGTGCACGCGGCAGCCGGCGGTGTCGGCAGCGCCGCCGTGCAGTTGGGCAAGGCGGCCGGTGCCAAGGTCATCGGGGTCGTCGGCGGCGCCGCGAAGGCGGAGGTCGCGCGCGAGCTCGGCTGCGACCTGGTCATCGACCGGCGTACGGAGAACGTGATCGGTGCCGTGAAGGAAGCCACCGGCGGCCGTGGAGCCGATGTCATCTACGACCCCGTCGGCGGCGACGCGTACGCGCAGTCCACCAAGTGCGTCGCCTTCGAGGGGCGGATCATCGTCGTCGGCTTCGCGAGCGGTGTCATCCCGACGCCCGGCCTCAACCACGCCCTGGTGAAGAACTACTCGGTCGTCGGCCTGCACTGGGGTCTCTACAACGCCAAGGACCCGCAGGCGATCCTGCGCTGCCACGAGGAGCTCACCCAGCTGGCGGCCAAGGGCGCGATCAAGCCGCTGATCAGCGAGCGCGTGCCGCTGAGCGACGCGGCCGCCGCCGTCCAGCGCGTCGCCGACGGCATCACCACGGGGCGCGTGGCCGTGGTCCCCGAGGGAGGCGCCGCATGACGGACGCCGCCGAACTGCGCCGCCGCACCCAGGAGTTCCTTGCCGCGCACCCGCCCGCGACGACGGAACTTGCGGCGTTCCTGAAGGCCCGCTTCGATGCCGGACTCGCCTGGGTGCACTACCCGGAAGGGCTCGGCGGCATGGGCGCTCCGCGCTCTCTGCAGGCCGTCGTGGACGCGGAGCTGGAGGCCGCGGGCGCGCCCGACAACGACCCGCGCCGCATCGGGATCGGCCTGGGCATGGCGGCGCCGACCATCCTGCGCTTCGGCACCGAGGAGCAGAAGCGGAGCTTCCTGCGGCCCCTGTGGGTCGGCGACGAGGTGTGGTGCCAGCTCTTCAGCGAGCCGGGTGCCGGCTCCGACCTCGCCGCCCTGGGCACGCGCGCCGTCCGTGAGGGCGACACCTGGGTGGTCAACGGCCAGAAGGTGTGGACGTCCGGCGCGCACGCCGCCCGCTGGGCCATCCTCATCGCCCGCACCGACCCGGAGGTGCCCAAGCACCGCGGCATCACGTACTTCGTCTGCGACATGACCGACCCCGGTGTCGAGGTGCGCCCGCTGCGGCAGATCACCGGCGAGGCCGAGTTCAACGAGGTCTTCCTCACCGACGTGACGATCCCGGACGCGCACCGTCTCGGTGAGGTCGGCGACGGTTGGAAGGTCGCGCAGACCACCCTCATGAACGAGCGCGTGTCCATCGGCGGCTCACGCATCCCGCGCGAGGGCGGCATGATCGGCCCGGTCGTCGAGGCCTGGCGCGAGCGCCCCGAGCTGCGCACGCACGACCTGCACCAGCGGCTCCTCAAGCTGTGGGTCGAGGCCGAGGTCGCCCGGCTCACCGGCGAGCGGCTCCGGCAGCAGCTGGTCGCGGGACAGCCGGGCCCCGAGGGCTCGGGCATGAAGCTGGGGTTCGCCCGACTGAACCAGGAGATCAGTGGCCTGGAGGTGGAACTCCTGGGCGAGGAAGGGCTGTTGTACGAGGACTGGACGATGCGACGGCCCGCGAAGGTCGACTTCGTCGGCCGTGACGCGGGCTATCGCTATCTGCGGGCCAAGGGCAACAGCATCGAGGGCGGCACCAGCGAAGTGCTGCTCAACATCGTCGCCGAGCGCGTCCTTGGACTGCCGTCCGAGCCGCGCACCGACAAGGATGTCGCGTGGAAGGACCTCGCCCGATGAGTACGCAGACCCCACAGAGCCCCCAGCCCGCGCAGCGCGACCTGCTGTACTCCGAAGACGAAGAAGCGCTGCGCTCGGTGGTGCGCGGCCTCCTCGCGGACCACTGCGACGCCACCGCCGTGCTCGCGCGCACCGAGTCCGCCGAGCTGCACGACCGCGAGCTGTGGAAGGCGCTCACGGACGGCATGGGCCTGGCGGGACTGCTCGTGCCCGAGGAGCTCGGCGGCCAGGGCGCCACGCACCGCGAGGCCGCCGTCGTCCTGGAGGAGTTGGGCCGCGCGGTCGCGCCCGTGCCGTATCTGACCAGCGCCGTCATCGCCACCGAGACGCTCCTGGCCTGCGGCGGGGACGTGGCCGGGGAACTCCTGGGCGCGCTCGCATCGGGGCGCACGGTCGGCGTGCTGACCGTGCCGCAGGCCACCGCTCCGGCCGGCGTCCTGCCCGACGTACGCGCGGAGGGCGATGTCCTGCACGGCAGCGTCTCCGGTGTCGCCGACGCGGTCGCGGCCGATGTGTTCCTGGTGCCGACGAGCGCGGGGCTCTTCGCCGTGGACGCGTCGGAAGGTGGCGTGCGTGTCACGCCGCGGACCTCGCTCGACCTCACGCGGCCGCTCGCCACGGTCACCTTCGAGGGGGCACGCGCGCGTGCCGTGGGTCCGGAGTCCGGACCCGCTGTACGGCGAGGTCTGCGGGCGGGAGCCGGGCTCCTGACGTCCGAGCAACTGGGCCTCGCCGAATGGTGCTTGACCGAGACGGTGCGCTACACCAAGGAGCGCACCCAGTTCAACCGGCCCGTCGGCTCCTTCCAGGCGCTCAAGCACCGCCTCGCCCAGCTCTGGCTGGAGGTGGTCAACCTCCGCGCCGCCGCCCGCAACGCGGCCGACACCCTTGCCGCCGACAGCGAGGATGCCGACATCGCGGCGGCACTCGCGCAGGCCTACGCGTCGCCCGCCACGGTGCACATCGCCGAGGAGGCGCTCCAGTTGCACGCCGGCATCGGCATGACCTGGGAGCACCCCGTGCACCTCTACCTCAAGCGGGCCAAGACCGACTCCATCGCGCTCGGCACGGTGGGCCGGCACCGTGAGGAGCTGGCCGCGCGCGTGCACCTTCCCGCTCCCTGACCTCAGGGGCGCTGCCCGCGTGATCCATTCGGAACGGCCCGCACGTATTTACCCACCCATTACATGAGGCATAATTGCGAACTGTTCGCAATAACCTTTGATCTTCAGTAGGGGTGTGGGGCATGAGGGCCCGATCGATACGGGGTACGGGCGCGATAGCGGCGGTCGCCTCACTGGCGGTCGCCGCTTCGGCCTGTTCGGCGCCGGGTGACGGCAAGAACGCGGGCGGTGCGAACGCCGCCAAAGACACGGCGGTCGTCGGCATCGCGTACGAACCGGACACCCTCAGCCCGCTCCTCGGCTATGGCAAGGACGGCAACTCCAAGATCTTCGACGGTCTGCTCACGCACGACGCCGACATGAAGCTCAAGCCCGCGCTGGCCGCCGAGCTCCCCAAGGTCGGCGACGACGGCAAGACCTACACCTTCACGCTGCGCGAAGGCGTCAAGTTCAGCGACGGCAAGCCCTTCACGTCCAAGGACGTCGTCTTCACGTACGAGACGATCCTCGACAAGAAGACCAACAACGCCGCCAAGACCGAGCTCGACGCCGTCAAGGACGTCGAGGCGAAGGGCGACGACACCGTCGTCTTCCACCTCAAGTACCCCTACGCGCCGTTCGCCGAGCGCACGGTCCTGCCGATCGCGCCCGAGCACATCGCGGGCAAGCAGGACGTGAACACCGGTGAGTTCACCACCAAGCCCGTCGGCACCGGCCCGTACGAGCTGGTGAAGTGGTCCAAGGGCGAGAAGCTCACCTTCAAGGCCAACCCCGGCTACTGGGGCGGTGCGCCGAAGGTCAAGAACTTCACCATGGCGATCATCAAGGACGACGACATCCGCGCCACCCGGCTCGACGCCGGTGAGCTCGACGGCGCGATCCTGCCGCCCAACCTGGCGAAGAAGTACGAGAACGACGACAACAAGGCTTCGTACGCCGCCAAGACCTTCGACTACCGCGTGGTGACCCTGCCCACCGGCAACAAGGTCACCGGCGACACCGATATCCGTCGCGCGCTCGACCACGGCGTCGACCGCAAGGCGATGGTCGACTCGATCCTGGACGGCGCGGGCAAGGAGGCCTACGGCCCGGTCCCGACCGACAGCCCCTGGTTCACCAAGGGCACGGAGCGCAAGCACGACCTCGCCGCGGCCAAGAAGAGCCTCGACAAGGCGGGCTGGAAGCCGGGCAAGGACGGCATCCGCGAGAAGGACGGCGTCCAGGCGAAGTTCCCGCTCTGGTACCTCTCCGGTGACAAGCTCCGCCAGGACCACGCGCTCGCCTACGCCTCCGACGCCAAGAAGCTCGGCATCAAGGTCGAGGTGCAGGCCGGCACGTGGGAGGTCATCCAGCCGCGCATGCCCAAGGACGCGGTCCTCGCGGGCGGCGGCTCCCCGGCCGACCCGGACTTCGACCAGTACACGCTCCTGAAGTCCTCGCTCGCCGGTGACGGCTTCAACAACATGGCGCACTACGACAACCCCAAGGTCGACAAGGCGCTCGACGAGGCCCGCGAGAGCGGCGACCACGCGAAGCGGCAGGCCGCGTACGACACCATCCAGCGCGAGCTGGTGAAGAACCCGGGCTACACCTTCCTCACCCACATCGACCACCTCTACGTCGTCGACAAGCGTTTCGGTGACCTGACCACTCAGATCGAGCCGCACGACCACGGCCTCGCGTCCGGCCCGTGGTGGAACGTCGAGGACTGGCAGCCCAAGCAGTGACGTCCGCGCTCCAGAAGCTCCCCTGGGGGCCGATGGCGCGCATGACGGGACGGCGGGCCCTGTTCGCCGTCCCCGTCCTGCTCGCCGTGACCTTCGGCGTCTTCGCGATCGCCGCCGCGTCCCCCTTCGACCCCGTCAAGGCGTACGCGGGCACGGCAGGGCTCACCGCGTCGCAGGAGAACCTCGACCAGCTGCGCGCCAACCTCGGCGTCGACCAGCCGCTCACGCAGCGCTGGTGGGAGTGGCTCACCTCGGCCGTCTCCGGCGACCTCGGGGACTCCAGCACGCTGCGCCAGCCCGTCGCCGACGTCATCGGCGAGCGCATCGGCTGGTCCGTGCTGCTCGCCGCCACCGCGTTCCTGCTCGCGATCCTCGTCGGCACCACGCTCGGCGTCCTCGCCGCGCGTCGCCCCGGCGGCTGGCTCGACCGCGCCGTGACGTCGCTCGCTTACACGCTCGAAGCGGCGCCGCCGTTCTGGATCGGTCTGCTCGCCGTCTGGCTGTTCGCCCTGAAGCTCGGCGTGCTGCCGTCCGGTGGGCTCACGGACACCGCCAGCACGGCCGTGACCGCCGGACAGGTCGCGAGCCATCTCGTGCTGCCCGCCGCCGTCCTGGCGATCTCGCAGCTCCCGTGGTTCGTGCTCTACGTACGCCAAGGAGTCGGCGACGCACTCGGTGACGACCCCGTCCGGGGCGCACGCGCGCGTGGCCTCGCCGAGCGGACCGTGCTCCTGGGGCACGCCCTGCGCTCGGGGATGCTGCCGGTGCTCACCCTGATCGGCTCGCGCGTCCCCGAACTGATCACCGGGGCGCTCCTGGTGGAGACCGTCTTCAGCTGGCCCGGCATCGCGGCGGCCACCGTGTCGGCCGCGACCGCCGTGGACTTCCCGCTGCTCGCCGCGCTCACCGTCCTTGCCACGGCGGCCGTGCTCCTGGGCAACCTCCTCGCCGACCTGCTGTACGGCCTCGCCGACCCGAGGGTGGGATTCGATGGCTGAGACGACCACTTGGCGTGCCTCCCGCGGCGACGCCTCCAAGACGCGCTCCACGCGCGCGTGGCGGGTGCGCTCCTCCGCCGTCATCGTCGCCGTCATCGTGCTCGCCGTGCTCCTCGTACCGCCGCTGGTGAACCTCGACGAACAGGCCGTGGACCTCGCGGCCAAGCTTCAACCGCCGTCCTGGGCCCACCCCTTCGGCACTGACGACGTGGGACGCGACCTGCTCCTGCGCTGCGTCTACGGGCTGCGGGTCTCACTCCTTGTGGGTGTGGTGGCGGCCGTCGTCGCGACCGTCATCGGCACGGCCGTGGGCGCGCTGGCCGCCGCGTCGGGCGGCTGGGTGGACCGGGTCGTGATGCGGCTCGTGGATGTCTTCTCGTCCGTGCCGCACCTGCTGCTCGGCATTTTCATCGTGGCGATGTTCCGGCCCGGCGTATGGCCGGTGGTCGTCTCGGTCGCGCTCACGCACTGGCTGTCGACCGCCCGCATCGTGCGCGCCGAGGTGCTCTCGCTGCGGTCACGTCCGTACGTCGACGCCGCCATCTCCGGCGGCGCATCGCGGATGCGCGTCATCGTGCGCCATCTGCTGCCCGGTGTGCTCCCGCAGGCCGGACTCGCCGCCGTCCTGATGGTGCCGCACGCCATCTGGCACGAGTCCGCGCTGTCCTTCCTCGGACTCGGCCTGCCCACCCACCAGGCGAGCCTGGGCACCCTCGTGCAGAGCGCGCGCGGCTCGCTCCTGGCGGGGGACTGGTGGCCGACGCTCTTCCCCGGCCTGTTCATCATCGTGCCCACGCTGGCGATCGCGGGCCTCGCGGGCGCCTGGCGGGAACGGATCAATCCCCGGCGCCGATCGGAGCTGATGCTGTGACCGAGCCCGTTGCGTCCCCGTCCTTCTCGTCCCCGGTGCTTTCCGTACGCGGTCTCTCCGTACGGTTCCGCATGCGCGGCGACACCTTCGTCTCCGCCGTCACCGACGCCCACTTCGACCTGGCGGCGGGGGAGTGCCTGGCCCTCGTCGGCGAGAGCGGGTGCGGCAAGTCCGTGCTCGCTTCGGCGCTGCTCGGGCTGCTTCCGCAGAACGCGGAGACCGCCGGGTCCGCGCTCATCGGCGACGTGGACCTCTTGACCGCGGACGAGCGCACCCTGTCCCGCACGGTGCGGGGACGGCGCGTCGGTCTCGTACCGCAGAGCCCGGCCGCGCACCTGACGCCGGTGCGCACCGTCCGCGCCCAGCTGGAGGAGACCCTGCGGGAGCTGTCCGGCCTGCGCCGCCCGCAGCTGCGCAAGGCCGCCGAGGCCGCCGCCGAGCGGGCCGCGTTCCCCGCCGGGCACCTGGACCGCTACCCGCACGAGCTCTCCGGCGGCCTCGCCCAGCGGGCGGCCACCGCGCTCGCGCTCATCGGCGACGCGCCGCTGCTGCTGGCCGACGAACCGACGACGGGCCTCGACCGTGAACTCGTCGACCGCACGGTGGACGAGCTGCGCAGGCACGTGGGCGACGACCGGGCGCTCCTCCTGATCACCCACGATCTGGCCGCCGCCGAGCGCATCGCGGACCGCGTCGCCGTGATGTACGCGAGCCGCATCGTCGAACTCGCCGACGCCGACGCCTTCTTCGGCACACCAGGACCTCGGCACCCCTATGCGCGCGGCCTCCTGAACGCCCTGCCGGAACGGGAGTTCACGCCGATCCCCGGCATGCCGCCCGAACTGTCCGCGCTGCCGCGGGGGTGCGCCTTCGCCGCACGCTGCCCCGCGGCGGACGAGGCCTGTGGCACCGTGCCGCGGCCCGCGGACGGTGTCGCCTGCCACCACCCCCATGCGGCGCCCGTGCTGGAGGCACCCCGTGCTTGAACTCCACTCCATCACCGCCGGATACGACCGCCGCGCCCCCGTCATGCGCGGCGTGGACCTCACGCTCGCGCCCGGCACCTCCGTCGGCCTGCTCGGCCCCAGCGGCTGTGGCAAGTCGACCCTGGCCCGCGTCGCCGCCCTGCTCCACAAACCAGACGCGGGCCGCGTCGTCATCGACGGCGAGCCCGCCCGCGGCTGGCGGCACCGCGCCCCCCGCGCCCAGCGCACCGCCTTCGGCGTCGTCTTCCAGCAGCCCCGGCTCTCCGCCGACCCGCGCCTGACCCTCACGAACCTGATCGCCGAGCCGCTGCGTGCGGCCGGCCGCGGAGCCGAAGCCACCGAACGGGTACGGGAGTTGGCGGACACGGTCGGCCTCGGCGAGGACCTGCTCGGCCGCAGGCCGCACGAGGTCAGCGACGGCCAGTTGCAGCGCGCGTGCCTGGCTCGCGCCCTGGTGCTCCGCCCGCGCTGGCTGATCTGCGACGAGATGACGGCGATGCTGGACGCCTCGACGACGGCGGCCCTCGTGCACGCCGTGGAGGAGTACCGGCGGGCGAGCGGCGCCGGGCTGCTCGCGGTCGGGCACGACCGGGTGCTCCTGGAGCGCTGGTGCGAGCGGACCGTCCACTGGGAGGAGCTGGTCGGGGGCGGCGCGCAGACGGCCGACAGGGAGCCGTCGGCCGTCGCCGAGGTGGACTTTGAGGTGGCCTGAGGTGCCGTGCGGGAGCACCGGGATTTCCGGAGTTAACGCGGGGCGTCGATAGCGCCAACTCCGTTCCCGGAAGGGTTTCTTGACGCGAGCATGGCCGCATACTCACTGAGGCCCGCCCGTCGTCCCCTCGCCCTTTCCGGGAGTCCTCCATGGCACTCATCACCCGTCGTAGAGCCCTGACCATCGGTGCCGCGCTCGCCGGCACCGCCGCCGTCCCCGCGTACGCCCAGGCGAGCGAACGCGGGCACCGGCCCCGCCCTCTCATCCGCGCCCACGCGCACAACGACTACGAGCACCCCCGGCCCCTGTTCGACGCCCTCGACCACCGCTTCGGCAGCGTCGAGGCCGACATCTACCTCGTTGACGGCCAACTTTTGGTCGCCCACGACCCGATCGACCTCGACCCCGCCCGCACCCTCGAATCGCTCTACCTGGACCCCCTGGCCGCCCGCGTACACGCCAACCACGGTTCCGTGTACCGGGGTTACCACCGCACCCCCTTCCAGCTCCTGATCGACATCAAGACCGAGGGCGCCGCGACGTACCTGGAACTGGACCGCCACCTCCGCCGCTACCGCCACCTGTTCACCACGTACTCCCACGGCAAGGTGCGCCGGGGCCCCGTGACAGCGGTGATATCCGGCGACCGGGCCGCCCGTGCGCCCATGGAGGCCCAGCGCGTGCGCCGCGCCTTCTATGACGGTCGCCTCGCCGACCTGGGCAGCGCGGCGCCCGCCTCGCTCATCCCGCTGATCAGCGACAACTGGACGCTCAACTTCAGCTGGCAGGGCGTCGGCGCGATCCCCGCCGCCGAGCGCGACAAGCTGCGCGGCATCGTCGGAGCCGCCCACAAGCGCGGGCAGCGCGTCCGCTTCTGGGCTACACCCGACCTGGCGGGTCCGGCGCGCGACGCGGTGTGGGGCGAGCTCCTCGCCGCCGGCGTCGATCACTTGAACACGGACGACCTCGCGGGGCTCGAGGCGTTCCTCGACGCCCACGGGCAGTAGCCCCGGCCCGGCTGAAGCAACCCCCTGGCACATAACACCCGTTCGGAGGACATGCCGGTCGCCCGGACGGTCCCTCCGCTGCGCCACACTCGGCCCAGTGCCGCGGTGTTGACGTGGCGGAGGAGGTTGTCCCCATGGCCATTTCGGTCTCTGTCGTGCTGCTGCTGGTGATCCTGGCAGTGGTCTTTCTGCGCAACGGCGCGCTGAAGTTCTCGCACGCGCTGGTCTGTGCGCTGCTCGGCTTCTACCTGGCGAGTTCGAGCATGGCGCCGACCATTCACAACGGGGTCACGGCCGCAGCGGACATCGTCAGCGGCCTGCAGCCATGATCGTTGCGTGTTCGTGAACAACTGTCACCTTTCCATGGACACTTCAAGGCGCTGGCTCTAGCTTCGGCCCATGCCGCGTCGCAGAACCCTCAGCAGTGCCCTCGCCCTGACTGCTCTCACGGTCTCGGCGGTGTCCTTCGCGCATCCCGCACAGGCGGACGACATACCGAAGGCGCCAGGGCACCGGCTCGTCGACCAGTACTCGGGCAAGCCCGCCGACGCCCGCCCCCTGCCGGGCGAACAGCCGCCCCAGCATCCGTACCTGGCCGCCAACGGCCGCAGCGGGATGCACGCGGACGCGGCGGGCAGCGGCACCTACCCCTGGAACGGGCCCCTGGGGAAGAAGCCGAAGGTGAGCAGCGAGAAGATGGCCGCCATCGGCGGTGAGTGCGCCACCGTCACCTTCGACAAGGCCGGCCGCATCGTCACCGTCTGCGGCACGTTCACCGGCTTCCTGGTCAAGCTGCTCGACCCGGACACGATGGAGACACTCGCCGAGTACAAGCTGCCGCAGCGCCCCTCGACCGTCGAGGCCATCACGCGCCTGGACTTCTCTAAGATCTTCAAGGACACCTCGGGCGGCGCCTACTCGTATCTCGACGACGAGGACCGACTCGTCCTGGCCGACTCCCGGCAGCACATCGTCCGGCTCGCGCACGAGCAGGTCGCGGACGGCAGCTGGCGGTTCGTCGTCGACAAGGACTGGGATCTGACGGCGCACGTCCCGCACGACTGCGTGACCTGGTCAAATCTCTACCCGAGTGGCGAATGTGACCCGGTCACCTCCGTGATGCCCGACTGGGAGGGCCGCATCTGGTGGGTGACCCGGCAGGGGCGCGTCGGCACCGTCGACCCCAGGTCCGGCGACATCCGCTCCATCCGTCTCGGGGGCGAGGAGATCCAGAACTCGTTCTCCGTTGCCGAGGACGGCGTGTCGATCGTCTCCGACCACGCCCTCTACAGCTTCCGTGCCGACAAGGACGGCACCCCGAAGGCCGTCTGGCGCCAGACCTACGACCGGGGGACGGGCACCAAGCCCGGCTCGGTGAACCAGGGTTCCGGCACCACGCCCGACCTCTTCGGACAGGGCGAGAACGACTACGTGGCGATCACCGACAACGCCGACGACCGCATGAACGTCCTCGTCTACCGCAGAGGCGACGACGTCGCCGACGACAAGCGCCTCGTCTGCAAGGTCCCCGTCTTCCGCTCCGGCGCGTCCACCACCGACAACTCGCTGATCAGCTGGGGCAACAGCCTCGTCGTCGAGAACAACTACGGCTACGAGAACATCACCTCCCTCACCTTCGGCCGCAGCGTCGTCGGCGGCGTCAGCAGGATCGACGTCCGCGCGGACGGCAGCGGCTGCGACACGGTGTGGGAGAGCGACGTCCGCGCCCCGTCGAACGTGCCCAAACTGTCCACCGCCTCCGGCCTGTTGTACTTCTACACGAAGGAGCCGAACAGCCTCGGCATCGATGCCTGGTACCTGACGGCCGTCGACTTCCGCACCGGCGAGACCAAGTGGAAGCGCCTCGCCGGTACGGGCGTCGCGTACGACAACAACTGGGCGCCGGTGACCCTGGGCCCGGACGGCACGGCGTACGTGGGCGTGTTCAACGGCCTGGTGGCGGTGCGTGACACCGAGTGAGTCAGCTCCCGGAGAACACGCCGATCCCGTTCGGTACCGGGCGTTCCATTCCGCCGCTGGGGTGATTGCGCACGGTGACGGAATCGGCGCCCGGGGCCTTGGCGACCAGGGTGGCGGCCGAGACCAGGGTGGAGGAGCCGCCGCCGTCCAGGCTGAAGCCGTCCCGCGCGCCCAACCCCCGCAGGGTGTCGGCGACTTCGGCGATGGTCAGCCCCGTACGGAACTCGGGCCCGCCGTCGAGGGACATGAGCAGGAGGCGCTTGCCGTTGTCGGAGATCCCGGCGGCCGTGCGGACGGCCGAGGTGACGGAGTCGAGGCCGGGCAGCGGGGCGCCGCCGCGCAGGACGGGGTAGCCGCCGAGCGCGAAGCGGAACGGGGTGCGTGACGCGGCCGCCACCAGGCGGTGGCTCACGTCCACCCGGTCGCCGACGGAGAGCTTGCGCAACTGCTGTGCGCCCGCCTCGCGGCCGACGAGGACCGTGGTGCCGTGGGCTACCGGTCCGCTGCCGGGCGTGCCCGCGCTCTCCACGACGCGGCCGCGGCGCACCATCACCTCATGGGTGTCCGTGCTGCAGGGGGCGCCGCGGCTCGTGTCGGTGCCGCAGGTGGAGCGCACCCGCGAGGTGCTGCCCCAGTCGCTGGTGAACGCGCCGACGGAACCCACGGGGAGGGCATATTGGTTGAGCCCGCCGAGGGGCAGCCGGGTCTTGCCGGTGCGCACTTCGCCGTCCAGGCGGAGATTGTCCATGCGGGCCCGGCGGTCGGTGCCCACGCCGAGCACGGCTTCGGTGGTCACACCCGGGGGCATCGCGGGCCCGAAGCGCTGACCGTTCGGCACCGCCGCCTTGAGGGCACGGCCGCGTGCGACCGCGGGGCCGACCGGCGCGCCGGTGGCCTCGACACCCGGATGCTGGGTCTCGGAGATGTTGAAGAAGTCGCCGTTGATCCCGCCGACCGCCCCCGCTCCGTCCGCGAGCGCGGAGACGACGGAGCGGGCACCAACCGCACCCGGGTAGAGCAGTCCGACAGTCGTGCGCGGATCGTCGAGGTCGACCTCGAGCACGTGCGCGCGGGCCGTGCCGTGCGAGGCCGGGATGTCGAACTGCCAGTACTCCACGCCCGGCGCGATCCGCGACCGGGCCATCTCGTCGTTGGCCGGCACGCCGCTGGCCGGTGCCGCTCCCATCAGAGCCGCACCGGCCAGTGTGCCGAATGCCGTGAGTACCGAGAGCGCCGCTCTCGCCGTTCTGAACCGTCCCAAGACGTGTGTACGCCGTGTTGACACCCATGACCCCCTGAAGTCTCCCTGGCCGACCGACCGCCTCAGTCTGAGGGCCAGTCAGAAAGTGCACCAGGGGGCAGCGCCGGATGGGTGCCTGGCCGGTGGCTAGGTGCCGACCAATCGGGAACGGATGAGGAAACGTACGCCTTCCGGGGCTTCCAGGGAGAAGCCGCTGCCACGGCCCGGGACCATGTCCACGATCAGCCGGGTGTGGCTCCACACGTCGTACTGACTCGTCGACATCCAGAAGCCGACCGGTTCCGCCACGCCTTCCACGTCAAGCGATGCCAGGCGCACATCGGAGTTGCCGGTCTTGAACTCGCCCTCCGGATAGCACATGGGGGCGCTGCCGTCGCAGCAGCCGCCGGACTGATGGAACATCAGAGGGCCGTGGGCCTCCCGCAGCCGCCGCACCAGATCGGCGGCGGCAGGGGTCAGCTCCACGCGCGGGGTATCGGTCATGGGCAGCCGCTCCTTGGTCACCGGGACGCCGTCGTGGCGGTGACCCAGTCAACTCCGGGCAAGGTTGCGAGGACGTTGCAGCGTTGCAGCCGATGGGGTGACCCCGGCCCACGGTGCGTCAGGCGAGCACCGCCCGGACGGCCTTGCCGCGTCGGCCGCTGCCGACGACCTCGAGACGTGCCGCTAGGTGACGCACCATCGCGAGGCCGCGTCCGCTCTCCCGTTCGGCGCTCGGCTTGAGCTCGCGCGGGCCGACGGGGCTCGCGTCGTGGACCTCGACCGTCACGTGGTCGTCGGAGACCTCCAGGCGCAGGCGGCAGGAGCTGTGGCCGTGCTGCGTGGCGTTGGTGACGAGTTCGGACACGATCAGCGTGGCATCGTCCACGCGCTCGGCGTCCACCTCCGTCAGGTTCCTACGGGGCCTGGTGAGGAACGCGGAGGTCAGCCTCCGCGCCCGTCCGGCCGATGCGGCCTCCTGCGGCAGTGCGTACTCAACCCGGGCGACGTGCCGATGGGCGCGCGTGTGCGCACGCATGGCAACTCACTTCCCTCCCCTGGGACAACCGGCTTGCTCGCGAAGACATCCGCTCACCGGGGCCACGGCATGTCTTGCGCGGCCGATCCTGTCCCACGGTGATGCCCGCCCCTGCTGATCGCCAACCAGACTTCTGCCAAGCGATCGCCGCGCGTCGCGGGAGCTTGCCGAGACGGCAGGGGGAGAGACGAACGTGTTCGTGTCGAACGTGCTCGTAACGAACATGTTCGTTATGCTGGTCGTATGACATCTCATTCCGACGCCCCGCGCGGCCGCCGCGAGCGCCCGGCGAAACCGGCCCTGACACGCGCCGGGATCGTGGCCGCCGCGGTGGAGATCATGCGCGCCGAAGGCCTGGGGAAGGTGACCATGCGCCGGCTCGCCCAGGAGCTCGACACCGGGCCCGCATCGCTGTACGTCTACGTCCGCAACACCGCCGAGCTGCACGCGGCGGTCCTGGACGAGCTCCTCGGCGCGGTCGATGCGCCGCCGGACGAGGGCGACTGGCGTGAGCGCCTGGAGAAGGTGCTCACCTCGTACACCTCCGTGCTCTTCCGCCACCGCGGTCTCGCCAAGGCCGCGCTGGTGGCCCGGCCCAGCGGCGAGCACTACCTGCGGCTCATCGAGACGCTGCTCGCCCTGCTCGACGAGGGTGGGGTCCCGCCCGCGCAGGCGGCCTGGGGTATCGACCTGCTGTTGCAGCACGCCACCGCGACCGCCGCCGAGCACGCACCGGGCGAGCGGGCCGACGGCGCCCAGGACGAGTGGGACGCGCTCTCCGGAGCCCTGCGGGACGCCCCCGAGCAGACGTATCCGCACGTCGCCGGGCTCGCCACCGAGCTTCTGTCCGGTCAGCCGGAGGCCCGCCTCTCCTGGGGCTTCCGCACGTTGATCAACGGCATCCTGCACACGCCACTCCCGGCCGACGGCCCCGCAGCCGAGGGCTGACGCGCCCCCCCCGAGAACACAGAGCCGACATCCCCCACCAGCACGCCAAGGAGCACCGCCATGACCACACACCACCCCATCGCCATCATCGGCGCGGGCCTCGGCGGGCTCACCCTCGCCCGAGTCCTGCACGTCAACGGCATCGCCGCCGCCCTGTACGACCTGGAGGCCTCACCTGCCGCCCGTGGGCCAGGGCGGCATGCTCGACATCCATGAGGAGTCCGGCCAGGCCGCCCTGCGCGCCGCCGATCTGTACGAGGAGTTCCGCGCGCTCGTCCACCCCGGAGGCGAGGCCATGCGCGTCCTCGACCAGGACGCCGTGGTCCGCATGGAGGAGGCGGACGACGGTGACGGCGGCCGACCCGAGGTCGAACGCGGCCAGTTGCGCGACCTGTTGCTCGGGTCGCTGCCCGACGGTGCCGTGCGCTGGGGCTCGAAGGTCACCGGGGCGCGTCCGCTCGGTGGCGGTCGCCACGAGGTGAGCCTCGCCGACGGCTCCACCTTCACCACCGACCTGCTGATCGGCGCCGACGGAGCCTGGTCCCGGATCCGCCCCCTGGTCTCGGACGCTTCTCCCGTCTACTCCGGCCTCTCCTTCGTCGAGGCGGACCTCCTCGACGCCGACACCCGCCACCCAGGCAGTGCCGCGGTCGTGGGCGGCGGCATGTTCTTCGCGCTCGGCAAGGGCAAGGGTTTCCTCGCCCACCGCGAGCCCGACGGCAGCCTGCACGTCTACACCGCGCTCGAGGCACCGGAGGACTGGATCTCCACCATCGACTTCGCACCCGGCCGGACCGGCCTCGCCAAGGCCGCCGTACTGGAGCATTTCGCCGGCTGGGACAAGAGCCTGCAGGCGCTGATCGCCGACGCGGACGGCGCCTTGATCCCCCGCCGGATCCACGCCCTGCCGATCGGTCACCGCTGGGACCGTGTCCCGGGCGTCACGCTGCTCGGAGACGCGGCCCACCTCATGTCCCCCTTCGCGGGGGAGGGCGCCAACCTCGCCATGCTCGACGGGGCCGAGCTCGCCACCGCCGTCGCCGCGCATCCCGGCGCCACCGAGAGGGCGCTCGCTGCCTACGAAGCGGCGCTGTTCCCGCGCAGCGAGAACGCCGCCGCCGAGTCCGCCGACAGCCTCGTCCGCTGCTTCCGGGACGACGCGCCGCAGGGCCTGCTCGACATGTTCGCCGGCAACTAGTCGCCCCCGCCGAGGAGATCGGCGGCGAGGAAGGGGCCGATCAGGTCGAGCAGGGCCTCGGGGCGGTCCAGCGGGATGATGTGACCGCAGTCCTCGATGAGGTGGCCGGTCAGGTCGTCGGCGAGGGGACGTACCTGCCGTTCGAGGGCCGCTCCCACGGGGTGGGAGCCGATCGTCATCGTCGGCATGGTGAGCCGGGCGTGCGCGGCGGCGTCCTGGATCTGCCGCCCGCTGGTGGGCATGGCCCGGTAGTGGGAGAACGCGCGGCGCAGGGCGCCGGGCCCGCCGTAGGCGCCGTGGAAGGCGTCCCGGATGCGGTCCGGTACACCGCGGCCGTGCGTGCCGGCGTCCAGGAACCAGTCGATGTACTCGGCCTCGTGCCCGGCCAGGACGCGCTCGGCGAGGTCCGGAACCGCGTGGAAACCGAACCACCACGGAGCGCCCCCGGCGAGGAAGTCCTCCGCGCCAGGCAGGGGCCCCAGGAGCGCCTCCATGACGACGAGCCTGCGTACGAGGTCGGGCCGTCGCAGGGCGAGCAGGAAGGCGGGCGGCGTCCCCACGTCGATGCCGACGACTGCCGCGCTCCGCTCCCCGAGCGCGTCGAGGAGCGCTTCGGCGTCGGTGGCGAGGTTGTCCGCGTCGTAGCCGCCGTCCGCCCGCGTGGCGCCGAGGCCGCGCAGGTCCGGGGCGATGACGCGGTGCCGCAGGGCGAGCCGGGGCATGACCTCGCCCCAGAGCTGCCGGGTGTGGGGGAAGCCGTGGAGCAGCAGGACCGCGGGTCCTGTGCCCGCGATCGCCACGTGGGACGTGATGCCGTTGGCGGTGATCTGCCGCAGGGAGATGCCGGGGGCGGCGGGCTCGGCTTCGGCTCGTGGTCCGGCTTCCGCTTCGACTGGGGGAAGACGCATGGTGATCGCTCCGATGTGGTTACCATTGGTGACCACATGAGGCTAGGTAACCCCTGCTGCCCTGCCAAGAACGCACTTTCCCGACAGGTGGTGAGCCCGAGGTGACTACCCCTCCCGATGTGGGGCAGCGCGGTGATCTCTTCGCCCCCGACTGCCCGACCCGCCGCCTCCTCGACCGCATCGGTACGAAGTGGACGTCCATGGCGGTCAAGGTCCTCGCGGAAGCCGAGCCGGACGAGGTCCGCTTCGCCGAGCTGCGTCGTCGTATGCCGGGCGTCTCGCAGAAGATGCTGTCGACGACCTTGCAGGGCATGGCGCGTGACGGCCTGGTCGCCCGCCGGGTGGAGCCGACGGTGCCGCCGCGCGTGCACTACCGGCTGACCACCCTGGGCCTGTCCCTGGAGGGACCGCTCGCCGCGGTCAGGGCGTGGGCCGAGGAGCACATGGCGGAGGTCGACCGTGCCAATGAACGCAGCGCGGCGGCAGCCGAAGGCTTCGACGGCGACTAGTCGGTGACGACGGCTGACGACGGCTGACGACAACCAGGCGGTGACGACGACTAGGGGATGCGGGCCACCGCCGCGTAGATCCCGCTGCCCTCGGCGTCCGGGCGCGCGGTGTCCTTGAACCACTCCGGGGCCGTCACCAGGCCCGGCTCGACGAGGTCGAGCCCGTCGAAGAACCGGCTGACCTCGCTGCCGGTGCGGAAGCCGAGCTGGATGCCGCCCTTGGCGTACTCCGCGGTGACCTGCGCGGACAGCTCCGGGAAGATGTCGGACGAGGCGTGCGAGAGCACCAGGTGGCTGCCGGACGGCAGGGCGCCGACCAGCGTCTCCACGATGCCGTACGGGTCCTGGTCGTCGGGCAGGAAGTGCATGAGCGCGATGAGGGAGAGTGCGATCGGGCGCTCGAAGTCGAGCAGGCCGCGGGCGTGGTCGAGGATCTCCCGCGGAGCGCGGACGTCCGCCTGGATGTAGTCGGTCATTCCCTCGGGGCGGCTGACCAGCAGGGCCTCCGCGTGGCGCAGCACGATGGGGTCGTTGTCGGTGTAGACGACCCGCGCCGACGGCACGATCTCCTGGACGATCTGGTGCAGGTTCGGCGCGGTGGGGATGCCGGTGCCGATGTCGAGGAACTGGTCCACGCCCTGGGTGGCGAGCCAGGCGGTCGCGCGGTTCATGAACGCGCGGTTCTGCCGTGCGGCGTCCTTAGCCTCGGGCGGCAGCTTCTCGCCCACGGCCTCGTCGACGGGGTAGTTGTCCTTGCCGCCGAGCAGCCAGTCGTACACGCGCGCGGGATGCGGGTGGCTGGTGTCGATCGTCGGCTTGGGCGCACCTGCGGTCATGACGTACTCCGTTGCTGCGAGACGCTGGTCGCCGCAGTCTGTCACAGCAACATCAGCTCGGGCATGGGGTGTTGAGGAATCGAACGACGCAGGTCGGGGGCGGACAGCGGGCTGCGGTCGCACCGTCACGACCGGTAGAGATCGGTCAGGAGTGCGACCGCGGCGTGCGTCATCGGGTGCGGGTCGTGGCGGCGCCAGACGAGGTGGACGGCGATGGGATCCGCGTCGCGCAGCGGGCGGAAGACGATGCCGTCGCGGCGGTACTGGTTGGCAGTGCTCTCCGGGGTGAGGCCGACGCAGCGACCCGACGCGATGATGGCCAGCCAGTCGTCGATGTCCTGGGTGTACTCCACCGGGGGGCGGGCCTCTTCGGGCCACAACTCGGCGGTGGTGGTGCCGGTGCGCCGGTCGATGAGGAGCGTCCGCTCCCTTATCTCGGCCAGCGGGACGGAGCGCCGTCTGGCCCACGGGTCGTCGCTCGCCAAGGCGCAGAAGCGGCGCTCGTGACCGACGACGGCGCCGGCGAAACGGGACTCGTCGAAGGTGGTGCGGACGACGGAGAGGTCGCACAGGCCCTCGGCGAGGCCGCCGGTCGCGGAGTTCGTGCGGATCAAGTACAGCTCGACGTCGGGATGTCCCGCGGCCCAGCGGCGCTGGAACTCCGCCGTGTGGCGGCCCATCGCCGACCAGGCGTGGCCGATGCGCAGCCGCGTGTGTCCGGTGGTCGCCTCGCGGATGAGGTCATCGGCCTCCGCGAGCAGATGCCTGGCCCGTGCGAGCACCTGCACTCCCGCGGTCGTGGGCGTGATGCTCCGGCTGGTGCGGTGCAGGAGGCGGACGCCGAGCACTTCCTCGAGCCCGGCGAGGGTGCGCGAGACCGCCGCTTGGGAGACACCCAATTCGGCGGCGGCATCGGTGAAGCCGCCCGTGTCGACGATGGCGACCAGACAGCGCAGATGCCGCAGTTCCAGATCCATGACCACAGCGTAAGGACAATCGGAGCGGATGGATAACCAGAGCGTATAGATGAACCCTCGCATGCATTTTTCGTATGCGCGTGGGTGGCGCATTCTGCGGTGCATGCGAACGTCCCAGAGCGAAGCCCCGACCGTCGTGACCCCGGGGGGCCCGGCGGAGAGTCCACGGGGTCGTCTGCCGGGCATGGCGATGATGGTCGGCAGCGGCCTGTCCAACCAAGTCGGCGCGGCAACGGGCGCCTTGGCGTTCGGCGTCATCGGTCCTGCCGGTGTCGTGGCCGTGCGGCAATGGGTCGCCGGAGCCGTGCTCCTCGCGGTGGGCAGGCCCAAGGTGCGGGCCTTCACCTGGCGCCAGTGGTGGCCGCTGCTGTGCCTGGCGGCGGTCTTCGCCACCATGAACCTCTCCCTCTACACCGCGATCGACCGGGTGGGCCTCGGCCTCGCGGTGACCCTGGAGTTCCTCGGCCCGCTGGCGGTCGCGCTCGCCGCGTCCCGCCGTGCGGTGGACCTCGGTTGCGCGGTCGTGGCGGGGGCCGCGGTGGTCGCCCTGGCCCGCCCGCAACCCAGCACGGACTACGTCGGCATCGCGCTCGGCCTGCTCGCCGCGGCCTGCTGGGCCTCGTACATCCTGCTCAACCGCACGGTCGGAGCCCGCCTTCCTGGCATCGAGGGGTCGGCCGCCGCCGCGGGCATCTCCGGGTTCCTCTATCTGCCGGTCGGCATCGCGGTGCTGGTCCACCACCCGCCGACGGCAACCGCTCTGGCCTGCGCGGCCACCGCGGGCATCCTCTCCTCCGCGGTTCCGTTCCTCGCCGACCTGCTCGCGCTGCGCCGGGTCGACGCCCGCTTCTTCGGGATCTTCATGAGCGTCAACCCGGTCCTCGCGGCGCTGGTGGGCATGGTCGTCCTGGGGCAGACCCTGGGCTGGGTGGAGTGGCTTGCCATCGCGGCGATCGTGACGGCGAACGGGGTCAGCGTTCTGAGGAGGTGACCCTGAGGTGATTCCTGAGCCGATTCCCGCGTGATTCCCGAGGTGGCGCTGCGGATGTAGCTGAGCTTAAGGAAAGTTCAAAACTGTTTGCTTGTCCTTTCAGGTCGGTGACGGCATCGTTCACAGGCATCGGCCCGAAGGCATCGGCCCGAAGACATCGGCCTGAGCGAGGAGAGCATCCGTGAACGGCGTCCCCGGAAGAACCTGGGCAGCGGCAAGGGTGGGCGTACTCGCCCTCCTGTGGGGATCGACCTTCCTCTGGATCAAACTGGCCCTGGAGGGCCTGTCTCCCGTGCAGGTCACCCTCCTGCGCTGCGCACTCGGCGCGGCCACCCTGACGGTCCTGCTCTTCGGTACGCGCAACCGTCTGCCCGGCGGCCTCGCGACGTGGAAGCACATCTTCGTCGCCGCCTTCTTCTGCAACGCCCTGCCGTTCGGCCTCTTCAGCGTCGGCCAGCAGACCGTCGACTCCGGGGTGGCGGGCGCGCTGAACGCGACGACCCCGTTGTGGTCGGTCCTGATCGGCCTCGCCATCGGCACGGAGCGCGGGCTGCGCCCCGTCCGCCTCGCCGGACTCCTGCTCGGTTTCGCGGGCACGTCGCTGATCTTCGCCCCGTGGCAGCAGTCAGGGCTGACGAGTTGGGGTGCCCTCGCGATCGTGGGAGCGGCGGCGAGCTACGCCGTCGGGTTCGCGTACATGGGGCATCACCTCGTCGGAAAGGGCATGCCCACCCTGTCCCTCTCCGCGGCCCAGCTCATGGCGGCGACGGGCCTGACGGCGCTGGCCCTGCCGGTCGGCGGCCTGGAGACGATCCACGTCGATCACACGGCCCTGATCGCCGTGGTCATCCTGGGGATCTTCGCCACCGGCATCACCTTCCACCTGACCTACCGGATCATCGCGGACGAGGGCGCGACCAACGCGGCGACCGTCGGGTATCTGCTGCCGGTGGTCTCCGTGGCGCTGGGTGCCCTCGTGCTTGACGAGGCCTTCAGTTTCCGGGTGGCAGCGGGGATGGCGGTCGTACTCGTCGGGGTGGGCATGACGCGCCGGCGGAAGCGGAATCCGGATCCGGTGGACGTTGAAGGCCATGACCGAATCCCGCCAGCGCACGCGAGCGCGACACCTCACAGTTGGACGTAGAAGGGAAGCAAGGAGAGGTAATCAGAGACAGGAAAGAGGGAGGTCACGATGACCGTGCACACGACCGTCACCAGCCCGCTCGGCGACCTGCTGCTGGTGGGAGAGCCGACGCAGAACGGCGTCACGCTGACGTCGCTGTCCATGCCCGGACAGAAGAACGCCCCCGCCGTACACAGAGGTTGGGACCGCGACCCCAGCCGTTTCGCGGAGATCGCCCGTCAGCTCGACGCCTACTTCGCCGGCCAACTCGCCGCGTTCGACGTCGAGTTCACCCCGAGCGGCACGGAATTCCAGCAGCGTGTCTGGAGCGCCCTAAAGGACATCCCGTACGGCACCACGACGACCTACGGCGAACTCGCCGGTCGCATCGGCGTGGAGCGCGGGCGGATCCAGGCCCTGGGGGCCGCGATCGGCGCGAACCCGCTGCTGCTGGTACGCCCGTGTCACCGCGTGATCGGCGCGGACGGCTCCATGCGCGGATACGCGGGCGGCGTCGAGCGCAAGGTGCGACTCCTCACCCACGAGGGCGCCCTGCAACCCGCCCTCATCTGACCCGCACGACCACGAAGGACCCCTCGCCATGACCGACACCACTCATGCGGCGGACACCCGCGTCGGCGAACGCGTCGCCTCCGGGGACTGGGACGCCCTGACCGCCGAGCTCGACGAGCACGGCCACGCCCTCACCGGTCAGCTCCTGACCCCCGACGTCTGCCGCGACGTCGCCGCCCTGTACGACGACAACGACCGCTTCCGCGCTACCATCGACATGGCCCGATACCGCTTCGGATCCGGCCAGTACCGCTACTTCACCCACGAACTCCCGGATGTCGTAAGGGAGTTGCGCGAGGCTCTCTATCCCCGGCTGTTGCCCGTGGCCCGCGACTGGGCCGCGAAGCTCGGGAAGCCCGCCCCCTGGCCCGACAGCCTGGGGGAGTGGGTGGAGATGTGCCACGCGGCCGGGCAGGCCAAGTCCGCGCAGATCCTGCTCCGTTACGGGCCCGGCGACTGGAACGCCCTGCACCGAGACGTCTTCGGAGAGATGCTCTTCCCGCTCCAGGTCGTGATCGGTCTCGACGTCCCGGGAACCGACTTCACCGGCGGCGAGTTCATCATGACCGAGCAGCGCCCCCGCGCCCAGTCGCGCGGATCGTCCACCACTCTGCCGCAGGGCCACGGGCTGGTCTTCACGACCCGTGACCGGCCCGTGGCCTCCAAGCGTGGCTGGTCGACCGGGCCGATGCGGCACGGTGTGAGCACCGTCCGCTCCGGACGGCGGCGAACCCTCGGTCTGGTCTTCCACGACGCGACGTGAGCGCCGCCCCGGCCGGGCGCCCGGACCCGCGTACGTACACGCTGTGCGGCCCGGACGGAGCGCCGTACCGCAGCGGCACGCCGGGCACTCTGGGCGGCCACCGTCGTGGACGGCTGTACGGCCGCCTCGACTGCCCGTCCGCGCTGCGGGCCCTCGCCCGCGGCCGCTACGCCACCCACCGGGTGTTCTTCCCTGACGAGGCCACCGCGATCGCGGCCGGATACCGTCCCTGTGCGGTCTGCCTGCCCGCTCAGTACGCTCGCTGGAAAGCAGACCCAGAAAGCACCGGCACACCATGAGCATCCTGAAGGAGCGGGAGTCCTCCCGCTCGCCCCTGATCGGCGCCGCCGAGCTCGCCGCCCACGCGGACCTGCCCGCGCCCGCCCCGCACACCGAGGACGAACTCACCGCCCTCATCAGCCTGTTGACGCGTCCGAAAGCACGGATCGAGACCGTCACCATCGGCCACAGCCGCGACCCGGCCTCCCGAGCCGCCGCCCAAGCCTTCGCCGCCGCCTGGACCGCCCGCGGCGGCACGATCCTCACCACGGTGAGCTGGCCCGAGACCGCCGCGTCCTGGCTGCGCCCCGCGCAGCGGCTCACCGCGGAGCTCCCGGACGCCTGGGTGATGGCCGCGGCGCCGCTCGGGCTCGCCCAGTTGGCCCGCCGCCTGCGCCACTCCACCGACTGGGACCCGGCCCGCACCTACGCCTTCGCATCGCTGCAGGACTCCCGTGTCGCCGCACTCGCGGGGGACGACGTCCTCCACGGCCTGCGCGGAGTCACCGCCGACGGCGCCACCTGGGACGTACGCCACCGCTGGGTCACCACCCACCCGCCCACGGAGGTGACCTCATGGGCGCCCTGATCCCCCGTCCCACCACGGAGATCGCTCCCGGCGCGGTACACGTGCCGCAGTGGCTCACGCCGGAGCAGCAGCGCGAACTCGTCACGGCGTGCCGCGCCTGGGCCACCGGGCCGGTGCCGATCCGCCACACCGAACTGCCGCGCGGCGGGGTCATGTCCGTGCAGACGGTGTGCGTCGGCTGGCACTGGCAGCCGTACCGGTACACCCGCACCGCCGGAGACGTGAACGGCCGGCGGGTCGCCGCGTTCCCGGACTGGATGGTCGATCTTGGCCGCCGGGCGCTGACGGCGGCGTACGGCGACGCGTCGGCCGCGGCCGACTACACGCCCGACACGGCGCTGATCAACTTCTATGACGGGCAGGCCAAGATGGGCATGCACCAGGACAAGGACGAGCGGTCGCCGGACCCCGTGGTCTCGCTGTCCATCGGCGACACCTGCGTCTTCCGCGTGGGCAACACCGAGACCCGCACCAAGCCCTACACCGACATCGAACTGGCCTCCGGTGACCTGTTCGTCTTCGGCGGCCCCTCGCGCTACATCTTCCACGGCGTGCCCAAGGTCCACGAGGGCACCGCGAACCCCGCCACCGGCCTGGCCTCGGGCCGCCTGAACATCACGATGCGGGTCACCGGCCTCACCGGGTGACCCCGGCGGCTACTCGAACCGCGAGGTGTCGCCCGCCCCGCGGCGCACGATCTCGGCCTCGCCGCCGGAGAAGTCGATGACCGTGGTCGGGCTCGTGCCGCAGTCGCCCGAGTCGACCACCGCGTCCACCACGTGGTCGAGGCGCTCCTTGATCTCCCAGCCCTGCGTCAGCGGCTCCTCCTCGTCGGGCAGGAGCAGCGTGCTGGAGAGCAGCGGCTCACCGAGCTCGGTGAGCAGGGCCTGCGTGACGACGTGGTCGGGGATGCGGACTCCGACGGTCTTCTTCTTCGGGTGCAGGAGCTGGCGCGGCACCTCCTTCGTCGCGGGGAGGATGAAGGTGTAGCTGCCCGGCGTCGCGGCCTTGATCGCACGGAACACGTCGTTGTCGATGTGCACGAACTGACCCAGCTGCGCGAAGTTCTCGCACACCAAGGTGAAGTGGTGGCGATCGTCGAGGTTCCGGATCTTCCGGATCCTGTCGAGTCCGTCGCGGTTGCCCAGCTGGCATCCCAGCGCGAAACAGGAGTCCGTCGGATACGCGACGAGCGCCCCGGAACGGATGCTGTCGGCCACGGTGCTGATGCTGCGCGGCTGGGGGTTGTCGGGGTGCACGTCAAAATACTTCGCCATCCGCCGAGCGTACGTGATCGCGTCGGCGGACCCCGGCTTCTCACCGGGCACAGCCGCCCCTGCGGGCTAGTCGTCGTCGACGACGGTGATCAGCGCGAGCGTGATGTTGTCGGGGCCGCCGGCCTCGATGGCCGCCCTCCACAGTTCGAAGACCGCACGGCCGGCGTCGTGGGCCGCGAGGATGTCGTCGAGGGTGTCCTCGGGCACGGGGTCGGTCAGGCCGTCGGTGCACACCAAGAAGCGTTCACCCCCGAGCAGCGGCGACGTGCTGACGTGCGGCGTGACCGCGCTGAACCGGAGCGCGCCGCCGAGCGCCTGCGTGACGACCGACGTGGTGCGCCGGCCCGGGGCGAGCGGCGGGCTGTCGTCGACGCTCACCTGGCGCAGCGTCCCGCCCGCGCCGCCGCGGCTCACGTCGAGCACTTTGCTGTCACCGACGTTGAAGACGAGCAGTTCCTTCCCGAGGACCACGACACCGGCGACCGTGGTCCCCATCGTGGTGAGCTCCGGGTCGCGCTCGGCGGCCGCGTACACGGCGTGATTGCAGGCGTTGAGCGCGTCACGAACGGCCTGCTCGCTGGCCAGCGACGGCCCGACGGACGCCAGCTGCCGCGCGACGAGGCCACTGGCCACCTCGCCGCCCGGCTGGCCGCCGATGCCGTCGGCGACCGCGACGACGAGGGGGTTGCCGAGCGGGAACCCCAGGGTCTGCGGGTTCTCGGTCATGGTCCCGCACAGCGTCCACGGTCCGACGGCCAGACTGTCCTCGTTGTGATCGCGTACGAGTCCGGGGTGGCTCAGCGCGGTGACTGTTATGTAGGGCATCCCTGTCCCGCCTCTCCGCAACGGCAGGCGTGCTCCGCACCACCATTGTCACGCCGGGAGCCGCCCTCGGCTCAGTGGCGGACCGTGGCCGCCCCCTGCCCGCGGGTGACCGCGCGTGCCATGGTGAGGGCTCGGCTGGTCCGGACCAGCATTCGGTCGTGGTGAGGGGCTCACGCATGCGCGGCACGACGGTCCTGCCCGGCGAGGGCAACAGCGGATTACCGGGTGAGGGCGGACAGGAACTGCCGACGCATCGCCTGGAAGTGCCCATGCCCAACGCGCTGCCCTTCGCCATCGGCACCTTCGACACCATCGGGCCGATGTCACGCGCGTCGTTCCCGCACCGGCACACCTTCCACGAGATCGTTCACGTCACCGGAGGCACCGGCCGCCATGTCGTCGACCTGAACCGCTTCGCGCTGCGGCCGCCGAACCTGTGCTTCATCGCCCCCGGCCAGGTCCACCACTGGGAGAACGTCACCGGCCTGGAGGGGCGGGTCATTCTCTTCACCGACGACTTCCTCCTGGACCACCCCGCGGACCGCCACGCCCTGCGGGGGCTCGGTCGGCGCTCCTGGCTCGAACTGCCGGGCGAGGCGGCCGAGCGGACCGCACGCCTGGTCGCCGAGATGGACGGCGAGTACCGGGCGGGCGCCGATGGATTCCAGAGCGTGCTGCGGGCCCTGCTGCACGTCCTGGTGGTGCGGGCGGCGCGGCTGCCCGCACAGGACGCGGCGGCGGCCCCGCCCGCGCCGCGCTCGCGGCCCGGCTCGGTCGCCGCACGGTTCCTGACCCTGCTCGGCACCCCGGAGGGAGCCCTGCGGTCCGTGCGCGCGTGCGCGCAGCAGCTTGGAGTCTCCGTGAGCTACCTCAGCGAGGCGGTGAAGGCCTCCACCGGCCGCACGCCCGGCGAACTGATCCGGCAGGCCCGGGTGCACGAGGCCAAACGGCTCCTGCTGCGTACGGAGTTGTCGGTCCGTCAGATAGCGGGCCGGGTCGGCTTCGGGGACCCGGCCTACTTCTGTCGCTTCTTCCGCCGCGAGACCGGCGCCAGCCCCGGGGACTTCCGGCGCGGCGACGGCGATATTCACCACGACCACCGGCTTGAGTCCATCGCCCGCGCCCGGCCCTCCGCATAGCTTCGGAGCCGATCCGGAACCCACCTCACCCCCCTCAGGAGGAGCGATGGAGCGCGAGACCGGCACGACCGGAGACGGCATACGCGACGACGGCGGACATGGAGGCGAGTCGAGTCCCCCGGAGGCGCACCGGGGCGGCGGCCCCAGCCGCAAGACCGTCCTGCGAGCGGCCGCCGCGGTGGGCATCTCCCTGCCCGTGGCCCTCATGGGGGTCCCGGCGCTGGCCCGGACCGCGGGCGAGCGAGGTGTGGCACCCGAGGCGACCCCGGCCTGCGACGACGGCGACGACCCGACACCCCCGCAGATGGAGGGGCCCTACTTCAAACCCAACTCGCCCCGGCGCACCTCGCTCCTCCAGCCCGGGACGCCGGGCGTACGGCTCACCGTCACCGGCTACGTCTTCGGACGAGCCTGCAAACCGATACCCCGGGTCCTGATGGACTTCTGGCAGGCCGACACCTACGGGACGTACGACAACACGGGATTCCGCTTCCGGGGGCACCAATTCACCGACGCGGGCGGCGCGTTCAGGCTCACCACGATCGTGCCCGGCCTCTACCCGGGCCGCACCCGGCACCTGCACGTCAAGGTGCAGGCCCCCGGACACCCGGTCCTGACGACCCAGCTGTACTTCCCCGGTGAGCCGCGCAACGACACGGACCCGATCTTCGACGCCCGGCTGCTCATGAACGTACGCACCGTCGGAAACGCGAAGGAGGCGGACTTCGACTTCGTCCTGAACGTGCCGCAGCCCTCCTGACCCCGTAACCGAGGAAGGGGACAAGGGGCGCCGTACAACCTTTGGTGACCGTGGAGAGTCAAGTGATCGGCCGGTATGAACCAGCGGTGAACACCGCAGGGCGGCCGTCCAACTGGCCACTGAACCAAGGGACCTCGTATGTCGCGCGCCCATCGCTCAGCCCGTCGCACCCTGCCCCTGATCGCAGCCTCCCTGCTCGTGGGCGGCGGCCTCTCGGCCCTGGCCCTCGGGCAGGGCAGCGCCCAGGCGGCCGCGAAGGCGACCGACGACTTGAACGGCGACGGATACGCCGACCTCGTCGTCGGCGCCCCGGGCGGCACCGTCTCCGGCAAGGCCAAGGCCGGGTACGTGGTGGTGACGTACGGCTCCAAGGACGGTCTCGACCCTGCCAAGAAGAAGATCATCAGCCGCTCCACGAGCGGTGTGCCCGGTGCGGCCACCGCCAAGCAGCAGTTCGGCAAGACGTTCACCAAGGGCGACGTGGACCACGACGGCCACACGGACCTGGTCATCGGCTCCGGCGACACGATCACCGGCGGCGGTGCGGTGATCCTGTGGGGTTCCGACTCCGGCCCGACCGGCGGCACCAAGATCGACACCTTCGGATTCTCGCCCCAGGCCGGTGACTTCGACGGTGACGGCACGACCGACCTCGCCCTGTTCTCCGGGGCGGGGTCGTACGGCGACGACCCGGTCAGCCAGCAGGCCCGCCTGTGGAAGGGGCCCATCGCGCGCACCGGCACTCCGGCCGCCACCCTCGACTTCATGGACAAGTCGGAGTGGTGGAGCTACGACAGCGACCAGCGCCCCGACCCCGCCTGCGGCGAGAAGCCCGAGACCTGCGTCGACGGGCCCCGGTCCGTGAAGGGCCCGGTGGGCCCGCAGGCCGTCGGCGACCTCAATGGTGACGGCCGCGCCGACATCGCTGTCAACGACTACGAAGGCGACGGCGTGTGGGCCAACGCCATCCTGTACGGCAGCCCCACCGGCTTCACGCGCGGCGCCGCACCGGGCAGCCGCGGGGCCCTGGGCGTCGGCGACATCAACGGCGACCACTTCGACGACCTGGTGGTGGGCAACGGCAACGACGAGACCAAGGCCGTGGTGGGCTACGGCTCGGCGAGCGGGATCAAGGGCGACGTCCAGAAGTTCGACCAGGACCTGCCCGGCGTCCCCGGTGCCGAGGAGGACGGTGACGGCTTCGGCAGCTCCGTCTCCGTCGGCGACGTGACGGGCGACGGGTACGCCGACATCGCGCTCGGCGTCATCGGCGAGGACGTCCGCACGGTCGCCGACGCGGGCGCCGTCGTCCTCGTGCACGGCAGCGCGAACGGCGTGACCGGCACCGGCGCCCAGGCCTTCCACCAGGACACCGCGGGCGTCCCCGGAGTCGCCGAGGAGGACGACCGGTTCGGCGCGGCCGTGGCCCTGCTCGACGTCACCGGTGACGGCCACGGCGACCTCGCGGCGTCCTCCGCCCTGGAGAACGCGAAGGCGGGTGCGCTGTGGTCGCTGCGCGGCACCTCCACCGGCCCGACCGCCACGAACTCCGTGGCCTTCGGCCCCAAGGACGTGGCGGCGCCGGACGTCGCGGCGCTCTTCGGCAGCGCTCTGCGCTAGGAGCCGGGGCTCGCCCGGTCCTCCTCAGTCGCCACCACCCCCGCCTCCGCCGCCTCCACAGCCGGAGTCCGAGTGGCCGGAGCTCGTGTCGTGGTCCAGGGCGTTGCCCATGCGGATCATGGCCCGGCCGAGGCCCGACGGGATCAACTGCCCCGCCGTGACGGCGCGTCGGACCGTCCCCTGCGGGAGGACCTCCGCGCCGCCGAACACGTACGCGGGGAGGCTCCCGTCCTGTTCGGCCGTCTGGAGCCGCTGCCTGCCTGCCCGGGTCAGTTGGTGGCGGGCCCCGGTCACCAAGCCCCACTCGGCGAGCCGGTCACCGATCTGCTCCATCTCCGGGGACTCCCGCAACTCCGCGCACACGGAGGCCGTGGCGCGGCTGCGCGGGCAAGCCGTGATCAGGGCGCGCTCGATCGGGTGCTCGGGCAGCTCCCCGCCCACGGCGCTCATCCGTGAGGCCCTGAGCCTGAGCCGCCCGCCCTCGGTCAGCGCGATCACCGCGCACTCCACGACCCGCCGCGGCCCGCCCGCCAGATACGCCACGTCGTACACGCCAAGGGCCGGTCCGGGTCCCGCCGTTGTCGTGGCCCGCCTGAAGTAACTCCGCATGCCCCCACCCCCTTCGGACAGCCCGTCTTTCGGCTGTGGTGCCCGATGCCGGGAGCGCACATCCCCACAACCCGTCGCTTCAGAGCAAGACTTGAGGGTTCCGTCCCCACCCGCCTCACTTGACAGCAGCCGCCCCGCGGCGATCGCCTGGAGCCTTGCCGCGCGGCGACGCGGTGGGCCACGGAACCGGGGTACGGGGCACAGGGGGAGAGGCGGGCCATGTTGCGGGTGTACTTCACGGCCGAGGACCTGGCGCGGGTGCGGGTCGCCTCGGGGCCGGACTTCCTCTGGGAGATCGGCAACAGCGTACAGACGCTGCAACGGCGGGACGGGGCGAGGGTGTTCGGGGACTGGCGCCGTTGGGCGAGGCCCCGCCTGTCGGGAAGTTGTCGTCTCCTGTCGCCCCTCCTGCCACCGCACGGCTGCTCCCCGGACTTCCTCACCCCCACCCACGGCGGAGGCGAGACGCTCCAAGCGGCGGTCGACACCCTCGTGCGCACCCCGCTTCCGCGGCTGCGAACCGATCTGACGCGGGTGGCCGCATCCCGTCGTCTGCCGGGCTGGACGGAGTCGCTGGCGCGCGGTGACGGCGCCGCTCTACGGGAGTTGGGCAACGCCCTGCACACCTACCACCTGGAGGCGCTGGCACCCTTCTGGCCGCGCGTCCACGCCCAGATCGACGCCGACCGCATCGTCCGCCTGCACACTCTCCTCGACGGCGGGACCGACGGGCTGCTCGCGGGCCTGGGGCCGCAACTGCGTTGGCATCCTCCCGTGTTGGAGGTCGACTATCCCGTGGATCAGGAACTGCGGCTCGACGGCCGGGGGATCACCCTGCAGCCCTCGTTCTTCTGCTGGCCCACTCCCGTCACGCTCGCCGACGGTGAACTGCCCCCTGTCCTGGTGTATCCCATCGACCATGCGACCGACTGGACCCACCCCACAGCCCCCGACCGTCCGGACGACGGCGCGCTGGGGCCGCTCATCGGGCACACCCGCGCCGCTGTCCTCAAGTCGTCGTGCACCGGCGCGTCCACGGTCGAGCTCGCCCGTCTCCTGGCGGTCACCCACCCGGCCATCAGCCAGCACGTCAAGGTGTTGCGTGCGGCCGGCCTCGTGACCACGGTCCGCCGGGCGGGACGGTCGCTCCATGTCACCACCGCGGAAGGGCGTGCGCTGCTGCGCAGCTGCGAGGCGTAAGTCTGGGCTTTCATCGATTGCTTCTGGCATGGGCATGCAAGGAAGCTGGCCGGGCTGTTGCCCACGCATCCCCCCACCGCGTTGCGTCCCGACTCCCCGCGCTGCGCGCGCCGTTCAACGCGCGTCCACCTGAGTACTTCCGCGTTCGGCGTGAAGGGACGCATCGACGATCCGATGAAGGAGTGGCGTTGCGCACTACTACTCGTACCCTCACCCGCCGCGCGGCCGTGGCCGCCTCGCTCGCCGTGATCGGCACCCTGTGCGCCGTGCCCGGCGGCGCCCATGCCTCCACGCCCCCCACGGCGTCCGAGGCATCCTCCGGACACGGCCTGAAGTGGTTCCAGGAGCGGCACGGCCTGCCCAGGACCGGCTCGGTCGACGGCGCGACCGCCAGAGCCCTGCAGCAGGCACCCGACGCGGAACTGCGCCGGACCTTCCGGAGCGCGGCCGACCTCGGACCCGAGGAACTCGCCAACGCACGCACCGTCATCGGTGTCGGCAAAGGCGCGCAGATTCCCGAACAGGGCCTGGTCATCGCGCTGATGACGGCCATGCAGGAGTCGAAGTTCGTCAACTACCTGACGCCCGTGGACCACGACTCCCTGGGGATCTTCCAGCAGCGCCCGAGCACCGGCTGGGGCACTCCGGAACAGATCACCGACGTCGCCACCTCGTCCAAGTCCTTCTACGGAGTGGCCCCCTTCGGCACCAACCCCGGACTGATCCAGATCGACGGCTGGCAGACGATGCCCCCGGGCGACGTCTGCCAGGCCGTCCAGGTCTCGGCCTACCCCGACCGCTACGCCCAGTGGGAACAGTTCGCCCGCGACCTGCTCGCCCAGGAAGGGCCCTCGGTTCCGCCGATCCCCTGACCCCACCGCCAGGCCTCGCGTCTCGTACGCCCCTGCACGCTTCACCCCTCACACCAGGAGCCCGTATGCGCAAGAGACTTGTCACCACGGCGATCGCCGTGTCCGCCGTCGCCGCCCTCGTCACCCCGGCCGCCGCCCAGGGGGAGCCCCCGCACCCGCAGAGCGTGTCGGTGCTCGGCCACGGCTCGAAGGCCGGGACCGCGATCGTCAGCGGACAGAACGAGCCCGGCACCCGACTGCGCGTCGGCGGCGCGCGGACCGCGAGCGCGCACACGCTCCCCGTCGACTACCAGGTCCAGGAGACCGGTTACTGGTGCGGCCCCGCCGCCACCCGTATCGCCCTGTCCGCGCGGATCGCCCCGCCGAGCCAAGGCGCCCTGGCCGCGCAGCTCGGCACGACCGAGGCGGGCACCGACCACATCAGCCAGGTGACCGGCGTGCTCAACGCCAACCTCGGCACGGGCTGGTACGAGACCAAGGAGATGCCGAACGACCCGCCCACCCAGGCCCAGAAGGACCTGCTGTGGAACGACATCGTCCTGGACATCGAAAACAACTACCCACTGGTGACCAACATCGTGGCCCCGCCCGGCAATCAGCCGCCCGGCTACCCCTCGGACCAGACGATCTACCACTACTTCACGGTCATCGGCTACGACGACGCGAACCGCACGGTCCTCATCGCCGACCCCGCGTCCTTCGGCGGCAACCAGATCTACTGGCTCTCCTTCGACCAGCTCGCCACCCTGATCCCGCCGAAGGGGTACGCCGCCTGAGCGTCGGGCAGTGAGCGACGCGGCCGGCGAGTGAGTCGAGACCGTGGGCGGCGCACGGCACGTGCGCCGCCCACGGTCCGTTCCGCCGCCGTCGGGGGGCACCGGCGGCAGCCTCAGCGGCACCGACTCCGCTGAGGCCGAACAGGAAGCAGCGTCCGGGCGCTCCTGCCGACCTCATGCCATGACGGTCACGACGAGCTACCCCATGCTTCTGCTTGGACCGGGCGCGTGGATGCACCGGCACCCGGAATCTCTCAGCGGTCGTCCCGCACGCCCTCCAGACGGAGGCGCAGACTGCGGATGCCGCGCCGCGCATGACTCAAGTCGGGTCGGTAGCCCGTCCTGCCGCGCCATGCGGCGAGGAACACCTGCCGCGTGACGTCCTCCGCCTCACGGCTGTCGCCGGGCGCGCGCTGGGCCAGGGCGTGCACACCGTGCTGAGGCTCTCTTCGTCCCCGCCGAGGGTGTGTGGCACCCATGTGCTCATCGAGGCTCCGTCAGCTCATCGAGGTGATCGCAATCGCCGTACGACCGAACGGAAACGGGCAGTCGCGCCGTGACCGCCGCCGCGATCCGGTCATCCTGGGAACAGCCGCTCGCGCACGGCAACTCGTCCCCCTGGCCCGGCACATCGCCGACACGCGCTGGGGCGTGCGCGGCGCCCGCGGGCGTCCCGTCGTCATGCTGGGCGGGCCCGGGTGGGCGGGTCCCGCGGTGCGCGGCGCGCTGCGGCCCACCACCTGCGGGAGGCGCTGAACCAGATCGGCGGGGTGCGCGGGGAGAGCACCTCCGAGCGGCGCGGATGACCCTCGCCGTCAGCCGGTCGGCGTCAACGGCGCGCGCAGAGCGCTGCGTTCGTCGTGCCACGCGGCCAGGAGCCGCGAGCCGAGGCGGTCCTCCAGGAAGCCCGTGGCCTCGATGCCGAAGACCACGTCGGACTCCAGGCCGGGTTCGCTCGCCAGGAGACCGCCGATGACGTCGCGGCGCACGACCTGTTCATGAACGGCGTCGGCCTCCACGTGCTCGTCGTAGAACCGCTCGGCCGCCGGCCCGGCGCCGCTTCTGCGCATCGCCTTGGCCAGGCGCCGCGAGCCCGGCGACGAGGTCACCTCGACGGCGGCGAAGTGCCCGACCAGAGCGCCGCGCAGCGCCCGGTGCAGGCCGAGCAGGGACATCAGGTTGACCGTCGCGAGCGCCTCGCCCGGAGCGGCGTCGAGGTAGTACCCGTACGCCGTTTCCAGTGCGAGGTCCGCCATGAGGTCGGCGAACAGCCGGGCATGGATGTCCTCGGCGCGCCCGGCCCCGAACTCGTCGAACTCGACGGCCACCATGGCCGCCTTGGCCCGCCCGTGCAGCCGGGGAATGACCCAGGCGTGCGGGTCGGCCTCCTTGAGGTGGTAGAGCGAGCGCGCCGCCGCGTACTCCCGCAGCTGCCACAGTTCGCCGTCGCGCTGGAGGTGGTGGCTGACACTGGCGGGGTCATGTCCGACGGGCTCCACCAGGAGGCCCGCCAGGGCGCGTTCGGCGCTGTCCGTGGAGCGGCAGTTGGCGCGCAGGGCGCTCAGGAACCGCCCTTCCAGCGCGCGGCGCAGTGCAAGCAGCTCGGGGTCCCATTCGAGGTCCTCGCGGACGCCGTCGAAGCCTTGGTAGTGCAGCTCGTAGAGCGTGTAGAGGGCGAGGTGGAGGTCGTCGCCGTACGGGTCGGCGTCGTGGGTGTCCAGGGGGATGGGGCCAGAACTCCCCCCGGCGCGCAAGGTGTTGATCACGAGGCGGGACAGGACGCCGCGGGGATCGGGCAGGGCGGGGGCGGTGTGGCGTGACTCCTGTGGGCGGGCGTCGGGGGAGTGGGCCTCGTTCTCAGCGGTCATCGTCTGCTTCCTCCCCAGCGGTGTTCTTCTCGGCGGCGGAGCCGACGCGGCGGCGGTGACTGGTGTCGCACCACGGGTACGTCCGGCTGCGGCGGCAGGTGCAGATCGCGGCGGTGAAGCGCCGGGATGCGATGACCTCGCCGTCGTCCCCGACCACTTCGACAGGCCCCTCGACGAGCAGCGGGCCCTCGGGGTCGATCGTGACCCGGCGGGGCCGCTCGTCCCGCGCGGTCGGCACGGGGTCAGGCGCGGTCGGCTCGGCGTCAGGTGCGTTCGGCACGGATGACCACCAGTTCTTCCTTGTCTTCCTTGTCTTCGTCGTTTCCGTCGTCTTCGTCGCCCAGCAGCCCCTGCCTGCGCAGGAAGGCCCGGCGCGAGCGCAGGACGGGCCCGAACGGAATGAGGGCGCGGTCGGTGACCGTCGCCTCCAGGCCGGCCTTCGACAGACGGCTCAGCGTGGCATCGGTGTCGCACAGCGCCGAGTGGACCATCAGCAACACGCCTCCGGGGCGCAGCGCTTGGGGAGCCGCGTCACAGATCCGGTCGACCACCGCGCGGCCGTCCCGCCCCGCGTCCCAGGAACGCGCCGCGCCGCGCCGCGGCAGCCGGCCGACGGGTGAGGGCACGTACGGGGGATTGCTCGCCACGATGTCGTAGGACCGGCCGGGTACGGCGGCCGTGAGGTCGCCCCGCAGGACGGTGACGCGCTGCCGCGCCACCCTCGCGTTGAGGCGGGCGGTCAGGACGGCACGCCAGGCGATGTCCACGGCCGTCACCCGGGCACCGAGCCGCGCCGCGTGGACGGCCAGCGCGCCGCTGCCGGTGCCGAGGTCCAGGAGGTCCGTGCCAGGACCGATGTCCTCGCGGCGCAGTGCGTGGGCGAGGAGGCCCGTGTCCTCCTGCGGTGCGTAGACCCCGAGGAGAGTCATCAGGCGTTCCGGGGCCGCTGCTGCGACCATCACGTACCTCCGGTGGTCGTGGGCGTCGCGGACCGCGGTCCGCTCCTGCGCCCACTTACCAGCCTCCGTCGCTCCGGCACGGGCCACCACTCGGGTGGTGACGCACAGTGACGCTTAGGGCCTCCTGGGTGCACCTCTGGCCTCATGGATTCCTTGGATGCTCGGCCTTCGCTCCCGCGACTGTCGTTGTGCCTGGTGCCCGGAGACCCGTGACGCACACGTGCGCTGCCCGCTGGAAGCCACGAGGACCGGGAGCGGGCGCCGGCGGCCAGGATGGGGGGTGATTGCGCCCCTGAGGCGTGGGTACGCGGCCAGTCCTGCCCCCCGGCGCACCAGCTGCCGGCACCCCAGGACCGAAAGGGCGCCATGCCGCACAACATCTTCGTACTCGGCCTCGACGAGGCCAATCTGCCGACCCTGCGCTCTGTGCCGGGCGCACACGACTACGTCTTCCACCCGCTGCTCACGGTCGACGAGTTGCAGAGCGGCGAGGTGTCGGTCCCCGGGCTGCTCACCGAGGCGGAGCGGGTCCTCGACGCGTTCGACGGCCACATCGACGCCATCGTCGGCTACTGGGACTTCCCCGTCAGCACCCTCGTGCCCATCCTCAGCGAGCGCTACGGGACGCGCAGCACCAGCCTGGACTCCGTGGTGAAGTGCGAGCACAAGTACTGGAGCCGTCTGGAGCAGCAGCGGGTCAGCGGCGCGCACCCGCCGTTCGGCCGGGTCGACATGGAAAGCGCCGACCCCAAGCCTCCGCAGGGCATGGAGTTCCCCATGTGGCTCAAGCCCGCACTGTCGTACTCCTCGGAACTGGCCTACGGGGTCAAGGACCAGGCCGAGTTCGCCGAGGCCGCCGATCGCATCCGTGAGGGGATGGGGCGCATCGGGCGGCCCTTCGAGGACATACTCGACCGCGTCGAGCTGCCGGCGGAGATGGCCGACGTGGGCGGCCAGGTGTGCCTGGCCGAAGGCGCTCTCGACGGCATCCAGGTCGCCGTCGAGGGCTATGTCCACGAAGGGCAGGTCACCGTCTACGGCGTCCTCGACTCGATCCAGTACCCCGACTCGCCGTGTTTCCTGCGCCACCAGTACCCCTCCCAGCTCCCCGAGCCCGTCCTGGAGCGGCTGCGGGACGTGTCGGAGCGGGTCATGCGGCAGATCGGCATGGACGCGGCGACCTTCAGCATCGAGTACTTCTACGACCCGCGGTCCGACGCGCTCAACCTGCTGGAGATCAATCCGCGTCACTCCCAGTCGCACGCGGAGATGTTCGAGTACGTCGACGGGGTGCCCAACCACCACTGCATGCTGAGCCTCGCGCTCGGCAACGACCCCAAGCTCCCGCACCGCGAAGGCAGTTACCGCACGGCCGCCAAGTGGTACCACCGCTGGTTCGCCGACGCCACAGTGCACGACGTTCCCTCCCGCAAGGACATCGAGAGCATCGAGCGCCGCATCCCAGGGGTGCGCATCGACGTGCTGGTCGAGGAGGGGCAGCGCCTGTCGGACGTGGCCCCGCAGGACAGCTACAGCTACGAGCTGGCCCACATCTTCACGGGTGGTGCGGACGAGGACGACATGCGGGCCAAGTACGACCAGTGCGTGGCGGCCCTCGGCCTCACCTTCGACGAGGCCGAGCCCGGCAGCCGCGACACGAAGAACGACTGACCGGCTCCCGCACCGCGAACCCGCCGAAGCACGAAGGAGCGACCCCGGCTTGCGCTATGTGAGCGACCTTCCGTACGAGACCAAGGAAGAGGAGCACGTCACCATCCCCGCGGCGGACGGAACCCGCCTCGCGGCCCGTATCTGGCGGCCGACGTCCTCCGACCAGGAACCCGTCCCCGCGGTCCTGGAATACATCCCCTACCGCCAGCGTGACCTGACCGCCGAGCGCGACTCCATCCACCACCCGTACATCGCCGGGCACGGATACGCCTGCGTACGCGTAGACCTGCGCGGCACCGGGGACTCCGAAGGGGTCCTGAAGGACGAGTACCTGGAGCAGGAGCAGACCGACGCCGAGGACATCCTCGCCTGGCTCGCCGACCAGCCCTGGTGCGACGGCACCACCGGAATGATGGGGATCTCCTGGGGTGCCTTCGCCGCGCTCCAGGTCGCCGCGCGGCAGCCGGCGAGCCTGCGCGGCATCGTCATCGCGTCTTTCACCGATGACCGGTACGCCGACGACATGCACTACATGGGCGGCGCCCTCCTGTCGGACAACCTCGCCGAAGCAGGCACCATGTTCGCCTACGGCACCTGCCCGCCCGACCCCGCCACGGTGGGGGACCGGTGGCGCGGCATGTGGCACGAGCGCATGGAGGGCACCCGCCCCTGGGTGCTCGAATGGCTCAAGCACCAGCGCCGGGACGACTATTGGCGCCACGCCTCGGTCTGCGAGGACTACCGGGCCGTACGCTGTCCCGTCCTCGCGTCGAGCGGCTGGGCGGACGGCTACTCGAACGCCGTGACACGACTGTTGGCCAACCTGGACGTGCCGCGCAAGGGACTGATCGGCCCCTGGTCGCACAAGTTCCCGCACCTCGGCGAACCGGGCCCCGCCATCGGGTATCTCCAGGAAGTCGTGCGGTGGTGGGACCACTGGCTGAAGGGCGTCGACAACGGCGTCATGGACGGCCCGATGCTGCGGACGTGGATGCAGGACAGCGTGCCGCCGTCCACGTCGTACGAGGAACGTCCGGGCCGCTGGGTGGGGGAGCCGTCCTGGCCGTCACCGCACATCACTCCCGTCGTGCGGCGCCTCACACGCCACAGCCTCTCCGACCCGATCCCTCAGTCGGAGGCTCAGGCGTCGAAGGCGCTGGCAGAGGCCGCGGACGTGCATGAGCATGACGGCGAGCGTTCCGGCGAGGGGCTCTCCGTCCAATCACCGCTGTCGGTGGGCCAGTTCGGCGGGAAGTGGGCGTCCTACAACGCGCCCCCCGACCTGCCCTACGACCAGCGCGAGGAGGACGGCGGCTCACTCGTCTTCGAGACCGAGCAGCTGGCCGAGCGCACGGAGATCCTCGGCTCGCCCCGCGTCGAACTCGACCTGAGCGTCAGTGAACCCGTCGCCATGGTCGCGGCCCGCCTGTCCGACGTGGCCCCCGACGGCAGCGCCACCCGCGTCAGCTACGGGCTGCTCAACCTCACCCGCAACGAAGCGCACAACAGCGATCCGCGACCCCTCGAACCCGGGCGCCGCTACCGTGCGGTCATTCCGCTCAACGGCGTCGCCCAGGCGTTCCCGCCCGGCCACCGCATCCGCCTGTCGCTGTCCACCTCGTACTGGCCGCTGGCCTGGCCGCCGCCCGAGCCGGTGCTCCTGACCGTGTACGAGACGTCCAGCACCCTCACGCTCCCGGTCCGCCCGTCGGCGGAGCCCGATGCCCTGCCCGATGAGCCCTTCGGGGAGCCGGAGGGCACGCGGCCCAGGACCTCGACGCAGCTGATCGCCCCCGAGGAGCGCTGGCAGGTCAAGCGTGATCTGGTCGACTACGCCGCGGAGTTGGAGATCGTCAAGGACCGGGGGACGGTGCGGCTCGACGACATCGGCCTCGACATCGGCCGCCGGGCCTACGAGCGCTACACGTCCGTGGCCGAGGACTTCACCTCCGCCAGCGGTGAGTCGGCCTGGACGATGTCCTTTCGGCGCGACGACTGGGACGTACGCGTGGAGACGCGCACGGTCCTCAGTTGCGACGAGAACAATTTCCGGGTGAACGCCACCCTGGACGGTTACGAGGGCGACCGGCGGGTGTTCTCGCGGACGTGGAACGAAACGGTGCCCCGCGACTTGATGTGAGACGGCCGGATTCTTCTGTTTGGCCTCTTTCCGGCAGGGCACCCGGTGCAGCGGAGGTTGATCATCCCCTCCCGTTATTTGAATCCCTGCCTTTCGGGGAAAGGCAATTGAGGAGTTCTCGATGAGCAACGAAATCTGGAGCTACGGCCCCACTGCGGGGCACGGCCCGGACAACGACCTGACGGGCTACAAGGTCGACGCCGCGGACGGGCACATCGGCAAGGTCGACAAGCACTCGAACGATGTCGCCGACCAGTACCTCGTCGTCGACACCGGAGTGTGGATCTTCGGCAAGGAGGTGCTGCTCCCCGCGAGCACCGTCACCGCCATCGACCACGAAGAGCGGAAGATCCTGGTCTCGCGCACCAAGGAGCAGATCAAGAACGCTCCGGAGTTCGACAAGGAGAAGCACCTGGGCGACCCCGCCTACCGCGACCAGCTCGGCGGCTACTACGGCGGCCTGGGCCCGGGTCACTGACCGACCCCACTGACACTGATGGCGTCCCAGGCACCTCGTGCCTCGGACGCCATCAGGCTTTCCGGTAAGGCTCAGTGGCGGCCGTGGGCGCTGTCGGAAGCGCCGCCGAAGAGGCGCGCGACGGCGCGGAACGGCAGCGTGACAACTGTGGCAATGGCTCCACCGATGGCGCGAATAACGTCTGCGATGGCCTTCAGCATGTGGGGCCTCCATAGAGCCGTGGATCGGTAGTGACGAAATACCGTGCGTCGCCGCACGGCCTCATCCCCCGGCTGCCCCGCGAGTGATCGGGAAAACTGTTTTCGTCGATCAAATTTCCAACGCGGGTGTGCTGATAAAGAACGGGCCCAAACGGCTAGGGGCCGTCGCTCACGCGATGCGGGCGGCGATGGCCCGTGCGCACTCCAGGGACTCGGTGTTCGTGGTGTCCACTTCCATGTCGTAGAAGACGCCGTCGTGGACCACATCCGCCTGTGAGGCGGCCATCCCCGTGACCCGGTCGCCCCGTGCCGTCTCCCGGCCCGCGGCGACCGCGCTGTCGCAGCGGACGCCGACCCACAGCACCCCGAGATCGCCGAGGGACTTCCGCCACCGCTGCTGGGAGGCCGTACCGCCGAGGAACACCTCGTCGACGATGACCCGGGCGCCCGCGCGGGCCATCGTCGCGATCCCTTCGATCCACGCCGCTTCCAGCGTCCGGAACTCGGGGCCGACACTCACTTCGCCGTCGGGGGCGAACTCGATTCCCTCGGAGGTGCGCATGGACGCGGGCATCGCCTCGACCAGCGTGTCGGTGCCGAAAGCCAGCCACGGGTCCGGCAGCACCGCCTGCAGGCACCGCGCGATGCCCGACTTCCCGGAACTGGAACCACCATTGAGAACGATCACTTGAGTCGTCACCGCGCCACAGTAGAAGCATCACCGCGCCACAGGAAAACGGATTTGCGGGGGATCAGCCCGTGCCGTCGTACGGGCTGACACGGCGGTACGCGGCGCGCGCGTGCAGGACGCGGCCGGCCGTCGTGCCGGTGAGGGCCGCGGCCAGCAGGCAGGCCATCCATTCGGGATCGCGGTGCCCGGCCCAGGAGATCTCTCCGATGGGGTGGACGGCGAAGAAGTTCAGCAGCATCCAGCACGCCAGGGCCGTGCCCGGTGCCGCGACGTAACGGCCCCGCAGACCGAGGAGCGCGGCCAGCACGGAGAGGGCCGCGAGCGCGAGCCCGGTGCGGTCGAGCGCACCGAGCAGGTCGAGCAAAGTCACCAGGCCGAAGGCGCCCGCGTACGCGCCGGTCCAGATGAAGGGTGTGGCCACGGGTTCGGGAACCACCCGCACGCCCTTGGCGATGTACCGCCACTCCACCACCATCGACTCCTCCCACCGCCGGTCCGCCGGGGCGCCGATGCCCCGGGGACGTCCGTGACCGGCGCCTCCCGCAACGAGACCGACGCACCGGAGAGCGGGCACGGGGCGTGTGGTCCTGGGCAGATTGTCGCACCAGAGGGTTGCTGTCCTGCTCGGCAGTCGGCCACGACCGTCCCCTCGGCGCGGAGGCCGGTGCCGGATGTCTCCTCGGGGGTCTCCTCTCTCGTCGTGTCCCCGTCATAATTTCCGAATGAACCTCGCCTCGACCCCTTCTCCTGCCGAGCCATCCGCGCCGCGACGACGTGCCCGCGTCGTCGTCGTAGGAGCCGGACCGGCGGGGCTCACCGTCGCCAACATCCTGCGTTCTGCTGCCGTCGACTGCGTGGTCCTGGAGACGGAGAGCAGGGAGTTCATCGAAACGCGGCCCCGTGCGGGCTTCATCGAGGAGTGGGCCGTGCGCGCCCTGGCACAGCGGGGCCTGGCCGACCGGCTGGTGGAGCGCGCGCAGGCCCACAGCGAATGCGAGTTCCGATGGGCGGGGGAGCGCCGGCGGTTCTCGTACGGCGAGCTGTCCGGCGACCTCCACTTCGTCTATCCCCAGCCCCTGTTGGTGACGGACCTGGTGCGTGCCTATGCCGACAGCGCGGGCGGCGACATCCGCTTCGGCGTACGCGACGTGGAACTGCGCGACATCGACACGGGCCGTCCCTCGGTGTCGTACACGGAACCGGAGACGAGCGAGCGCGTACGGATCGACTGCGAGGCCGTCGCGGGCTGCGACGGCGCGCGCGGCGTGACGCGGACCTACCTGGAGGAGCGGGCCACCGTCGCCCGGCACGACTACGGCATCGGCTGGCTGGCCCTGCTCGCCGAGGCGCCGCCGTCATCGGACTGCGTCGTCTTCGGCCTCCACCCCCGCGGCTTCGCTGCCCACATGGCCCGCAGCCCCGAAGTCACCCGCTACTACCTCGAGTGCCCGCCCGGCGACGACCCCGAGAACTGGCCCCACGAGCGCGTCTGGTCCGAGCTGCACGCCCGCCTCTCGGCGGCCGGGGCGCCGCCGCTCACCGAGGGGCGGCTGATCGAGAAGCGCGTCCTGGACATGCACAACTACGTCATGGAGCCCATGGCGCACGGGCGGCTGTATCTCGCGGGCGACGCCGCCCACCTCGCCGCTCCGATCGCCGCGAAGGGCATGAACCTCGCCCTGCACGACGCGCTGGTCCTCGGCGACGCGCTCGTCGCCCACTGCGCGCACGGCGACGACAGCGGCCTGCGGGACTACTCGGACGCCTGCCTGCCCCGCGTATGGCAGTACCAGGAGTTCTCCCAGTGGCTCTCTGACCTGCTGCACGGGGCGTCATCGGGCGACCCGTTCAAGGCGGGCACCGCGGGCGCCCGGCTACGCAGGATCCTCGGCTCACCCGCCGCCGCGTCCGCGTTCGCCGAGATCTACATCGGGAAGGATGCCGACCACTGACGCCCCGCGGCGAACGCACCGTCGGTGTTCGGCCGAGGCGGCCTCCAGCTCACGGACGATCGGGAGCACCCTCCTTACGGGCGGGGCATCCGCGCGCACGCGTGAGCCGCGTGATGGACTCGGGGCATGGCTCAGAAGGCTCTCATCGTGGTCGACATGATCAACCTGTACGACCACCCGGATGCGGAGATCCTCCGTAAGTCGGTCAGGAAGGTGCTGCCGAACGTCCGCAGGATGATCGAGCGGGCGCGGGCCGACGACATGGTGGTGATCTACGCCAATGACAATTTCGGCCTGTGGCGCTCGCACCACGACGAGCTGCTGGACATCGTCCTGAGCGGCCCCCACGCCGAGTTGGTCGCTCCGATCCGCCCCGAGGGCGACTCGCTCTTCGTCGTGAAGGCCCGGCACTCGATCTTCTACGACACCCCGCTGGAGTACCTGCTCCGCCAGCGCGGCATCGATTCGGTCGTCCTCTGCGGTCAGGTGACCGAGCAGTGCATCCTCTACTCGGCGCTCGACGCGCACATCAGACATCTGGAAGTCGTCGTCGCCGAGGACGCCTGCGCGAGCATCCACAGTGACCTCGCCGCTGCCGCCCTGCAGATGATGGAGCGGAACATGCAGGCGCGCATGGTCCGTTCGACGGACGACGCGCTGTTCGGGCCCACATGAACGCCATGGATCCCACGAACCCCATGGATCACATGGATCCCGCACATCCACTGTCCCAGCTGGACACGCGTATCGCGGGGTGCACGGCCTGCCCGCGCTTGGTCGCCTGGCGGGAGGAAGTGGGGCGGGTCAAACGGGCCGCCTTCAAGGACTGGACGTACTGGGCCAGGCCGGTGCCGGGGTTCGGACCGGCCGATGCCTCGATGCTCGTCATCGGGCTGGCGCCCGCGGCGCACGGAGGGAACAGGACGGGCCGGATGTTCACGGGCGACCGTTCCGGAGATGTCCTGTACAAGGCGATGTTCGAACTGGGCCTGGCCTCAAGCCCGCTGGCGGTCTCCCCGGACGACGGCCTGACGCTGCGTGGCGTGCGGGTGACGTCGCCGGTGCACTGCGCCCCGCCCGAGAACAAGCCGACCCCGGGCGAGCGGGACATGTGCAGGCCCTGGCTCGTGCGGGAACTGGAGCTGCTGGGGCCGCGTCTGCGGTCGGCGGTGATCCTGGGGGCCTTCGGATGGCAGGCGGCGTTGCCCGCGTTCGCGGCGGCGGGGTGGCGAGTGCCGAAGCCTCGGCCGGGGTTCGCGCACGGCACGCGAGTGACGCTGGAGCGTGAGGCCGTGCGGGAACCGGCAGGCCGCACCGGCGCCGTCGCACCCGCGGGATCGGGGCAGGGCCAAGGCCCGGGTCCGGTCACCCTGTACGGCTGCTTCCACGTCAGCCAGCGCAACACGTTCACGGGCCGTCTGACACCGGACATGCTCAAGGACGTCCTGCGGGAGGCGGCGGGCGAGGCGGACATCCCGCCCTACGCACTCCCGGGCGGGCAGCGGTGATCAGTGAGGCGGGCGGGCGCGGCCCGCCGACGCGCGAGTCTCTCAGCCGCCTTCGACCCCGGTCGATTCATGGGCCGAGCCCACCGGCTTCGATTCCGGTGAGCCGCGTTGGCGCAGGTAGACGGAGAAGATGGCCATGGATCCGACGGCGAGGAGTTCGGACTGCCAGTTCTGCAGCGTGCGGTTCCAGAAGTCCGCGGCGCCCAGGTACTCGAACCAGCTGAGGGGGGCCTGGAGTTCGCGCAGATGCTCTTCGTTGTACGCGGCCACGCCGGTGATGGACTGGGCGAGCCAGGAGAGCAGGAACAGTGTGCACATGAGGATGCCCAGGGACCGGGAGTACCAGGCCTGGCGGATGCCGCCCGCTGACGCCCAGCGGGGCGAGTCCCCCTTCGCGTACCGGCCGACCTTCTGGTCCTCGTCCGCCTCGAGGCCCGCCTTGTCGAGCTTCTTGGACTCGGGCGACCCCCTCTGGAGCAGCCAGACCGTGCCGAAGATGTAGAGGAAGAACTGCAGGTACTCGGACTGCCAGTTCTCCGTCACGTCCACGGCGAAGTCCGAGGTGAGGAGGTAGCCGCCGAAACTCACCGGATGCAGTTGCTCGGCGACGAGGTGGTTGTTGAAGTCGGCGTGCCCGCTGATCGCCTGACCGACCAGAGTGAGGACGAATCCCGTGCCGAACACCAGGGTCAGTCCGTTGTCGCGCAGAAAGCGCCCGGCCCGCTTCACCGCTGCATCAGCCCCAGCGCGATGCAGTAGACCAGGCCTCCGGTCACCATCAGGAGATACAGCGTGAACAGCGTCCGCACCCGTCAACTCCCCTTGACCAGACACTGATACGGCATGTTCGGGCGCTCGGTGCAGCCCGCGGCCGTGATCTTCCACCCGCCGGGGAAGGCCGACAGGAAGAGCGTGTCGCGTCGCGTCACGACGCGTGCCTGACGCCCGTACACGTCGACGACGCGCACGTCGTCCGCCGCGGGCAGTTCCGCATCGGGCAGTCCCGCATCGGGCAGGGCACGCGCGCACGGCAGCTCGGCGGTCTGCTCCAACTCGTCGCGGGTCCCCGGGGCCAGCGCCGCACAACCGCGCGCGGTGTCCGAGGCCCGCAGGCTCTCGTGGAAGCGGAACACCGCCGCGGCGGCCGCCTCCTCGCGCTCCTGGACGCCGCCGCAGCCGCTCAGCGCGGCAGGCAGGACGAGCAGCGCCGCCGCGAGGGCACCCTGTCTCGCTCCGCGCATACCGCGCACCAGATTCGCTCTCCTTCGAGGGGATCGCCGTACTCCGCGAGCCGGTCTCTGGTCCGAGCCGGTCTCTGATCCGATCCGACGATGCCTCATGCCGTCCCGGCGGGCAGAGCGTGCGCGTCCGACACGCTGTGGCGACCGGTCCGATTCATCGGGGCGGCCCAGAGCCGGACAGGCCGCCGACGTCGAAGCCCCCGCACACGGGTGTGCGGGGGCTTCGACGGAGTCTGGTCAGCTGTCGCGGCGCTTGAGGGACTCCCGCGACTCCTGGGCCCGGTCGCGCACGTCGCCCATGGCCTTCTTGGCCTCGCCCTTGGCCTGGTCCATCTTGCCCTCGGCCTGCTTGCCGCGGTCGCCCGTGGCCTTGCCGGTCATCTCCTTGGCCTTGCCCTTCATCTTGTCCATGCCGCCCTTGTCAGCCATGACCACTCCTTTGTCGGTACAGCGCCCACCGGTCTCACCTGTGGTGTGGGCCTCTGCCATCAACGTATGCGGCTCACGGTCACCCCGCGCGTCCAGTCGTCACACACGGTGACGGCGGTCGCGAAGAGGGCGGTCAGTCCAGGCAGAACTCGTTGCCCTCGGGGTCGGCCATCACGATGTAGCCCTCGCTCATCGGGGGAGCGGGCTCGTCACGGCGTACACGTTTGGCCCCCAGCGCGACGAGGCGGCCGCACTCGGCCTCCAGCGCGGCCATCCGCTGCTCTCCCCGCAGCCCTGGAGCCGCGCGGACGTCGAGGTGGACGCGGTTCTTGGCGACCTTGTCCTCCGGCACCTGCTGGAAGAACACCCGCGGGCCGTGCCCGGCCGGGTCCTCGATGGCCGACCTCGAATTGCGCTGCTCCTCCGGTACGCCGATCTGTGCGAGGAAGTCGTCCCACGCCGCCAGCGCATCGGCGCCCTCGGGCAGGTCGACTCCGGGCGGGCCGGGGTGGATGTAGCCGAGGGCCTCGCGCCAGAAGGACGACAGTGCCCGTGGGTCGTGGGCGTCGAAGGTGACCTGGATGTGGCGGCTCATCGGACTGCTCCGTTCGTAGCGGGATGCGTGTGCAGTGCGCCGCGTCGCGCGTGGCGAGCACGCCGATGATTGACGTGGCCCAGCCGCCAGGCGATCGTGGTGAAGGGCGCGGGGACCGGCTGCGGGGCGGCGAAGTCGATGGTGAAATCCCCGGCGCCGACCTGCATGGGGGCCGTCGAACTGCCGCGTGGCCGCACGCTCCACGCGTCCGGCACCGGAGACCAGAAGTACTCGTCATCGGTGAGGCCGTCGAGCCGGGCCCGGAGCTGATGGTTCCAGTGGACCTCCCACTGCTCGCGCAGCGTCCGGCTCCAGTCCGTCCGGTTCCCGTCGCGTTCGTCTGCGTTCATGGATCCACCGTGACATCGATGGCGGACAGGATCGGTCCGCCATCTCTGGCAGGGTGGGCGCCATGGACGGGGCTCGCCGTGACGAACGGCGCACGACGGAGCGGGTGCTCACGCTGCTCGGGCTGTTGCAGCAGCGCCAGGTCTGGACCGGCCCCGAGCTCGCCGAGCGGCTCGGGGTCACGGCGCGCACGGTGCGGCGTGACGTGGAGCGGTTGCGCTCGCTCGGCTATCCGGTGCACGCCGGTCAGGGCGTCGGCGGCGGCTACCGTCTTGGCCCTGGGCAGGAGTTGCCGCCGCTGCTTCTCGACGATCAGGAGGCGATCGCCACCGCGGTCTCGCTGCTCGCCGGCGCGGGCGGTGCGGTCGCCGGTGCCGGCGACGCCGCGCTCCGGGCGCTGACCAAGCTCGACCAGGTGCTGCCCGCGCGGCTTCGGCACGAGGTACGCGCGCTCTCCGGCTCGGTGGAGTCCTTCGGCGGTGGCCGGGCGGCCGTGGATCCGGAGGCGCTCATGACGCTGGCCAGAGCCTGCCGGGACGAGGTCGAGGTCGGCTTCGACTACCCCTCGGGGGACGAGACGCGAAGGCGGCGGGTCGAGCCCTACCGCCTGGTCGCGTCCGACCGGCGCTGGTATCTCCTCGCCTATGACCTCGATCGCGACGACTGGCGGACCTTTCGCGTCGACCGGATGACCGACGCGTCCGCCCGGACCTGGCGGTTTTGCCCGCGCGAGGCGCCGAACGCGGCGACGTACGTACAGGAGGGGGTGGCGAGTCGGGTCTATCCGCACCGGGCGCGCTTCCTCGTGCACGCGTCGGCCGACACGGTCCGCGCGCAGATTCCGGCGTCGGCGGCCGTCGTACGCCCCCGAGGGAGCGGGCGCTGCGAGGTGCTCAGCGGTGCCGAGCGCCTCGACGCCGTGCTGATGCATGTGCTCCTGCTGGGCCACGACTTCGAGGTGCTCGACCCTCCGGAGCTCGGCGCGCGGTGCCGCGCGCTGGCGCATCGACTGCTGGCGGCCGGAGCGGCGGCCCCACCGGTGCCGGACTCCGAGCAGCCATGAGGCGCGGCCACGTCGGTGCCGTCCCCTGCCTGGCCCGAGACGCGGGCGCGCCCCCCGCTGCTTCGGGTGGCAGCGAGGGGCGCGGGACAGAGGGCGGGGTCAGCAGTCGGGCACCCCGTCGATCTTCTCCCCGCCGACCAGGTAGACGTTGCTGATCCACAGTCCGTCACTGCCGCCGGGCAGCTCCACGTAGGACCACCAACTGCTCGATCCCTGACCCGGCTCGGAGACGAAGTCGCCCTGGCGCTGGCAGAAGTCGATCAGCTTGCCCGGCCCGAAGGTGGTCGGTGAGGGCGAGTTGATGAACGGTTCGACGTGCAGGCGCACATTGCTGGCCCAGACCTGGACCTCCTTGCCCTCCTGCGCGTTCTGTGCCGCCGCCTTCACCGCGATCGGTGCGCTGCCGGCCGCTGCCGACGCCGTCGCCGGCGCGGTCAACGCCAGCGCGACGACGGCCACCGAAAGCGCCGCGATCCGGCCTGTCTTTCGCAGATTCCGCATTTCTAGCTCCCCGTGGGTGGTTGGGTTCGGTTTCCGTCAGGCGCCGCAGACCGGCACGCCGGGCAGCTGGTTCGAGGGCGTGTCCACGAAGTAGCCGGCGATCCACCCGCGCGAGTCGCCCCGCTCGATGAAGACCCACCAGTCGTTGCCGCTCACCGTCTCGCCCTTGCGCTGGCAGCGGGCCTCGAACTGCTGGCCGGGCTGCAACTTGCCGGACACGACCGGGCAGTTACCCGGCGACGGGAACCCGTCGCAGGTCGCGGGCGACTGCGGGTTGTCGCGGACGTTCACGTCGGTCGCCCAGACGGTGAAGGCCGCTGCCGCTTCGGCCTTCGGCGCCGCATCGGCGGACGCCGTGCCCGCCGTCAGGCCAAGCCCGCCCGCGGCCAGCGCCACGGCCGCCACGCTCCCGGTCAGAAAGGTACGTACGCTCATTGCTCGTTCTCCCCGTGTAGTGCGTACTTTCATGCGCTACACGAGGCGCGACCGGCTCCTGTATGACACCGATTTGTGTGACCTGCGTCACACATCTGTCGGGGGGGTGTCAACTGCCCTTCACGCAGTCCGGCACCTCCGCGCTGTTGCGCGTACGGACACCGGGGAGCCAGCCCTCCGTGCCGAGCGCGGTGCGCACCAGGTACCAGCGGGTGGAGGTGATCCCCTTCTCGTCCTGGACGAGCGTGCCGTCGGTGACGACGCACAGCGCTTCCATCTGGTCGCCGTGCCAGGCCAGTGCCGCGCGGTTGCCGGGCGCCGCGTACCGCTCGTACGGATCCTTCGCGACGCGCAACGCGCACTCCAGGGTGCGCAGTTCGCGGCAGGCCGACTCCGCGTTGTGCACCGTGATGGTCGTGCTCCGTGCCCCCGCGGGCGGTGCCGGCTGGTGCTGCGTGGCCGGGCGTACCAGCCACCACGTCCCCAGCGCGATCGCACCGACCAGCGCCGCCGCGACGACGAGAGCGAGGCGGGGGCTGCGGCGACTCGACGCGGTGAGGGAAACCAGGCGGTGCGCCCAGCGCTGCCTGCGTCCGGCGGGGGCGTCGGCCCGGACGCGGTCCCACAGCCCGTGCGGGACCTCGATCGCCTCGTCGGCCGCGCGCAGGCGCTCGCGCAACACGGCGACCGCGGCGTCGTCCGCAGCGCCGCTGTGCCGCGTGTGCTTCGTGCCGTCCGAGGGGGGCCGCCCCTGGGGGCCCGGAGTCGAGTTCATGACGCCCTCCCTTCCTCGGGGCTCCGTCCTGACCGCGATTCGACGAGCATGCCCCGCAGACTGTCCAGGGCGCGAGTGCGATGACGTGCCGCCGTGCCCCGGTGCACCTTCATGATCTTCGCGGCCTCGTCGATGGTGTAGCCGTCGAGGTCGACCAGGATGACGACGCCCGCCTGACGCGCCGAGAGTCTGCTCAGGAGCCGGACGGCTTCCCACTCGCCCTGCCGCCGCTCGAGCCCGCCGTCCCAGGCGCCGTCGACGAAGGCGCCTCCGTGCGCGCCCCCGCTCTCCAGGGACCTCACCCCGGCATGTGTCTCTACGTCCTCGATGAGCACCTGTCGTCTCTCCCGGCGGTACGCGTCCCGCACGGCGCTCAGCAGTGCCGAGAACGCGTAGGCGTAGGGCTCGGGGTGGGCCAGCAGTCGTTCGGGGCGGCCGGCGAGTTTGAGATAGGCCTCGTGCACGGCGTCCTCGGCGAGCTGCCGGGATCCGGAGAACATCACCGCCCGGCGATAGAGCCTGGGCAGGAGGCCGCAGAACACGTCGTCGAACGCCGGCTTGTCAGGCTTCGCGCCACCAGTTGGATCCTTGGGCATAGCCGCGTGAGACTACCCCGGCACGCGCCTCCTGAATCTGGTGACCCGCCGGGAACCGAGGCCTGACTACCCGTCAATTACATGGGCCCGTCACGTTCTTCAGCCGCACCGATGAACGCTCCTCTCGTCCCACGCGTATCTAGGTCCGAACATGTCCCCGGCTTCGGTCGGTGGTCGAATTCGGCATCCGCACAGGAGGCGACGAGTTGAGGCACAAGCGAATACCCAAGCGAAAGGCCGTTCTGGCCGGGGCCGCGGTGATGGGCATGGTCGCGACGGCCGTCCTGCTGCAGCAGGCCAACGCCTCGCAGTCAGGGACGGAGAACGCCTCAGGTTCCGCTGCCCAGAGGATCAGCGCGGAATCGGCGACGGGGCTCGTCAAGCCGTTGGCCTCGCAGCTCGGTGACGCCTACGCCGGGGCGTACTACGACGAGGCGAAGCAGCAGCTCGTCGTCAACGTCGTGGGCGACGACAACGCGGTGAACGTCCAGGTGAAGAGAGCTGGAGTGGTGACGCGGAGCGTCGACAACAGCACGGGTGAACTGCGGTCCGCCACACAGACGTTGACCGACCGGGCCACGATGGCCGGAACGGCGTGGGCCACGGACCCGAAGACCAATCAGATCGTGGTCACGGCTGACCGCACGGTCACCGGTGAGCGCTGGGACAAGCTGGAGTCGACCGTCCAGTCCCTCGGCACGGGCATGGCCCGCATCCAGAAGTCCGCGGGAGAGTTCAAGACCTTCGCCGCGGGCGGCGACGCCATCTTCGGCGGCGGCGCCCGCTGCTCGCTCGGCTTCAACGTGACGACCGACGACGGGAGTTCGGGCTTCCTCACCGCCGGGCACTGCGGGGTGGCCGCCGAGAGCTGGTCCGATGCCCAGGACGGCGCGGCCATCGGGACGGTCCAGGCCGCGACGTTCCCGGGCGAGGGCGACTTCGCGCTGGTCACGTACGACGACCCGGCCGCCGACGCCCCGAGCGTGGTCAACACCGGCGACGGTCAGACCACGGAGATCGCGCAGGCCGCGGAGGCCGCGGTCGGGCTCGAGGTATCCCGCATGGGCAGCACCACCGGGCTCCAGGACGGCGTGGTCACCGGGCTCAACGCCACGGTGAACTACGCGGAAGGCACCGTCACCGGACTCATCCAGACCGACGTCTGCGCCGAACCGGGAGACAGCGGTGGCGCGTTGTTCACCACCGACGGGAGCGCCATCGGCCTCACATCGGGCGGCAGCGGCGACTGCACCGTGGGCGGCGAGACCTTCTTCCAGCCCGTGACCACCGCGCTGGAGGCGGTCGGCGCCGAGATCGGCGCAGGCGGCAACTGACGTCCGCTGATGCCCGCGCTGATCCCCTTCCCCGGAGGGCGTGGCCCGCGTCGCGGGGGAGGGGGCAGTGCGCGTACGACGCCTCGAACCGGTCGGCGGCGGCCGACCGCTTCGAGGCGCCACCGCGCCTGCTACAGGCTGTCCCCGCGGAGAGGTTGGAGCAGATCCTCCTCCTGGAGCTGGCGGAAGGTGGCCGCCCTCCTTGGACAGGCGCGGCCGATGACCCCGGCGCCCGCCCCGGCCGCGGCCGGCGAGCGGCTCGCCGCCCTGCTCGAAGGGCTCGGCATGCGCCGGCTCAGCGGCGGAATTGACTCAGGCCATGCTGGTGGCGCCGTCCATGGACTCACGGATGATGTCGGCGTGGCCGGAGTGCTGAGCGGTCTCCGTGACGATGTGCATCAGTACCCGGCGGGCCGACCACTGCGCACGGGGCTCGAACCACGGGGCCTTCGGCAGCGGCCACGAGACGTCCAAGTCGGGCAGAGCGACGACCAGTTCGTCGGTCCGGCGGGCTACATCGGCGTAGTCGGCCAGGACACCCGCCAACGTCTCGCCGGGCAGCAGCTTGAACTCGTCGTTCCTGTCGGCCCAGTCGTCCTCGGTCATGTCCGTGGAGTCCGCCATCGACGCAGGCCCGTTCAGGATGAAGTCCACCCAGGACCGCTCGACCTCGCTCACGTGCTTGATCAGGCCGCCCAGACACAGCTCGCTCGCGGTGGTTCGCAGGCCGGCCTGCTCGTCGGTGAGGTCACGCGTGGTCAAGCGAAGGAAGTGCCGGTGCTTGGCCAGCGTGTCCAGCCATTCGGCACGTTCGCCGGTGACGGCCGGGCCCTGTGCCAGGTCGCGGTCGCTGTTCGGTTCGTTCGCGGTCATGGTCTCCGCCTTCCGATTTCCTCTTCGCCGGTCAAGGACCACGCTATGCGGCGTATAGGTCAGATTCCGTCCTATAGGGCGTGAGGGAGAGGGCTCGTTTGTCGCAGCCGTTGCCTGGGCGGCCCCGTGGGTCCTACGCTCACCCGATCCATATGGCGAACGTTGTTCACATCCCTGATCATCCATGGCTGGAGTGTGTGATGCGTGCAAGATCCCGGGTACGGTTCGGCGCCTTGCTCACCGCGGCGGCGGCCCTCGCCTCCGTTCTGATGCCGACCGCGAACGCCACCGCCATCGAGGGAGCCCCGCGAACCGCCGTCCTCGACGGCGAGCGGCTCCAGCAGACCAAGCTCCGTCTGGATCGCGGCGACCCTGAACTGAAGCGCGCTGTACGGGATGTGAGGGACCGCGCCGACACCTGGCTCGACCAAGGGCCCTGGACGGTCGTCGACAAGCCGAAGCCCGCGCCCGGCGGCGATGTGCACGACTACCTGAGCCAGGCGCCCTATTGGTGGCCCACGCAGACACCGACCGCCGACAATCCGTGGGGCTGCCCCTACGAACAGCGCGACGGACAGCGCAACCCCGAGGTCGACACCGGGACGGACCGCCTGGACGTGGAGAAGGTCTTCGACTCGACCTACGACCTCACGCTCGCCTGGTACTACACCGGTGAGAAGCGCTATGCCGAGAAGGCGGCCACCGTCCTGCGCACCTGGTTCCTCGATCCGCGGACCAGGATGAATCCGAACCTGGACCACGCGCAGTTCATCCCCTGCAAGTACGACGGCCGGGCCATCGGCATCATCGACTTCTCCCAGTCGTACACGAGCGTCGTGGACGCGATCGCGATCCTCGGCACGGGTGCGCCCGGGTGGTCGAAGAGCGACCGCTCCGCCATGCGGAAATGGAACAAGGACTTCCTCGGCTGGCTGGTCAACAGTGACTTCGGCAAGCAGGAGAGCGCCGCGCAGAACAATCACGGCACGTTCTACGACATGCAGGTCGCCGCCCTCGCCCACGCCACGGGCGACACGGCCCTCGCCCGTCGCACGGTCCTCGACGCCCGAGCCCGCCGCATCGACCCGCAGATCGCGGCCGACGGAAGCCAGCCGCAGGAGCTTGCCCGGACCCGGAGCTGGCACTACTCGACCTTCGACCTGGTCGCCTACACGCGGCTCGCGGCCATCGGCCGGAACGTGGGCGTGGACCTCTGGTCGCACCAAGGGCCCGACGGGCAGAGCCTGTTCAAGGCCGTCGGCTATCTGCTGCCCGCGGCCACGGGGGCGGCCGAGTGGCCCCACCCCGAGCTGGAGTTCCACCGGTTCGCGGCCAGCGATGTCGTGCACGCGGCGGCCGACGCGGGGGATGCGGCGGCGCGCAAGGCGGTCCCGAAGCTGGAGACGCCTCCGGGCGGGGACCTGTGGGCGCTGCGTCCGGCAGCCGAGCAGTTGGACTCGATCGCGGGCTGAGCCGCGGGTGAAGACTCGCCCCTGGTTCCCCATCTGCTGGGGCGTCGGGGGTTAGCCCTACCTGGAGCTGGGCGGTCAGCAGGATCGTCCCGGACGGCCGCATCCGGGAATGTTGGGACCGGCATACGCCGCTGGTTTCCCGATGATCCCGTAGGAGTTGGCTCGTGCGTGAGCAGGTATGGCAGAGGTTCAGTTCTCCCAGGCAGCAGGGCGGTTGGCGCAGGGCCGTGCAGGCTACGGCCGTGGTGGTGGTCGGCGTGGTGACGATGGGCGGCCTGTCGCCGACCGCGGCGTCCGCCACCGCCGGGCCGGGCACTGTCCAACAGGGCCTGAACGCGCTGGTGCACTCCGATGGCGTGCCCGCCGCGCTCGCGAGCGTGGCGGGCCGTGAAGGGCGCACCCGCGCCTACACCGCGGGGGTCGGCGACCTGGCCACTGGCTCTGAGGTGCCCAGGGACGGTCAGGTGCGGATCGGCAGCAACACCAAGACGTTCACCGCGGTGGTCGTGCTGCAGCTGGTCGGCGAAGGGAAGATCGGCCTCGACGCCAGGGTCGACACCTATCTGCCGGGCGTCGTACGCGGGGAGGGGATCGACGGACGTCGCATCACCGTCCGTCAGCTCCTTCAGCACACCAGCGGACTTCCCAACTACGTCAAGTACCTCGGCGAGGAAGTCCGGCACTACGAACCCCGTGAACTCCTCGACATCGCCCTACGGCACACGGCCCACTTCGCTCCCGGAGCGAAGTGGGAGTACAGCAACACGAATTACGTGCTGGCCGGCCTGATCATCGAGAAGGTCACCGGCCGCCCCCTCGCCGAGGAACTGGACCAGCGCATCATCAAGCGCATCGGGCTGCGCCACACCTACTTCCCCGCCCCCGGTGACGTGACCATCAGAGAGCCTCACCCCAAGGGCTACTACCAGGACGCGGCCGACGCACCTCTGCGCGACGGCACGGAGTTGGACCCTTCCTGGGGCTGGGCGGCAGGGCAGATGATCTCCACCAACTCCGACCTCAACCGGTTCTTCACGGCGCTTCTGGCCGGCCGCCTCCTCCCGGTGGCTCAGCTCGCCGAAATGCGCACCACCGTCCCCGCCGGACCTCCCTTTTCCTCCGGTGCCCGCTATGGACTGGGGCTCGTGAGTACTCCACTGTCGTGCGGCGGTGTGTACTGGGGCCACGGCGGCAGCACCACGGGATATGAGACCCGGGGCGGAGTCACCGCCGACGGCCGCGCGGCCAACGTCGCTGTGACCATTCAGCCGACCGGCAAGGCGACCATGCAGCATGTCGACCGTGTCGTGGATGCGGCCCTGTGCCGCTGAACCGCGCCTGCGAGGAGGCGGCTGATGTCACCCGCCTCCTCGCACACCCCTTGAGTTGCCCGCAGTGCTCGACCTAGGCTTGCCGAGCCGTGGATGAAACGTTTCATTCATATCTTGGGCACTCGGATTCATCATCCAAGGGACGTGTGATGAGCGAAGAGCGTGAATCGAGGCGCGACAGCGCGTGGGATCGGCGGGCCTTTCTGAGGACGTCAGCGGCCGGCGCCGGAGTGGGCGTCCTCGCGCTGAGCCAGGGCATGGACGTCGCCGCGGCCGACGACCGGCGCGAAGTGCCCCAGGAGGTGGGGGAGTTGAGGGTCGAGCGCACCACGGTCGAGTACGCGACGTCCGTCCTCGGCACGGACGTCGCCGCGCCGAGGCTGAGTTGGGAGCTGTCGGCGCCCGGCCACGGCGCACGGCAGACCGCCTATCAGGTCAGGGTCGCGCTTGCTCCGGGCGAGGCGAGATCGCGCGTGGTGTGGGACTCGGGCCGGGTCACGTCCCCGCGCACCATCGGAGTCCCGTACGGCGGGCCCGCGTTGAAGCCCCGTACGCGCTACCACTGGCAGGTACGGGCCTGGGGTGCCGACGGCCGGGCCTCCGCCTGGAGCACCTCGCGCTGGTGGGAGATGGCGCTGGCCGAGGACGCCTGGAAGGGGCACTGGATCGGCGCGGGCGAGCCGCCGAAGGCGCCGGGCTTCGAGGGATCGGCGTGGATCTGGTCGCCGGGCTCCACCTCACAGGACGCTCCGGCGGGAGCGAGGTGGTTCCGGGGGGTGCTCGAACTGCCTGAGGGGATCGATGTGTCCGCCGCCCAGGTGGTGGCAACCGCCGACGACGACTTCACCCTCTTCCTGGACGGTGAGGAAGTACTGCACGCCCCGGAGCAGACCGACGGCTGGCGCACCGCCCGGCTCGCCGACGTGACCGAGCGCGTACGGGGAGCGGGTCGCCGCGTGGTGGTCGCCGCGCGCGCGACGAACCGCGGCAGCGCCTCGGTCAACCCCGGTGGCCTGCTCGTCCGCCTGCTGGTGCAATCCGTGGGCGGCGCCCACGAGTTGGACACCGGGGATGGCTGGCGCTGTGCGGAGTCGGAGCAGGCAGGCTGGCAGCGGGCCGACTTCGACGACAGCGGGTGGCCCGAAGCGCAGGTGCTCGCACCGTTCGGCGAGGGCCCCTGGGGCAGCGACGCGCAGGTCCCGGCGGCCGAACGGCCCGCACCGCTGCTGCGCCGCGAGTTCACCGTCCGCAAGGCCGTGACGCGCGCCCGCCTCTACATCAGTGGTCTGGCCTACTACGAGGCCCACCTCAACGGCCGTCGGATCGGCCGGCAGGTCCTCGACCCGGGATTCACGGACTACGAGGAGACGGTGCTCTACGCCGTGCACGACGTGACGGACCAGATCCGGCGCGGTGCCAATGCCATCGGTGTGACCCTCGGCCGCGGCTTCTACGGTATGACCACACCCAACGTATGGAACTGGCACAAGCCCCCGTGGCACGGCGAGCCGCAGCTCATCGGCCAGCTCGAGATCGAGCACCCGGACGGCTCCCGCACCACCGTCGCCACGGACGGCTCATGGCGGATGACCGAAGGCCCGACCCGGACCAACTCCCTCTATGCCGGTGAGACGTACGATGCCCGCGAGCACCCCGACGGCTGGACCGACCCGGGCTTCGACGACGGCGACTGGAAGAAGCCCGTACGACGTGATCCCCCGAAGGGAGCGCTGCGCGCGCAGCCCCACGACGCGATCGAGGTCATCGACACGGTGCGGCCGGTCGCGGTGAAGGCGCACGGCGACGACTGGATCGTCGACATGGGGCGCACCATGGCGGGATGGACGCGGCTGCGCGTGCGGGCCGAGGCCGGTACGACGGTCCGGCTCGCCCACGGCGAGAAGCTCAAGGACGACGGGAGCGTGCACGCCGAGACGGGCCATGTGCCCGGCCGCTTCCAGACCGACGAGTACATCTGTGCGGGCGGCGGAGCCGACGAGGTGTGGGAACCCCGCTTCTCGTACAAGGGCTTCCGCTACGTGCAGATCAGCGGCCTGCCCGGCAAGCCCGACCCGGACGACGTGCTCGGCCGCCTGGTCCACACACCCGTCGACGACACCGGCACCTTCACGTGCTCCGAGCCCTTCTACGAGCGGCTCGAACAGGCCATGCGGCGCACGGTCCAGAACAACCTGCACGGCATTCCCACGGACACCCCGATGTACGAGAAGAACGGCTGGACCGGTGACGCGCAGGTCGGCGCGCCCGTCATGATGTACGGCCTCGGCATGCACCGGTTCCTGAGCAAGTGGCTGGGCGACCTCCAGGACAGCCAGAACAAGGACGGCCAGCTGCCGGTGATCGTGCCGAGCGGCGGCTGGGGGTACGGGGACCTGGGGCCGTCCCCCGAGTGGACCACGGTCTATCCGTTCCTGGTGCGCGAGATGTACCGGGTCTACGGCGACGAGCGCGTCATCGAGGAGCATCTGCCCGCCCTGATCCGGTACTTGGACTGGGAGATCGACCGCTTGGAGGACGGCCTCGCGGTGACGGCCCTCGGTGACTACCTGTCACCGGGCTACGGCGGCAACCCGCCCGAGGACACCCGGCTCACCGCGACCGCCTATCTGCACCGGGCGCTCACCGACACGGCGGAGATGGCGCGCATCGCGGGTGACAACGATGTCCGACGCCGCTTCCTCGGCACCGCCGAAGAGATGAAGAAGAGCCTCAACGCGACGTTCCTCGCCCCCGAGGGGCACTACCGCACGGCCAAGGACCCCGAATACCGGCAGACCAACAACTGCATCCCGCTGGCCTTCGGCCTGGTGCCGCCCGGCGCACGGTCGAGCGTCACGGCCTCGCTCCTCGCGGACATCGAGAAGCGGGGCAACCACCTCAACACCGGCTGCCTCGGCACCAGCGTGCTGCTCCGCTGCCTGAGCGCGCACGGCCACTCGGACGTGGCCCACGCCATCGCCACCCAGCGGACGTACCCGGGGTGGGGCCACTGGTTCGACAACGGCGCGGACACCATGTGGGAGATGTGGCCGCTCGACTCACGCTCGCGCGACCACTACTTCCAGGGGACCGTCGTGCAGTGGCTGTACGAGAACGTGGCGGGGCTGCGTCCCGGCGACGAGGGGTACCGGACGTTCACCGTGCGGCCCGACGCGCGCACGGGGGTCACCTGGGCGCGGACGGAGCTCCACACCGTGCGGGGCCCTGCCGAGGTGTCCTGGACGCGGGTGGACGAGACCGTGCGTCTGACGGTGCGTGTGCCGGTGGGTTCCATGGCGGAGGTCCATGTGCCGGCCGCGTCGCGCAAGGACGCGCGGGCGCCGCGGGGCACTGAGTACGTGCGCACCGAACCGGGCTACGTGGTGTATCGGGCGCCGCACGGCACGTGGGGGTTCAGCGGGCGCCCCTGACGGTCTGTCACGTTCCGGCTCGGCTTCTGACGACCTGTCACGCTCCCGTCTCGACTCCTGACACCCCGTCACGCTCCCGTCTCGGTGCTCGTCGCGCCGAGGCGGGAGCCGCTGCCCCCAAGTGGCCCTGTCCCCGCGCTGTCCTCGTCTCCGGTCGTGGTGGACGAGAGCGGCCCGCGGATTCGGCCCCTACCAGCGAGAGCCCCACCGGGACCGGCGAGGCATGCCCCCTCGTGTGGTCGCGCCCTCTCGACCTTCGCCCTGCGCGCTCGCACAAGCCGGGTTACTTTGTCCAGGTTTTCACCGGTTTAGGCTTCCGCCCTGCGCCCCGTAGGCCCGTGGAGGAGCCCTGCAGCGTGGAGGAGGAAGGCGGGCGATGGCCAAGACCTTGAACGTACCGCTCGTCGGAATGGAGTACCGAGCTCCGATCTCGCCCGTGAGGCCGCAGCGGCGTACCGGCGGCCGAGGCTGGCTCGCCGCCGTGGCCGTGGGTTTCACGCTGGCCCAACTGGCCTTCGTGCGACCCGGGATGGGCCTCGGCTGGGACGAGGCGGTGTACGTCAGCCAGGTCAGCGGCCACGCTCCGGCGGCGTTCTTCAGCGCACCCCGTTCCCGTGGGATCTCCCTGCTGGTCGCGCCGATCGCCTCGTGGACGTCGTCCACCTCGATGCTGCGCGTCTATCTCGCTCTGCTGTCCGGCCTGGGCCTCTTCCTGGCGTTGCGGGCCTGGCGCGGTCTTTTCCCGGCACGCGTGGTGGCCCTCGCGGGCGCGCTGTTCGCGACGCTCTGGGTGACCGTGTTCTACGGCCCGGAGGTCATGCCCAACTACTGGGTCGCCCTCGGCGCCCTGGCCGGTGTCGGCTGCTTCCTGCGCGCGCAGGCGGATCGCCGCGACCGGGCCGCTCTGTGGGGCGTGGGCGCGAGCGCCGCGCTGATGGCGTTGATGCGGCCCACCGACGCCGTGTGGGTGGTCCTCCCGCTGTTCGTCGCGCTGGTGTGCGTACGTCGATGGCGCCGACCGCGGTTGCTTGCGGCGCTCGTCGCGGGGCTGGGGACAGGTGGCGCCGCCTGGGTGGCCGAGGCGTACATCAGTTTCGGGGGTCTGGGCGCGCGCCTCGCCGACGCCTCCCTGATCCAGGGCGGGCTCGGCTGGAACGTCGCCGTCCTCGACCAGCTGCGCAGCCTGCGCGGCCAGACGCTGTGCCGCCCGTGCACCGGTTCGGTACCCGCTCCGGAGCTGATCGCGTGGTGGTTCGCCCTGCCGCTCCTCGCCGCACTGGGCCTCGTCCTCGCGGTCAGGGCTCGGCGGACCGCCGGCACGCTGCTGCCGCTGGTCTGCGCCACGACGGCGGGCATCCCATACCTGTTCATGATCGGCTACGCGGCGCCGCGCTTCCTGCTGCCGTTCTACGCGCTGCTCGCCATCCCGGTTGCCGACGCCCTCGTCCACCTGGTCACCGCCGGGCGACAGGCGTGGCGGCCGGTGACGGTGACGCTGGTAGCGCTCGCCCTCGGCGGCCATCTGGCGGTGCAGTACGCGGTCCTTGAGGACGCCGTTGACCGCTCCACCGCCTCCCGCAAGGGCTGGGCGCGCACGGCATCCGAGCTCCACCGCCTCGGCGTACGGCCGCCGTGCGTGGTCACCGGGCACGAGGCGCTGCCGATCGCCTTCTATGCCGGGTGCTCCTCCGCCCAGACGCAGGGGCACAACACCAGCACCACCCGGGCTGACCTGATGCGTACGGCGCAGCGGACACCGACGGCGACCCTCGCCACGGTGAAGGACGGGCCTCCGGGGTACGCGCGCGGCTGGCCGGCCCACCGGTTCGGCGACCTGAGCATCCATGTGGCCCCGGCGACGAGAGCGGGGCAGGGATGACGAGGTTTTGCCGCCGAGTGAACGGAGAGCCGTCCCTTCAGGCACCCCTCTGCACGCGAGACCAGCAGTACCCAGCAGTACAAGGAGAGCCACCGTGAACGCAGTACCCGCCATCACCCTCAACAACGCAGTGCAGATCCCTCAGCTCGGCTTCGGCACCTATCAGATCGAGCCGGCGGCGACCCGCGAGACGACGCTGGCCGCGCTGGAAGCCGGCTACCGGCACATCGACACGGCTCAGCTCTACGGCAACGAGAGGGAGGTCGGCGAGGCGGTGCGCGACTGCGGTCTCGACCGCGCCGACATCTTCGTGACGAGCAAGCTCAACAACGACGCCCATGCGCACGACGACGCCCTGGAGGCGTTCGACCGCTCCCTGAAGGACCTCGGCCTCGACTACCTGGACCTCTTCCTCATCCACTGGCCGCTGCCGGGCAAGGGCGACTTCGTGGAGACCTGGAAGGCCCTGGAGGAGGTCTACCGCTCCGGCCGGGCCAAGGCCATCGGCGTCTCCAACTTCCAGCCCCACCACCTGCGCCGGCTGCTGCAAGGCAGCGACGTGGTGCCCGCGGTCAACCAGATCGAGGTGCACCCCTACCTCACTCAGGACGACGTCAGGGCCTTCGGCGCGGAGCACGACATCGCCACCGAGGCCTGGTCGCCCATCGCCAAGGGCAAGGTGCTCGACGACCCCACCATCAACCGCATCGCGCAGCGCGTGGGCAAGACGCCCGCCCAGGTCACGCTGCGCTGGCACATCCAGCGCGGCGACGTCGTCTTCCCCAAGTCGGCGACCCGCAAGCGCATCGAGGAGAACTTCGACGTCTTCGACTTCGAACTCGGCGAGGGTGATCTCGGTGAGATCTCCGCACTGAACCGCGACGAGCGGACGGGCCCCGACCCGGATCGCTTCAACGGCTAGGGACTCGGGCGGTCAGGGACTCGGGCGGCCAGGGACTCGGGCGGCTAGGGAAAGGCCTGTTCGGTCCAGATGGTCTTGCCGGAGCGGGTGTAGCGCGTTCCCCACCGCTGGACGAGCTGCGCGACGATGAACAGGCCGCGCCCGCCCTCGTCGTCCTCGCCGCTGTGGCGCAAGTGCGGTGAGGTGTGGCCCCGGTCCGCGACCTCGCACAGGAGGGTGCGGTCACGGATGAGGCGGACCTGGATGGGCCCTTCGGCGTACCTGACCGCGTTGGTCACCAGCTCACTGACGACGAGTTCGGTCGCGAACGACAGTTCTTCCAGGCCCCAGTCGTGCAACTGCTGGGTGGCCAGCTCGCGGGCGCGGCCCGCGGCGACCGGTTCCGCGGGCAGCTCCCATTCGGTGACCTGGGACGTGTCGAGTTCGCGGGTGCGGATGAGCAGCAGGGCGGTGTCGTCGGCCGCCGGGCCGCTCGGCAGGAGTTCCGCCACCGCCCGGTCGCACAGCTCGTCGAGTGAGGCGTGCCGGTCGCTCAGTACACGTCCCAGGGTGTCGAGTCCGTGATCGATGTCGCGGTCACGGGCCTCGACCAGGCCGTCGGTGAAGAGAGCGAGCAGGCTGCCCACCGGCAGCTCGATCTCCAGCGACTCGAACGGCAGACCGCCCAGGCCCAGGGGCGGTCCTGCCGGAAGCTCCGGGAAGGAGAGCCGGCCGTCCGGATCGACGACCGCGGGCGGCAGGTGCCCGGCCCTGGCCATGACGCAGCGCCGCGAGACGGGGTCGTAGACCGCGTAGAGACAGGTCGCACCGGTCGTCACATCGGCGTAGGCGCCGTCGGACGCTCCTGGTTCGCCCCGCTGCTCCTCCGCCGACTGCGCCACCAGGTCGTCGAGCCGTGACAGGAGCTCGACGGGGTCCATGTCCATCTGGGCGAACGCGCGCACGGTCGTACGCAGCCGTCCCATGGTGGCGGCCGCCTGCAGGCCGTGGCCGACCACGTCCCCGACCACGAGTCCGACCCGCGTTCCGGACAGCGGGATGACGTCGAACCAGTCGCCACCGACCCCTGTCAGGTCGTCCGTGGGCAGGTAGCGGTAGGCCATGTCGACCGCCGACCGTTCCGGCAGGTGCTGCGGCAGCAATTGGCGCTGGAGGGCCAGGGAAGCCGTGCGCTCGCGGGTGAAGCGGCGTGCGTTGTCGACGGACACGGCCGTACGGGCGACCAGCTCGTCGGCCAGTTCCACCTCGCCGCTGTCGAAGGCGGCGGAACCGGTGCGCGTGAAGGTGACGAGTCCCAGCGTGCTGTTCCCGGCCCGCAGCGGCACGACGATGGTCGCGTCGTCGACCACGAGTCCGCCGGAGGAGAGGCTGCGGTCCTGCGGCGAACCGGACGGGTACTCCACCGGCGAGTGGTTCACGAGCGGCGGGGGAGGAGGCTGCTGTCCCGGCTTCACCTGGTCGGCTTCGTCGGCCGAGCAGCGGGCGACCCGGACCAGGGACATCGCCGCCGAGCCGCTGGTGGCCGGCACTTCGCCCTCCAGCACGGCCCGCGCGAGGTCGACCGTCACCGTGGCGGCGAATTCCGGCACCGCCACCTCGGTGATCTTCTCGGCGGTGGCCGTCACGTCGAGGGCGGTGCCGATGCCGCGGCCCGCTTCGACGAGCAGGGCGAGGCGCCGCTGGGCCTTGTAGCGATCGGTGATGTCGAAGGCGTCCTCGCACACCCCCAGTACGTTTCCTTCGGCGTCCTGGAGCCGGTAGTAGGCGCAGGACCAGAGGTGGTCCGTCTCCGGGTCGCTGGGCGGGCGGCCCTGGAAATGCAGGTCCAGGAAGGACTCTCCGGTGTCCAGGACGTGCTGCATGACCCCGTCGAGGGTGGGCGGGTGCCCCTTGGTGACGAATTTCCCCTCGGAGTACAGATAGTCGGGCCGAGAGCCGCGGAACTCGGCGAACGGCTGCCCCATCTCCTGTTCGTACGCCGCGTTGCACCAGGCCAGGTGGAGGTCGGTGTCGTAGATGGCCAGGCCGACGGGTGACTGGGTGGCAAGCCCGTGCAGCAGGGCGAGGCGGGATTCCCACAGCCGGAGATCGTTCAGCTCCGTCGCCACGAGAATGCGCCCCGCCGGGCCGGCGCCCGGCAGGGGACACGTCTCGGTGGCGACGATCAGCTCGTGCCCGTCACGGTGCCGGGCGACGCGGATCTCGTTCCCCGGCCGGTGCGGGAGAGGGAGCACGGGGGGTGTCGAGCCGGGCGCCAGGAACGTGGCCAGTGGCCGGCCGACGATCTCCGGCGACCGGTAGCCCAGGAGCCGCTCCGCCGCCGGGCTCCATCCGACGACGGTGTCCTGGGCGTCGACCACCACCGTGGCCGCCCTGGTGATGTCGAGGGGGCCACGAAAGTCAGCATTTTGCTCCGCGTTCGATGCCGTCATGGCGCCACATCAGCCCCGTTCATCCCCTACAGAATCCGCCGTCCCCCGGGCGGGCACAACCGCGGCGCGGCAAGGACCGGCCCGCCCTCCGTACCGGCCCGCCCCCATTTTCCTACCCGAGGCGTTGACCAGCACCGATGAAGAGGATCAGGCGGAGTACGCGAGCTTACGGCGAATGGCCCCACGAGGTCGGCTCTTAGCCGCGGCCGGCACGTCCGGAAAGGGGCGGCTGTCAGCGCGCCGAAGTCGCGTCGGCGTCCGACTCGACGACGGCAAGGACGTCCACAAGCCGATGGAGACGTCTCCGCGCCCGGTCGGCGTCCGGCGACGACACCACGACCTCGGCGGTGGCGCGGGCAGGGGCACGAACCGCGTAGGTCAGCTCCCGCACCGGCACCGGACGCAGCGCGGAGACGATCCGGCCGAGCGCCTCGCGGCTGTCGCGGAGCGTCACCGTGAACCGGAGGAGTGGGCTTCCGGCGTGCCCCGCCTGGGGGCGGTGGTGTGTGCGCGTGTCGCCTCCGTGCGTGTCGCGTCCGTGGGCGTCGCCTCCAGGGGTGTCGCGCCCGTGGGCGTGCCGGCGTAGGGGCGTGGCGAGGGCGTGGGACTCGTCTGTCGTCATGGCGGTGGTTCCTTGTCTTGTCGGCCGGCGTCCTGGTCGGCCGGCCGGGTGAGTCCGATTGCGTGGAGGGCGAAAGCAAAAAGACCCCTCGCGGAATGCGAGAGGTCTGCGTGCGGGCGGTGAGCCACCTGGGAGGGGTCGCCTCCAGGTCACCTCGGTGCCGGCACGCCGCAGCTGATAATGAGCTGACGAAGCATGGCCCGGATGTTGGCACGGAGCGGCCGCCCCAGCAACGGCATCTCACGCTGCGGACACCGGACGCCATGGCCTGACCGTGTGTCATGGGGCCGGATGTGCATACCGCTTCCCCCTTGCCCGCGCCGGTAGGCCCGCTTGCCCGCGCCCGTAGGACCGCGCCGACAGCCCCGCCCCGGTTCATCGGCCGCGACGAACCGGCCCGCTCTGCCTTGTCGCGAAGGACGAAGAGTCGGCCGGGTCCCTTGGCCTACCTTCCGGATATCACCGGTTCGGACGCTCGGAGCTGGGGCCCCACAGGCCCACATGCCGCCGGGCCCACGCCGGACGCGACCTGTGCCGCACCGCCGTTCCCTCCACCCCGTCCCCGAGGAGACAGCACACCGTGACGCGACGCCTGGCCATCGACGACCTCTACGCCATCGCGCTGCCGGAGCAGCCGGCCCTGTCCCCGGACGGCACGCGCATCGCCTACGTGCTGCGTACCGCCGATCGCGAACACGACCGCGAGGAGCGCGCGTTGTGGACGGTGCCGACCGGCGGGGGAGCGGCGCGGCGGCTCACCCGCGGCCACGCCGACACCGCGCCGGCCTGGTCTCCGGACGGCCGGTGGATCGCGTTCCTGCGCGGCGGCGACGGACCGTCCCAGCTGTGGCTGCTGCCCGCCGAGGGAGGCGAGCCCGAGCGGGTCACGAACCTTCCGGCAGGCGCGGGGGCGCCGGTGTGGAACCCGGACGGCACCGCGATCGCCTTCCCGGCCCCGGTCGACAGCAGCCCGAGTACCGCGGCTCCCGGAACGGTGCCGGCCCCCGTGGTGGCGGACCGGCTCGGCCACAAGGCGGACGGGCAGGGACTGCTGGGCACGATCCGCTCCCACCTGCACATCCTGGCTCTCGGCGGCCGCGAGACCCGGCAGATCACCCACGGCGACTGGCACGCGGGCAGCCCGGCCTGGTCGCCGGACGGGCGCAGCCTCGCCTTCTGCACGGCACGCGGCTCCGACGCCGACCTGACGCTGCGGTCCGAGGCGTACGTCGTGGACACTCTGACCTCTGGTGCCGAGCCGCGGCGGGTCGGGACCGGTGAGGGCACCGCGCTCGCCGTCAACTGGACCGCCGACGGCGACGCCCTGCTGGTCGTGGGTCGCGAGGACACGTCCCTCGGGCATGCGAGCGTGCTGCGCGTCCCGCTGGACGGAGGCGCACCGGTCGACCTCACCGCCGGACTGGACCGGAACGTGATGCCCGGCGGCTCCGGCTACCCGGGTGCCCTGCCCCAACCCGCCGCCGACGGCCGCAGCGTGCTGTTCTGTCTGCGGGAGCACGGCTGCACCCACCTGTACGCGATGAGCGCCGACGGCGGCGGGCCCCGCGCGCTGGTCGGCGGCGCGGGACGCGTCGTCTCCGGCCTGTCCGCCGTCGGAGACACCGCGGTCCTCGTCCTTGCGACCCCCACCTCGTACGGCGAGATCGCGACCGTCGAGGTGTCCACCGGCCGCGAGCAGGTGCTCACCCGGCACGGGGCGGACCTGGCCGGTGTGGAGCTTTTCGCGCCGCAGGAGCGGGAGTTCACCATCTCGGACGGCACCACGGTGCAGGGGTGGCTGCTGCGCGACCCCGCCGCCACCGGCCCCGCGCCGCTGCTGCTCGACGTCCACGGTGGTCCGCACAACGCCTGGAACGCGGCGGCCGACCCCTTCCATCCGTACCACCAGGTCCTTGTGGCACGCGGCTGGTCGGTGCTGCTGCTCAACCCCCGTGGCAGCGACGGCTACGGCGAGGCGTTCTTCACCGCCGCACGCGGAGCGTGGGGCACGGCCGACGCGCCGGACCTCCTCGAACCGCTCGACACCCTGGTCGCCGAACAGGTCACCGACCCAATGCGGTTGGCCGTCGCCGGATACAGCTACGGCGGCTATATGACCTGCTATCTGACCAGCCGTGACAACCGGTTCGCCGCCGCCGTCGCCGGAGGCGTGGTCAGCGACCTCACGAGCATGTGCGGCACCAGCGACGAGGCGCACCCGCTCGCGGCAAGCGAGTTGGGCGGACCGCCCTGGGAGAACCGCGAGCTGTACGCCGAACTCTCTCCGTACTCCCGCGTGGAGCACGTTCGTACGCCGACGCTGGTGGTGCACGGGGCGGCCGACGAGCTCTGTCCGGTGGGGCAGGCCGAGCAGTGGTTCACCGCGCTGAGGCTGCGGGGCGTGCCCACCCGCCTCGTGCTCTACCCGGGCGGTTCGCATCTGTTCCTGCTCGACGGACCGCCCTCGCACCGGGCCGACCTCTCCCGCCGCATCGTCGACTGGGTGGAGCGTCATGCAGGTGGGTCCGGACGCCGGGCGAGCGTCCCACTGGATGTCGGGCACTGGAATCGACGCCTCGCCGAGCTGGCGGCCCGGCACCGGGTGCCGGGCGCGGTCCTGGGCATAGCCCGCGGCGACGAACTCGCCCTGGCCTCCTGCGGTGTGCTCAACAAGGACACCGGTGTGACGGCGAGCGAGGACTCGCTCTTCCAGATCGGGTCCCTCACGAAGGTGTGGACCGCCACCCTGATCATGCAGTTGGCCGACGAGGGGAAGCTCGACCTCGACGCCCCCCTCTCCGATGTCCTGCCGGAGCTGCGGCTCTCCGACCCGGGCACGGCGAAGCGGGTGACCGTCCGGCATCTCCTCACGCACACCAGCGGCATCGACGGCGACGTCTTCACCGACACCGGACGCGGGGACGACTGCCTTGAGGGCTACGTGGACCAGTTGGGCACGGCGGCACAGATCCATCCGCCGGGGGCGACGTTCTCGTACTGCAACTCGGGCTTCGTGCTCGCCGGCCGGATCGTCGAGAAGCTCACGGGCATGAGCTGGGACAGCGCCCTCAAGGAGCGGCTGTGCTCCCCCCTGGGGCTCGCGCACACCGTCACGCTGCCGGAGGACGCGTTGCGCTTCCGTACCGCGATGGGACATGACGCCCAGGGCGATCAGGACCCGCGGCCGGTCCCCGCCTGGGGCCTGCCCCGCTCCGTCGGACCGGCCGGACTGATCACCGCGACGGCCGCCGACGTGCTGGCCTTCGCCCGGATGCACCTGGCCGGTGGCAGCACCGCGGACGGCACCCGCGTCCTGTCGCGGCAGGCCGCACGCGCGATGACCGAAAAGCAGGTCGACCTGCCGGACGTGCACTCGCTCGGCGACTCCTGGGGCCTCGGCTGGATCCGCTTCGACTGGGGCGGCCACCAGGTCCTCGGACACGACGGCAACACCATCGGCCAGTCGGCGTTCCTGCGCCTGCTGCCCGAGCAGGATCTCGCCGTCACCCTGCTCACCAACGGCGGGGGCACCCAGGACCTGTACCTGGATCTGTTCCGGGAGATCTTCGCCGAGTTGGCCGGGGTCACCACGCAGCGACCGCTCCAGCCGCCGGCCGAGCCCGTGCCGGTGGATGCCGCCCGCCATCTGGGGCGGTACGAACGGGCCGGTGCGCGCATCGAGATCCTTCAGGGCGTCGACGGGCCACGGCTGCGGCAGACGGTGACCGGGCCGCTGGCCGATCTCGTGCCCGAGACGGTGCAGGAGGCCGACCTCGTACCCGTGTCGGACGACCTCTTCGTCGTCCGGCTGCCCGGCAGCCGGTCATGGACCCCCGTGACCTTCTACGCACTCCCCAGCGGTGAGCCGTATCTGCACTTCGGCGTCCGCGCTACCCCGAAGGTGTCCTGACGTGAAGCGGCAGCACGACATCCGGATACCTCAAGGCCCTTTGTGCGTCGCTCGGTTCGAGGACGCACTGCCTGCCATGATCGACGACATCGGGCGCCTGGTGCGCACCGAGTCCCCGTCGGCCGACCTCGCCGCCGTGGCCCGCAGCGCCGAGGCGGTCGCCACCATCGGCGCACAGCACCTGGGCGCCGGGCCGGACCTGCTCACCCTGGACGGCCGTACGCATCTGCGTTGGCGCCTGGGCAGCGGCCCGCGGCGCGTCCTGCTCCTCGGCCATCACGACACGGTGTGGCCCATCGGCTCATCGGCCACCCACCCGTTCACGGTCCACGACGGCGTGCTGCGTGGGCCCGGCTGCTTCGACATGAAGGCCGGACTCGTCATGGCCTTCCATGCCGTCGCCGCGCTCGCCGCCCTTGGCTCCGGCACCGGCGCCATGAATGGCCTGACCCTGTTGATCACCGGCGACGAAGAGCTCGGCTCGCCGTCGTCGCGGGAGCTGATCGAGTCCGAGGCGGCGGGCTGCGCCGCGGCGCTGGTCCTGGAGGCCTCCGCAGACGGCGGAGCGCTGAAGACGGAACGCAAAGGAGTCTCCCTGTACGAGGTACGAGTCGAAGGACGGGCCGCCCACGCGGGCCTGGAGCCGCACCGCGGTGTGAACGCCGGAATCGAGACCGCCCACCAGATGCTCGCGGTGGCCGCGCTCTGTGACACCGAAGCCGGTACGACGGTCACCCCGACCGTCCTCACCGCCGGAACCACCACCAACACCGTCCCGGCCCACGGGCGGTTCTCCGTCGACGTCCGCGTACGCGACGCCGAGGAACAGGCCCGCGTGGACACCGCTCTGCGAGGGCTGCGGCCCGTGCTCGACGGTGCGACGGTGGACGTGACCGGCGGCCCCAACCGTCCGCCCCTGCCGCACGCCGCGTCGGACGCCCTCTACCGCCGTGCCCGGCAACTGGCCGTGGACCTCGGCATCGGCGAACTCACCGCCGCCGCGGTGGGAGGAGCGTCGGACGGCAACTTCACCGCCGGTGTGGGCATCCCGACCCTGGACGGTCTCGGCGCCGTCGGCGGCGGCGCACACGCCGCCGACGAGCACGTGGTCGTCGCTGAACTCCCGCGTCGTACAGCGCTGTTGGCGGCACTTGTCGGCGACCTTCTCGCCGCCGCCCCACACTCGGCGCGCGACAGTGACGCGGCGGCGACCGGCGGGAGTGCCCGATGACGGACAGGTCCGCCGCCCCTCCGCTCGCGCCCGATCCCGATCCCGGCCATCGGATCGCGGCCGATGCGCTGACCGCGGCCGGTGCCGCGGCGTACGAGGCCGGCTGCCATGTGCGGCCGATCAGCGCCCTCGCGGATCTGGAGGCGGCCTGCCGCCTCTTCGAAGGCATCTGGAAACCCGGCGGCGAGAACGCACTTGCGACCCCCGAACTGCTGCGTGCGATGGACAAGGCCGGCAGCTACGTTACGGCAGCCTTCGACGGAGCGGAGGAGGGCGGCGAACTGGTCGGCGCCTGCATCGGGTTCTTCGGCCCACCGCCCGACGGCGCCCTGCACAGCCACATCGCCGGCGTATCGGCCCGGATGCGTGGCCGCAGCGTCGGCTTCGCCCTCAAGGCGCACCAGCGCTCCTGGGCGCTGCAGCGGGGCGCCGCCCAGGTGTCGTGGACCTTCGATCCGCTGGTGCGGCGCAACGCCTACTTCAACATCGGCAAGCTGGCCGCCCGGCCCGCGCAGTACTTGCCCAACTTCTACGGCCGCATGAACGACGGCATCAACGGCGCGGACGACACCGACCGCCTCCTGGTGGAGTGGCAGTTGGCCGCCCCCGAGATCGCCGCGGCCTGCCGCGGCCACCACCGGGCCACTGACGCGGGGGCCGAACGGGTGCGCGGCGCATCCGTCGCCCTGAGCGCGACCGCCGACGGCCGGCCGCGGACCCACCCCGTCACCGGGCCTCGGACGCTGCTCGCCGTGCCCCAGGACATCGAGCGACTGCGCCGCGGCGACGCGGGGTCCGCGGCGTCCTGGCGCGCCGCCGTGCGCGACGCACTCGGCGGGCTCCTCGCCGACGGCTGGCGGGTGACGGGATTCGACCGCGCCGGCTGGTACCTCCTCGTGGACAAGGACACACAGTGAAGCTCACCGGAGTAGAAGTACGCCGGATCCGGCTGCCGTTGGTGGCCCCCTTCCGCACCTCGTTCGCCACGCTGACGGAGCGCACGGCGCTGGTGCTGCGCGCGGTGAGCGCCGACGCGGAGGGCTGGGGCGAGTGCGTGGCGATGGTCGACCCGCTGTACTCATCGGAGTACGCGGCCGGCTGCGCCGACGTACTGCGCCGATTCCTCGTCCCCGCCCTCGGCCGCCACCCGCGCCTCGACGCGGCCGGTGTCGCTCCGGCCCTGGCACCGTTCAACGGCCACCGGATGGCGAAGGCGGCCTTGGAGATGGCGGTCCTCGACGCCGAACTGCGCGCCCGCGGCGTGCCGTTGGCGCGAGCGCTGGGTGCCGTCCACGAGCGCGTGCCGTGCGGGGTGTCCGTCGGCATCATGGGCTCCGTGCCGGAGCTGCTCGAAGCGGTGGCCGGCTACCTCGACGAGGGCTATCGGCGCATCAAGCTCAAGATCGAGCCCGGCTGGGACGTCGAGCCGGTCCGTGCGGTACGCGAGCACTTCGGCGATGACCTGCTGCTCCAGGTCGACGCCAACACCGCCTACACCCTCGCCGATGCCCGGCACTTGGCCCAACTCGACCCGTACGGACTGCTGTTGATCGAGCAGCCGTTGGAGGAGGAAGACCTCATCGGCCATGCGCAGCTGGCCAAGTCCCTTGCCACACCGGTCTGCCTGGACGAGTCGATCACCTCCGCCCGCGCCGCCGCCGCGGCGATCACCCTGGGCGCGTGCAGCATCGTGAACATCAAGCCCGGCCGGGTCGGCGGCTATCTGGAGGCCCGCCGTATCCACGACGTGTGCGTCGCGCACGGCGTGCCGGTCTGGTGCGGCGGCATGCTGGAGACCGGCCTCGGCCGGGCGGCGAACGTCGCTCTCGCCGCGCTGCCGGGTTTCACGCTGCCCGGCGACACCTCCGCATCCGACCGCTACTACCGCACCGACATCACCGAGCCGTTCGTGCTGGCCGACGGCCACCTCCCGGTCCCCGACGGCCCCGGCCTCGGTGTCGTGCCGATCCCCGACGCCCTGGAGGAGGTCACCGTCGACACGGAGTGGATCCCTCTGTGACGGGACCCTTGTAGTGACCGACGAAAACAGCCCACAATTCCGTCCACACCGACGAACGGTGGCCGCGAGCACTGTCCGGGGACGACGGAAGGGGCACCGTGAACACACAGCCGCGGGCCGGCCTCAGGCGGGTCATGGAAGACCTCGGCACCACCCTGCTCGATCTCGTGTGCGGCGACCCGGACACGGCGGACGGGATCGGCGGAGTGGTCATCCACGATCCGCTGGACGAACCGGTGCTGCCCCGCCAGGCGTTGGTGCTCGGCATCAGCATCCACGGGACGGACGAGACAGCCCGGCTGCTCACCGCCCTCGGCGAGGCCGGGGCCGCGGCCCTGGTGGTCCGCGCCCCGGCACCGGCCGACCCGGCGGTCATCACCGCGGCGGAGAGATCCGGGGTGGTGCTGCTCGCGCTGACCCGCGGCGCGTCGTGGGCCCAGCTCGCCGCGCTGCTGCGCTCACTGCTGGCGGACGGCGACGTCGGCGAGGCGGGCCCGCAGACGCTGGGCGGCACCCCCTCCGGCGATCTGTTCGCCCTGGCCAATGCCGTGGCCGCGCTCCTTGACGCCCCCATCACCATCGAGGACCGCAGCTCCCGCGTCCTGGCCTTCTCCGGCCGCCAGGACGAGGCCGACCCCTCCCGCGTGGAGACCGTCCTCGGCCGGCAGGTCCCCGAACGCTTCACGCGCTTCCTCGAGGACCGCGGGGTCTTCCGCGCCCTCTACCGCAGCGATCAGCCGGTCCACATCGCGCCACCCGAGACCGACGGATTCCACATCCCGCGTGTCGCGATCGCCGTGCGCGCCGGAGACGAATTCCTCGGGTCCATCTGGGCCGTCGTCCGGACCCCGCTCAGTGCGCAGCGCGGTCAGGCGCTGCACGACGCGGCGAAACTGGTGGCCCTGCACCTGCTGCGCCTGCGGGCAGGCGCCGACGTCGAGCGCCGCCTCCGTGCCGACCTGGTCTCCACCGCCCTGGAAGGCGGATCGGGCGCGGCGGAGGCCCTCGGCCGGCTCGGCCTGGCGGACCACGCAGGCGTCGTCCTCGCCCTGGCCGTGCCGGACCCGCCCGAGCTGACAGGATCGACCGACCTGCACGCCCAGCACACGGCCGAACGCCAGCGCCTGGCCGACGCCTTCGCCGTGCACCTCTCCGCGATCCACGCCCGCGCCGCCACGGCACTCGTCGGCGATGTCGCCTACGGGATCCTCCCTGTACCGCTGAACCCGGCGGACGCGGAGGAGAGGGCGGCCCGCACCGCGGGCGACTTCCTCACGCGCATCGGTGACCGGCTGACCCCGCTGATCGGCATCGGCCCCGCGGCCCGGGACGGCAGCGCACTGGCCCGTTCCCGCGAAGGAGCCGACCGCGCGCTGCGCGTCCTGCGCGCCAACGGAGGCCCTCGCCGGCTCGCCCGGATCTCGGACGTCCACGTCGAAGCGCTCCTGCTGGATCTCGCCGACCTCGCCGCCGAGCGAGGCGACCCGCCGACCGGCCCCTTGGCGCGGCTGCTCGCCTACGACAAGGAGCACGACGCCCCACTGGTCGACACGCTCCGCGCATGGCTCAACGCCTTCGGCGAGGTCCCGGCGGCGGCCGACGCGATGTACGTCCACCAGAACACCTTCCGCTACCGCCTGCGCCGCGCCACCGAGGTCGCCGAGGCCGACCTCACCGACCCCGACGTCCGCTTCGCGCTGATGCTGCAGCTGCGCCTGCTGCGCCGCCCGGACATGTCGGCGCGCTGAGTCGGCGCGCCGACATGTCCGGGAAGGCAGATCTACTCCGGGCAGTACTCCGCCTCGATGACCGCCTGGCTGTCACCCGCCCAGTCGCCGTTGAAGTTGAAGGCCAGCGAGTGCTTGCCGTCCGCCGTGGTCACGGCCTGGGACGCCGACCCCTGGATGTTGCCGCCGTGGCCCCAGACCGGAACGCCGCAGGACGGCTCGAACTTCATCAGCCCCAGACCGTAGCCCGTGATCAGGCCGGCCCCGCTGACCGGGACGGTGGTCTTCATGTCCTTGAGTTGCGCCGCGGGCAGCAACTTGCCGCCGAGGAGGGCCGAGTAGAAGCGGTTCACGTCACCGGATTCGGAGATCATCGCGCCCGCCGAACCCGCGGCCGACGGATTGAGATCGGTGACGTCGTGGACCGGACCGGTCGGCTGCGGCGTCAGGGAGAGCTTGGAGTACGCACGGGAACTCGGCTCCGGCAGCGACGACGCGGTGCGGGGGACGGACGTGGCGTACAGGCCGAGCGGCTGGATGATGCGCCGCTTGATCTCGTCCTCGTAGGGGCGGCCCGAGACCTTCTCGATGACCATGCCGGCCAAGGTGTAGTTGGTGTTCGAGTAACTCCAGGCCGTGCCCGGCTCGAAGAGCGGCTCGTAGCGCATGGCGATGCCCACCAACTGCCCCGGTGTGTACGTGTCGTAGCGGTGCTCCAGGAACTTCTCGGTGAAGCCCCGCTCCAGGAACTCCGGGTCGGAGGTGTAACTCGGTATCCCGCTGGTGTGGTTGAGCAGTTGGCGCACCGTCGTCCGGCGGCCGTCGTTGCCGTTCCCCTGGACCACGCCGGGCAGCCACGTGTCGACCGTGTCGTCCAGGTCGAGTCTGCCCTCGGCCTCCAGTTGGAGCAGCACGGTGGCGACGAAGGTCTTGGTCATGCTGCCGATGCGGTAGCGGTCGAACGCCGAGCGCGGCTCGCCCGTCCCGCGGTCCCCGACGCCCGAAGTGCCCGTCCAGAGCGAGTATCCGTCCTTGACCTGCCCGGTGACTCCGGGCACCCCGCTCCTCACCGCCGCGTCCATGGCCGCCTGGGTCCGCTGATGTCCCGTGCCTGCGTCGGCCGCCGCGGGTGAGGTGAACGAAGCGGCGGTCAGGGCCGCCGCTGTCACCAGACCCACCGCGCTGCCGCGTACTGTGCGCGTTGCCATCTACTGCCCCTTTCGGTTGCTGCGATCAGTGGCAACGGCCGCACCGTGTGGCACAGAGGTTGCCTTTCGAACCGGTGATGTCCGGAAGCTAGGGCAGGCGGAAGGGTCGAGGCTTCGTCGTGGGGAGACAACGCGGGGCGGGACGCTCATCGGGGGGAACGAACCGCTTCTCGCGGTGTGGCGGGCGCCGCTGGCGCGCGGGGGCCCCTTGACCTGCGTGGCCCCAGCCATTAGCTTCCGGTAGTCACGCCGACCCATGACGCCCGAAAGGAGGCGACCAGCGGATGTACACCAGCTCTGATCTCGGTCGCCTCGCCCAGTGCACGGTCTGGGTTCCGGGTCGTATCGCGCACGGCTGCTGAACACGCGGTTCTGATGTGCCCGTACGCGGCACATTCCGGGTTCCCCGCCACCCCCTTCCGGTACGTCGCTCTTGCGTGCCGTGCTGCGCCCGCTCCTCTCGCAGGGCGCGTCTGAACACAGAAAGTTGCCTGAAATTGGCGAACATGATGCATGCACCCGTCTCGCACCGAAATGAAGACATGTCATGACAGCTGCGCGGATCACGGTCAACGGCAGAGAAACACCGATCTCACCCGCCGCACCCCACACCACGGCGCTGGACTTCCTGCGCGGGTGCGGTCTCACGGGCACCAAGGAGGGCTGCGCCGAGGGTGAATGCGGCGCCTGTTCGGTCCTGGTGGCCCGTCCCGGCGTGAACAAGCCCACCGACTGGGTGGCGGTCAACGCCTGCCTGGTTCCGGCCGCGGCGCTCGACGGCCAGGAGATCATCACCTCCGAGGGGCTCGCGACCGCAGGCGAACCCGGCACGCGGCCGGTCCTGCACCCGGTGCAGGAGGAGATGGCGGTACGCGGCGGATCCCAATGCGGTTACTGCACACCGGGATTCATCTGCAGCATGGCGGCCGAGTACTACCGCCCCGACCGCTGCGCACACGCGGACTCCGCCGACACCACCGACGCGGCCGAAGGCGCCGACGCAGAGCACGGTCCGAACGGTTTTGATCTGCACGCACTGAGCGGAAACCTGTGCCGCTGCACCGGATACCGCCCGATCCGCGATGCCGCGTTCGCCGTCGGTACGCCCACGGGCGAGGATCCGCTGGCGCAGCGCCGGGAGCTGCCCCCGCCCGCACCCGTCGCCACGGAATACGCCCAGAACGGCAGCACGTTCCTGCGCAGGAGCACCCTGGACGAGACGCTGCGGCTGCTGCGCGAGCGGCCCGACGCGGTGGTGGTCGCCGGGTCCACCGACTGGGGCGTCGAGGTGAACATCCGCTCCCGCCGGGCTGATTGCGTGGTCGCCATCGACCGGCTGCCCGAACTGCGGGAGCTGCGGGTCGAATCCGACTCCATCGAGATCGGGGCAGCGCTGACGCTCACCGAGATCGAACGCCGCCTCGACGGCGAAGTCCCGCTCCTCGCGGAGCTGTTCCCGCAGTTCGCCTCCCGGCTCATCCGCAACGGCGCGACCATCGGCGGCAACCTGGGGACCGGCTCGCCCATCGGCGACAGCCCGCCCGTCCTGCTCGCGCTCGACGCGTCGGTGGTGCTCGCCGACGCCGACGGTGAGCGGGTGGTCCCGCTGGCGGAGTACTTCACCGGTTACCGGCAAAGCGTGCGCAGGACCGGCGAGTTGATCCGCGCGGTGCGCGTCCCGCTGCCGCTGTCGCCGGTCACGGCCTTCCACAAGATCGCCAAGCGGCGCTTCGACGACATCTCCAGCGTGGCGGTCGCGTTCGCGCTCGACATCGCGGACGGGGTCGTACGCAAGGCGCGCATCGGTCTGGGCGGCGTGGCCGCCACCCCGATCCGCTCCCTCGCCACCGAGGCGGCCCTGGAGGGCAGGCCGTGGTCGGCGCAGACTGTGGAGGAGGCGGCCCGGGTGCTGCGGGCCGAGGGCACGCCGATGGACGATCATCGCGCCAGCGCCCGCTACCGTTCCGCGATGCTCGGCCAGAGCCTGCTGAAGTTGTACGCGCAGACCACTGAGGCGGTTTCCTCATGAGCCATTTGTCAAAGCGCCCCGAGAAGCCCGTCGTCGGCGTCTCGATGCCGCATGAGAGCGCCGTCCAGCACGTCACCGGCGCCGCGCTCTACACCGACGACCTGGTCCAGCGCACCAAGGACGTGCTGCACGCCTACCCGGTCCAGGTCATGAAGGCCTGCGGCAGGATCACCGCACTGCACACCGAGCCCGCGCTCGCCGTGCCCGGCGTGATACGTGTGCTGACCGGCGCCGACGTGCCGGGCGTCAACGATGCCGGGATGAAGCACGACGAGCCGCTGTTTCCCGACGAGGTCATGTTCCACGGCCACGCGGTCGCCTGGGTGCTCGGCGAGACCCTGGAGGCGGCACGGCTCGGTGCGGCGGCCGTCGAGGTGGAACTCGACGAACAGCCCTCCCTGATCACGCTGCAGGACGCGATCGCGGCCGAGAGTTTCCACGGTGCTCGTCCCGTGATGCTGGCCGGTGACGTGGACGCCGGGTTCGCCGACTCCGCGCACGTGTTCACGGGTGAGTTCCAGTTCTCCGACCAGGAGCACTTCTACCTCGAGACGCACGCGGCGCTCGCCCAAGTCGACGAGGCGGAGCAGGTGTTCGTGCAGAGCAGCACCCAGCACCCTTCGGAGACCCAGGAGATCGTCGCGCATGTGCTCGGTCTGCACAGCCACGAGGTGACCGTGCAGTGCCTGCGGATGGGCGGCGGCTTCGGCGGCAAGGAGATGCAGCCGCACGGCTTCGCGGCCGTCGCCGCGCTCGGCGCCAAGCTGACCGGACGGCCGGTGCGGCTGCGGCTCAACCGGACCCAGGACCTGACCATGTCCGGCAAGCGGCACGGATTCCACGCCGCATGGAAGATCGGCTTCGACGCCGACGGCCGCATCCAGGCACTGGACGCCACCCTGACCGCGGACGGCGGCTGGAGCCTGGACCTGTCCGAGCCGGTGGTGGCTCGCGCGCTGTGCCACATCGACAACACGTACTGGATCCCCAACGCGCGCATCGCCGGTCGCATCGCCAAGACCAACAAGGTCTCCAACACCGCGTTCCGCGGCTTCGGCGGACCGCAGGGCATGCTGGTGATCGAGGACATCATGGGCCGGTGCGCGCCGGAGCTCGGCCTGGACGCGATGGAGTTGCGGGAGTGCAACTTCTACCGCCAGGGCCAGACGACGCCGTACGGACAGCCGGTCGGCCAGCCCGAACGGATCTCCGCCGTCTGGGAGAAGGTGCGCGAGAACGGCGGAATCGCCGATCGCAGGGGCGAGATCGCCGCCTTCAACGCCGCGCATCCGCACACCAAGCGGGCCCTCGCGCTCACCGGCGTCAAGTTCGGCATCTCGTTCAACCTCACCGCCTTCAACCAGGCCGGCGCGCTGGTGCTGATCTACAAGGACGGCTCGGTCCTGATCAACCACGGCGGCACCGAGATGGGCCAGGGCCTGCACACCAAGATGCTGCAGGTGGCCGCGACCACGCTGGGCATCCCGCTGCACAAGGTGCGGCTTGCCCCGACGCGTACCGACAAGGTGCCCAACACCTCCGCCACCGCGGCCAGCGCCGGGGCGGATCTCAACGGTGCGGCGGTGAAGAACGCCTGCGAGCAGTTGCGCGAGCGGCTGCTGCAGGTGGCCGCCACCCAGCTGGGGGCGAACGCATCGGACGTACGCGTCGTCGAGGGCGTCGCGCGCACCCTGGACAGCGACCAGGAGCTGGCCTGGGACGAGCTGGTGCGTACCGCGTACTTCCAGCGCGTGCAGCTGTCGGCGGCCGGTTACTACCGGACCGAGGGGCTGCACTGGGACGCGAAGTCGTTCACGGGATCGCCGTTCAAGTATTTCTCGTACGGCGCCGCAGCGGCCGAGGTGGAGGTGGACGGCTTCACCGGCGCGTACCGCATCCGGCGGGTGGACATCGTGCACGACGTCGGCGACAGCCTCTCCCCGATGATCGACATCGGCCAGGTCGAGGGCGGCTTCGTGCAGGGCGCGGGCTGGCTGACCCTCGAGGACATGCGCTGGGACGCCACGGACGGCCCGAACCGCGGTCGGCTGCTGACCCAGGCGGCGAGCACGTACAAGCTGCCGAGCTTCTCGGAGATGCCCGAGGAGTTCAACGTCACGCTCCTGGAGAACGCCTCCGAAGAGGGTGCGGTGTACGGGTCCAAGGCCGTGGGTGAGCCTCCGCTGATGCTGGCCTTCTCGGTGCGCGAGGCGCTGCGGCAGGCCGCCGCCGCGTTCGGGCCGGGCGGGGTCGGCGTCGAACTGGCATCGCCCGCGACGCCGGAGGCGGTGTTCTGGGCGATCCAGGCTGCTCGGCAGGGCGGCTGCTCCTCCGCTTCCTCCGATGCCTCCCGGAACGATGCCTCCCGGAACGGTGACACCCCGAACGGCCTTGCCGCGGGCGGCGAGAACCGTACCGACGCGGAAGCGTTGAGCGGTGCCTGACATGACGTGGATCGCCGCGGTCGCGCGGTTGCGGGCACGCCGGGAGCCCGGCGTCCTCGCGACCGTCGCGACTGTGCGCGGCCATGCCCCGCGCGAGGCCGGCGCGAAGCTCGTCGTGGGGCGGAGCGCGACATGGGGCTCCATCGGGGGCGGCAATGTCGAGGCGGTCACCATCGACCGGGCCCGGGAGATGATCGCGGTGTCCAAGGCCGAGCCGGAGCTGATCGATTTCGCCCTGAACGACAAGGTGACCAACGAGCACGGCGTGCAGTGCTGCGGCGGCACGGTCTCGGTGCTGCTCGAACCGCTGCCGGTGGCAAGGGCGGTGGCGATCTTCGGCGTCGGGCACGTGGGCCTCGAACTGGCGCGCATCCTGGCCCGTCAGGACCTCGACCTCCATCTGATCGACAGCCGTTCCGACATGCTGGCCGAGCGGCGGCTCGACGTCCTGGCGGACGCGGTGGCACAGGTGCACGTGCACCACACGCCGCTGCTGCCCGAGGAGGTGCTGGAGGAACTGCCGCACGGCACCCACGTCCTGATCATGACCCACGATCACGCCGAGGACGCCGCGCTGTGTGACGCCGCCCTGCGCACGACCCGTCTCGGCCCCATCGGGTTGATCGGGTCGGCGGCCAAGTGGGCACGGTTCCGCAAACGCCTCGCCGACGAGGGCGGTCACGACGAGGCGACGATCGACCGGATCAAGACCCCGATCGGGCTGACCGACATCACGGGCAAGGAACCCGCGACCATCGCGCTGAGCGTCGCCGCCGATGTGCTGCGGACCTTCGAGATCTGAGCGGCATCCCAACTCGCCGTTTCGACCTGGGCCGAGAGGTGCGGCGCCCGCAGGAGGCACCGTCCTTCCCTCCCTGCTGCTGGTCACCGAGTCGGCCCGCAACCTGCATCGCCGGCGATCCACAGGGAATGGCGGTCCCTGAGCGGCGGTTGTGACCTCGCGAACGGCACGTGATCAACGACGAGGGGAACAGTCATGGGGCGCGAGGACGACGGACCGCACGGCAGCGTGGCGGAGGGCTTCGAGGGGGTGCGGGAAGCGTTCGCCGCGGTGCTCGGCGAGGCGCGGGACGCGCCCGAGGCGCAGCTCGTGGTCCACGTGGACGGCCGCCGGGTGGTCGACCTGTGGGGAGGTCCCGGCACAGCGGCGGACACGCTGACCGGCCTCTACTCCATCACCAAGGGCGCCGCCCACCTCGTGGTCGCGCTCCTCGTGCAGGACGGAGTCCTCGACCTGGACCGCCAAGTGGCCGCGTACTGGCCGGAGTTCGGTGCGGAGGGCAAGGATCGGCTCACCTTGCGCGAACTGCTCGCGCACCGCTCAGGGGCCATCGGCGTCGATGGCGGGTTCACCACCGAGGAGTTGGCCGACGACCGGCTGATCGCCGCGCGGCTCGCCGGGCAACGGCCCTTCTGGGAGCCGGGATCGGCGTACGGCTACCACGGGTTCGTGATCGGCGCCCTGACGGGAGAGGTTGTGCGGCGGGTGACCGGCCGTTCGATCCAGGAGATCTACGAAGAGCGGATCCGGGCGCCGTACGAACTCGACTTCCACCTGGGGCTGCCGGAGGAACTCGAAGCGCGCTACGCCGACGTACTGCCGCTGCTGCCCACCCCGGAGGAGGCGGAGCGACTCGCGGCCGGCGCGGTGGCCCCCGACAGCATCACCGGCATCGCCTTCAACCAGAACGCCACCCCGCCGACCGATGTGGCGGCCTTCGCCAACCTTCGCGCCGTCCGGGCGCTCGGCCCCACCTCGGTCGGCGGGGTCGGTACCGCGCGGGGAGTGGCGGGGATGTACGCCGCGGCGATCAGCACCTTCGACGGCCGAGCCCCGCTGCTGAAGCCGGAGACCGTCACCGAATTCGCCCGGGTCCACTACCGGGGAACCGACCTGGTCACCGGCAACGAAGACGCCTTCGGCCTGGGTTTCGAGGAACTGAGCGGTCGGTACGCCTTCCTGGGCCCGGACGCTTTCGGTCACAGCGGCGCTTCAGGTTCGCTCGCCTTCGCGGACCCGGACAGCGGCGTGGCCTACGCGTACACGCGTCGCCGCTTCGCCTTCCCTTCGGGATTCGGAGCGGGCCTCGAGAACCACGGGCTGGCCGAGGCCGCGGTGCTTGCGGCGACCGGGCGGCGGTAGCGGTCCGCCGGGGTGGAGCCCGCGTATCCCCTCATGGACGGCATCTGGTCCGCTCCTCTGGTTCCACTTCGGCGCAGGCGACGTTCCGCAGGCGACGGCTGGGACCGGTGCGTGGAAGGGGGCGGCTTCCGCGGTGGAGCACACGGGTGCCGGCGGCCGAAACCCGCCGCCATGACGTCCGGCTCGCCGCAACTCATCGCCCTGTCAGGGAGGTTGGGGGACCATGAGGCGTGAGTCAGTGTCGGTGACACCTCGGGGGACAGACCATGGCATTGGAATTCCGTTTGCTCGGGCCGGTCGAAGCACTGTGGGAAGGCCGTCCCCTGCGGGTGGGCGGGCCCAAGCCCCGTGCTCTGTTGGCCGCGCTGCTGCTGCGCGCCGGGCATGTCGTGCCCGCCGACGCGCTGGTGGACGTCGTATGGGAAGGGGAGCCGCCGGAGACGGCCCGTGCGCTGATCCAGTCGTACGTCTCGGCCTTGCGGCGGGCGCTGCCGGAAGCACGACGGGGGGCGATCGAGACGCAGGCGCCGGGGTACGTGATCCGGCCCGACGCCGGTGCCGTGGACCTGGAGCGGTTCGAGGAGCTGGCCGCGGCCGGGCGGCGGGCCGCGGCGCAGGGGGACCACACCGGCGCCGCCCGGTCGTTGCGCGACGCCCTCATGCTGTGGCGCGGTCCCGCGCTCGGCGGGGTCGGCGAGGTGTTGCGGAGCCAGGCGGTACGGCTCGAGGAGGCCCGGCGGGCCGTACTCGAAGAGCGCATCGCCGCCGAACTCGAATGCGGGGGGCGGGAGAGCGAGCTGCTCACCGAGGTCAGGGCACTCGTCGGCGCCCACCCCACCAACGAGCGGCTGCGCGGTCAACTCATGCTCGCCCTCTACCGGGTGGGGCGGCAGGCGGACGCCCTTCAGGTGTTCGAGGAGGGGCGGGCCGTACTCGCCGAGGAACTCGGCATCGATCCCGGGCCGGAACTGCGACGGCTGCAGGGAGCGATCCTGAGGGCCGACCCCGCGCTGCTGCGTGCCGAGGGCGGTGCGGCGGCCACCGACGTCTCGGCACCGCCGGTGCCCGCGTCGCCCCGCCCTGTGTGCCTGCTGCCGCCTGCCATCCGGGACTTCACCGGGCGCGAGACAGAGATCGCCGAGGTCGTGGACGGGCTCACCGCGCCGCGGGACGCGACCTCCGTCGTGGTGGTGTCAGGGCCGGCGGGCGTCGGCAAGTCCGCCCTCGCGGTGAAGGCCGCCCACCTGGCCATGGACGCCTTCCCCGACGGGCAGCTCTACGCCGAGCTGCAGGGCACCGGCGGCCCCCTGCCGTCCGGCGACGTCCTCGGCAGGCTGCTGCGCGCGCTGGGCGCCGAACCGCCCGACGACGCCGCTGAGCGTGCCGACCTCTTCCGCAGCCTCGTCGCGGGGCGCCGCCTCCTCTTGGTCCTCGACGACGCGGGCAGGGAGGCCCAGGTGCGGCCCCTGCTGCCGGGCAGCGCGGGCTGTGGCGTGCTCGTCACCTCGCGGGCCCGGCTCGGCGGCCTCGACGGGGCCCGGCGCACCGATCTCGCCGTCCTGGACGAGGCACGCAGTCTTGAACTGCTGGCCCAGGTCACCGGAGCGCGGGCTGCGACAGACGCTCCCGCCCAGGACGCCGCCGCCCGGCGCATCGTCACGCTGTGCGGTGGTCTGCCGCTGGCCCTGCGGATCGCCGGGGCTCGACTGACCACCCGCCGGCACTGGACTCCCCGCATCCTCGCCGATCGCCTCGAGGACGAGCGGCGCCGCCTCGACGAGCTGGCCGTGGGCGACCTTGAGGTGCGCGCCAGTCTGGGGCTGAGCTACGAGTCGCTCGATCACGACGCCCGCACGGTGCTGCGCCGCCTGGCCGTGCTCGGGCCGTGCGACACGGCACCCTGGATGGTGGCGCTGCTCGTCGACGGGGCCGAGGACGATGTGGAGGAGGTTCTCGAACGGCTCGTCGACGCGCAGTTGCTGGACTGGACGGGGACTGACTCCGCCGGTCAGTCGCGCTATCGGGCTCACGACCTGGTGCGGGTGTACGCCGCGGAGCGGGCCGAGGCCGAGGACTCGCTCGAGGTACGCACGGCGTCGGTGGGAAGGGCGCTGGCCGCCGGACTGCGCCTGGTGGAGCGGGTCGCGGAGGAAGCGCCTTCGGGCGTGGTCGTGCTGCGGCCCTATCTCGGAGGTTCGGCGAGCGTCAACCGGTCCGCCGGCGGGCCGGAGACGGGGTGGGGCGAGCCGGGCACGGCGGGCGGAGCACCGGCCGCCGATGTGGGGGCGGCGACCACACGGCGGGCGCTCGCCGATCCGTATCCCTGGTTCGAGGCCGAGGCCGACGCGCTCGCCACGGCCGTCGAGCGCGCGGCGGCGTTCGGCCTGCACACCCTCGCCTGTGCCGCCGCGACGGCGCTGTGCTCCTCGTCGTTCGCCGTCGGCAACCGCTTCGACGCCTGGTGGCGCAGCCATGACGCGGCTCTCGCCTCGGCCCGGCGTGCCGAGGACCGCGCAGGCGAGGCGCTGCTACTGATCGGCCTGGGACAACTGCGGTTCGAGCAGGACCGGTACGCCGAGGCGCAGGACTACTTCGGACAGGCCGAGCCCTTGTGCGCCGCCATAGGCGACCTGCACGGCCAGGCTGCCGCCCTTACGGGGCTCGGCGGCAACTTGCGTGAGCTGGGCCGCCTGGAAGCCGCCGACGACGCGCTGGCCCGCGCCGTCGACGTATTCCAGCACCTGGGCGACGACGCGGGCATCGGTCTTGCCTGCCGGCTCCGTGGCTCCGTACGCCTGGAACTCGGCGACCACGACGGCGCGTCGGCACTCCTGGACGTGTCGCTGCGGGGCTACCGGTGCCTGGGCAGCCGACGAGGCGAGGCGCTCACGCTGCGCACGCTGAGCCTCGTGCACCGGTCGCTCGGAGCGTACGAGGAGGCGGAGCGGTACGCCGGAAGGGCTCTCGAGATCCTCGCGGGCCTCGGCGATCCGCTGATGGCCGCGTACGCCGAACGGGCCCGCGCCAAGGCCCGGTTGAGGCTGGGGCGTACCCGGGAGGCGGAGGCGGAACTGCTCGGCGCGCTCGACGTCTGCCGGGCGTACCGCGACCGGTTCGGCGAGGCGCTGACCCTGCGTACGCTCGGCGAGTGCGCCTTGGCCGACGGACGGCACCTGGAGGCGGAGAAGCGGCTCGCCGCCGCCGTGAGCCTGTGGGACGCACTGGAGTTGCGCCTGCCGCGGGCCCGTACGCTGCGCGATCTCGCGTCGGTCCGCGAGGCGTTGGGCGACGGGCAGCGGGCGGCGGCACTGCGTACAGAGGCGTTGTCCGTGTTCACGGAGTTCGGCACGCTGGAGCGGAATGAACTTGAAGCGAAATGAGCGTGGAGCGAAGTGAACTGTAAGTCGCTGTGAGCCGTGTTGCGGAGACCTTGCAGGCAAACTGCAGGAGCCCCGGCGAACCTTGGTGACGTCGGAGGGATAGAGCCTCCGGCGCAACGGGGAACAACGGGGAAAGGACCACGATGTCCAACACCACGAACAGCAGTAGGAACAGCTGCACGACCAGCAGCACGGACAGCAGCACGACAAGCATCACGGACAGCGCTACGGCCGACTCGGCCTGCCGGCCGACGAAGGCGCCCGTCTTCCGCCGCCCGGCGGTCATGTTTCTGGTCGCCGGCCTCGCCGGCGGCGCCGTCGTCGGGGGGGCGCTGACCACGACCGCGTCGGCGGCTTCGAGCCCTCTGCGCGCAGAGATCGTCACGAGGGCGACCGCCGAGAAGAACAACCCGCAGCGCAACCGCGAGGCCCCGAAGAACTGCAACTTCTACAGCGGGTACTGGAAGACCAGCGGCGACAACATCTGCAGTACCTCGACCGGCGGCGTGAAGTGGCGCTCCAACAACTGGTGTTCCGACTTCGCCCGCTACGTCTGGAAGAAGTCGGGCGCCAAGACCAAGAAGATCGACCCGTGGGCGGGCTCGTTCTACCGGGCCGCCAAGGCCGGCACTGGCACGTGGCACAAGCGCGGCTCCTACGTCCCCAAGCCCGGTGACGCGGTGCTCTACGACTGGGACGGCGGCAAGCCGAGCCTCGGCAACAACGGCTGGGACGTGGACCACGTCGGTCTCGTCGTCAAGTACCGCAAGAGCGGGAAGAAGCTGACGACCATCGAGGGCAACACCACGAAGACGTCCAGCGGCAACGGCAAGGAAGGCGTCTTCCAGCGTTCCCGGTCCAACACCGAGCGAGGCGACGTCGTCGGCTACGTCTCGCCCGAGAAGCGGTAACACCCGCTACCCGCCGGCAGGACCACCACCGCCCGACGGGGGCGCCCCGGGGAGAGTGCCGCACCCACCTCTCCCTGGGGCCAGGGCGCGCGTGGGCCGCCGGCACCTTCCGTACTTCCCGCATCGCACTGCCTGCACGTGGGACGACTCAGGACGGCTCAGGACGGCTCAGGACGACAAAGGAAGCGGCATGCCCCCGATCATCCTCATGAACGCACCCGAAGTGGCCCACATCTCCGTCGTCGAGTGCGGCGAACCCTGCGTCGACCTAAGGGAGTTGCCCCTCCTCGACGTGGACGCACGCCAGGCGGATCCGGACGGGGCGTACGCCATGGTCCGCGAGGGGGTCGCCATGCGCCTCGAGAGGGCGGCACATCTGTTGCCCGAGGGGCTGCGGCTGCTGGTCACCGAGGGGTACCGACCACTGGCCCTGCAGACCCGGTACTTCGACGCGTACGCGGCCGAGCTGCGCCGGGCCAATCCTGACTGGCCGGACGACCACCTGCTCACCCAGGCCAGCCGTTCGCTCGCACCGCCCGAGATAGGGCCGCACGTCGCCGGTGCTGCCGTGGACCTCACGCTGTGCACCACGCACGGCGACGAACTCGACCTCGGCACACCGGTCGACGCAAGCCCGGAGGCCAGCGGTGGAGCCTGCTACACCGACGCACCGAACATCTCCGACCAAGCACGCCGCAACCGGCTCGCCCTGAGAGCGGCACTCACCACCGCCGGACTGATCAACTACCCGACGGAGTGGTGGCATTGGTCCTACGGCGACCGCTACTGGGCGCTGCTGACCGGAGCCCCTGCCGCCCGGTACGGGCCTATGTGAACAGCTGTGATCGGGGGACACATGCTGCGCATTCACTTCACCGCCCCGGACCTCGCCCGGACACGGGTGGCGAGCGGGCCGGCTCTGATGTGGGAAACAGTCCTGAGCACCCATTGGCTCAGGGACGGCTGCGCCGGCCTCCTCGGCATCCGGTGGCGCGGGCGGGTACGCCCGAACCTGCCGCGGCGGGCCCGCGCACTGTCCGAACTCATCCCGGCCCAGGGGTACTTCCCGGATTTCCTAACACCGCACACCGCCACCCTGTCCCTGGCCGAGGCGGTGGAGCCCGTCCTCCTCACCCCCAAGAACGAGGTGCGGAAGGACATCGAACTCCTCGGCAGCGGCTGCCCGTTGTCGCCGTGGGCCCGCGACCTGCATCGAGGCGTCGTCCCGGCGCTCGCCCACCTCGACCAGTCCTTCCGGGACTACCAGCGGGTCGCTATTACTCCGTTCCTCGGCGGCATCCTGACGCACACCGCACGGGAACGAGCACGGGCGGGCCGGGTCCTGGCCTCGGGCGGTGTGGAGGCGCTGCTCCGCAACCTCTCCCCGTCCGCGCGGTGGCACGCGCCCGTTCTCACCATCGACTATCCGGTGGACCGCGACCTGCACCTGGACGGACGCGGCCTGCTCCTTGTCCCCTCGTACTTCTGCCGCTGCCACCCGGTGACACTGGTGCGGCAGGGAGAGGAGGTCCCGGTCCTGGTGTACCCCCTCGGCCACGAACCCTGGGACTCCGAGGCGGCAGACGAGGCGAACGACACCCTGGCCGACCTCGTGGGGTGCAGCCGCGCCGCGGTCCTCGAGGCGGCCGGCGAATGCCACCAGAGCAACACGAGCCAACTCGCCCGCCGCACCGGCCTGGCACTGTCATCGGCCAGCCAGCACCTCACGGTGCTGCGCCGTGCGGGCCTGATCGTCAGCTCCCGCGAGGGCAACAGCATGCTCCACGAGGTCACCCCACTGGGTGCCAGCTTGCTCGACCGGCACGTGTGACTCACAGAAGTGGGGCACGCGCGCCTGTCACGTTGGGTGGCTGCTTGGTGGAATGGTCAACAAGACAGGTGATCTCGACACGGACAAGGAGGCTCAGCGTGCCGCAGCGCAATGTGTGGGGCAGTGGGAAGAAGCCGGACGACAGCAGACGCTTCCGCTTCATCGGTTGTTGATGCACTGTCAATCCGGGACCTTTAGGTTCCGGAAGCGCCCCCCCCGCGACCTCGCCGCCCGACCAGTGCGGCAGGGGCGGTCACGATCCCCTGGAGTGATCAAGTGGAACGTCGTAGTTTCCTGCGTGGAGCGGTCGTCGGCAGTACGGCAGCGGCTTTCGGCTACACCCTCATGCAGGGAGCGGCCTACGCGGCGCCGGCCCAGAAAGGCCCCGGCCCGTACGGGGCGCTCGGCACGGCAGACGCCAACGGCATCCAGCTGCCCAGCGGCTTCACCAGTCGGGTGATCGCTCGATCCGGCCAGAAGGTCGGCTCCACCACCTACACCTGGCACAACGCCCCTGACGGCGGCGCCTGTTTCGCCGACGGCACGGGCTGGATCTACGTCTCCAACTCGGAGATCTCCTCCACCGGTGGAGCGGGCGCGATCAAGTTCAACTCGGCGGGCTCCATCACCGGCTCGTACCGGATCCTGTCCAACACCAACCGCAACTGCGCCGGTGGTGCGACCCCGTGGAATACCTGGCTGTCCTGCGAGGAGGTCAGCAGCGGCTACGTCTACGAGACCGACCCGTGGGGTGTGAAGGCCGCCGTGCGCCGCGACGCCATGGGCCGCTTCAACCACGAGGCGGCCGCCGCCGATCCGGTCCGCAAGGTGATCTACCTGACCGAGGACGCGTCGGACGGCTGCTTCTACCGATTCGTTCCGTCCACGTGGGGCAACTTGTCGGCGGGTACGCTCCAGGTCCTCAAGGCGGGAACGGCCACCTCCGGCAGCTTCACCTGGGCGACCGTGCCCGACCCGGACGGCTCGCCCACCCCGACGCGCGACCAGGTCTCGGGCGCCAAGCTGTTCAACGGCGGGGAGGGCTGCCACTACGCCAATGACACCGTCTGGTTCACCACCAAGGGCGACGGCCGCGTCTGGCAGCTCAACCTGGCCGCCGGCACCTACGAGTTGGCCTACGACGACTCCCTGGTCGTCGGCGGCGGAGCCCCGCTGACCGGCGTCGACAACGTCACCGGCTCGTCCTCCGGCGACCTGTACGTCGCGGAGGACGGCGGCAACATGGAGATCTGCATCATCACGCCGGACGACGTAGTCGCGACGTTCCTGCGGATCAACGGCCAGTCCTCATCGGAGATCTGCGGCCCGGCCTTCTCGCCGGACGGCACGCGCCTGTACTTGTCCAGCCAGCGCGGTACGAGCGGCAGCTCGTCCGGCGGCATCACCTACGAAGTCACGGGCCCCTTCCGCCGCTGACCGGCCCACTGTCACGAGCCGCGCACGTCGACGGGCCCGCCGGGCTGCCTGGCGCGCAACGGTGGCGCCAGGCAGCCGACTTCAGGACGTCAGGACTTCAGGCTCAGAAGAAGCCGAGCTTCTTCGGCGAGTACGACACCAGGAGGTTCTTCGTCTGCTGGTAGTGCTCCAGCATCATCTTGTGCGTCTCACGGCCGATCCCTGACTGCTTGTAGCCGCCGAACGCCGCGTGCGCGGGGTACGCGTGGTAGCAGTTCGTCCAGACACGGCCCGCCTGGATCGCACGGCCCGCCCGGTAGGCGGTGTTCATGTCGCGCGTCCACACTCCGGCGCCCAGGCCGTACAGCGTGTCGTTGGCCGTCTTGATGGCGTCGTCGAAGTCGCTGAACGACGCGACCGAGACGACAGGACCGAAGATCTCCTCCTGGAAGATCCGCATGCGGTTGTCGCCCTCGAAGATGGTCGGCTGGACGTAGTAGCCGCCCGCCAACTCGCCGTCGTACGTGATGCGCTGGCCGCCCGTCAGGACCTTGGCGCCTTCCTGCTGGCCGATGTCCAGGTAGGAGAGGATCTTCTCCAGCTGGTCGTTGGACGCCTGGGCGCCGATCATCGTGTCGGTGTCCAGCGGGTGTCCCGGCACGATCTGCTCCGTGCGGGCGACCGCCGCTTCCATGAACTCGCTGTAGTGACCCCGCTGAACGAGGGCCCGCGACGGACAGGTGCAGACCTCGCCGTTGTTGAGGGCGAACATGGTGAAGCCCTCGAGCGCCTTGTCGCGGAAGTCGTCGTTGGCGGCCCACACGTCGTCGAAGAAGATGTTCGGCGACTTGCCGCCCAGCTCCAGCGTCACCGGCTTGATGTTCTCCGAGGCGTACTGCATGATCAGCCGCCCCGTCGTGGTCTCGCCGGTGAAGGCGACCTTCGCGACGCGCGGGCTGGAGGCGAGGGGCTTGCCCGCCTCGACGCCGAAGCCGTTGAGGATGTTGACGACACCAGGCGGCAAGAGGTCGGCCACCAGGCTCATCCAATAGTGGATGGAGGCCGGAGTCTGCTCGGCCGGCTTGAGGACGACCGCGTTGCCCGCGGCGAGCGCCGGCGCGAGCTTCCAAGTCGCCATCAGAATAGGGAAGTTCCACGGGATGATCTGCGCGACGACGCCGAGCGGCTCGTGGAAGTGGTACGCGATGGTGTCCTCGTCCACCTCGCTCAGCGAACCCTCCTGCGCGCGCATGACCCCCGCGAAGTAGCGGAAGTGGTCGATGGCCAGCGGGATGTCGGCGGCCAGCGTCTCGCGGACCGGCTTGCCGTTCTCCCAGCTCTCGGCCACCGCGAGGCTCTCGAGGTTCGCCTCCATGCGGTCGGCGATCTTCCGCAGGACGTCGGCGCGTTCGGTCGCGGAGGTGCGGCCCCAAGCGGGAGCGGCGGCGTGCGCGGCGTCCAGGGCTCGCTCCACGTCCTCGGCCGTACCGCGTGCGATCTCGGTGAAGGGCTGCCCGTTGATGGGACTCGGGTTCTCGAAGTACTGGCCGCGGGCGGGCGGGACGTACTCGCCGCCGATGAAGTGGTCGTAGCGGGCCTGGTAGGAGACAACTGCGCCGTCGGTGCCGGGCGCTGCGTAACGGGTCATCTTGGTGGCCTCCCGGGGAAGGCTGCCCGCCGTTGGGCAGCTCTCGCCCGGAGAGTAGGAGTCCGGACGTTGCAGGTACGTTGCGGTAGCCGGCCGAAGGCGGTTGGCGGTGGCAGGCGGCCGTTTCGCCCGCCTGCCGTTTCGCCCGGCGGATGCCCGGCGGATGCCCGGCGGATGTCAGCTCGCCCCTACCTCGCGCCCGTCAGCTCCGCGTCCAGTTCGCTGAGGCGGGCCAGCACCGGTGGGGTCGCGCGTACCTGCGCCAGCGTGCGCCACACCGCCAGGTCGTCCTCGCCCCACGGGGTGTGCACCCAGTCGGACAGGAGGTCGGGGTCGCGGCGTGCGATGAGCGCCGCGCGCAGTTGGTCGGCGAGCCTGCGCCGCAGCCGCGCCACCGCAGGTGCCTGCGATGCGGGCAGGAGTGGGCCCGCGTACGCGGCGGCGGCCGCCGTGACCGCCCCCGAACCGAGCCGTCGCTCGACCGCGTCGACATCCGACTCGACCGGCGCCGCAAGGCGATACGGGCGCGACCTCAGCAGCTCCGGCCCCAGAAGCCGCCGCAGCCGTGCCAGTTCGGCCCGCAGCGTCACCGGCGTCACGGACTCGTCCTCGTACAACGCGCACAGCAGCTCGTCGCCGGTCAGCCCCTCCGGGTGGCGGGCGAGCAGGACGAGGATCTCGCTGTGCCTACGGCTCAGCCGCACCTTGCGACCCCCGGTCAACAGCAGCGCCTCATCACGGCCGAGCGCGGTGAGCCCCACCGTGTCCCCGGAATCCGCCGACGGTGACAACAGGGCCAGCTGGGACTCCGCCGCCCGAGCCACCGCCTGCACGAAGGCCAGGCTGTGCGGATGCGCGAGGCCGTCGCCCCCGGTGATGTCCACCGCCCCGAGCAACCGCCCGGTCCGCGGATCGTGCACCGGAGCCGCCGCGCACGTCCACGGCTGGACGCGTCGGATGAAGTGCTCGGCGGCGAAGACCTGCACCGGCCGGTCCACCGCCACTGCAGTGCCCGGAGCGTTCGTCCCCATGGCGGACTCCGCCCAGCGCGCACCCGGCACGAAGTTCATCCGCCCCGCCTTCTGCCGGGTCGCGGAGTGCCCCTCGACCCAGAGCAGCCTGCCGTGCGCGTCGCACACCGCGAGGAGATGCTCACCGTCCATCGCGAACGTGCCCATCAGTTCACGGAACAGCGGCATGACCCCGGCCAGCGGATGCTCGGACCGATACGAACCGAGGTCCCCGTCGGTGAGCTCCACCGCCGCGCCGGTGTCCTCCGGGCTGACCCTGGCCCTGGCCGAACGCCGCCAAGAGTCGGCCACCACGGAACGGACCGGCCGCGAGACCGTCCCCGCCTCGGTGAACCTCTCGTGAGCGCGCCGCAGTACCCGCACCCGCTCGGCAGGATCGGCGCCGACCTCCAGAGCCACCCATGGTTCGGTCAACTCGGCCTCCCGGGACGGCGATGCGGTGCTGCCATCGTCGCCCCGCGAGCGTGCTCCGACAAGCGCCCCGACGAGCGTCTCGCCATCAGACGGTCGGCGTCAGGCGGAGTTGATCAACCGGATGTAGCGCGTCCAGTCCCAGTGCGGGCCTGGATCGGTGTGGTCGCTCCCAGGCACTTGGACGTGCCCGATGATGTGCTCCCGGTCCTTGGGAATGTCGTACGTCTCGCAGATCGCCGAGGTCAGCAGCGCCGACTGCTCGTACATCGCGTCGGTGAAATACTCGGGCTGATCCACCCACCCTTCGTGCTCGATACCGATGCTGCGCGTGTTGTAGTCCCAGTTGCCCGCGTGCCAGCCGACGTTGCGCTCGCGGACGCACTGGGCGATGTGGCCGTCCTTCGAGCGCACCACATAGTGGGCCGACACCTTCTTCGCCGGGTTCTGGAAGATGTCGAGCGTGTCGGCGAAGGTCTCCTGGGTGACGTGGACGATCACGTAGTCGACGGGATAGGTGCTGGGGCGATTGGCCGCCGTGTAGTTGGAGGTGCTTGCCGGGACCCATTCGGCGAGGGGGTAGTCGACCGCCCGAGGCCGGGCCGTGGCGCGAGTCGCGGGGAGGAGCGCTGCAGGGAGGGCGGCGAGGGCCGCTCCCTGCAACAGCCGGCGCCTGCTGGGGAATCGTCTTGCTCGATCCATGGCTGGCCTACCTCTCGGTGGGGGGAACAGCTGGGATTTCAGTGGGGCAGCACCTTGGCCGTCTCTCGCAGCCGCGCGTGCAGCCCCCGGTGAGTTTCGCGCGCGGGCAACCACTCCTTGCGGATCTTGGCCACGCACGTGTAGTTGGTGTCGCAGACGTTGGCGAGCGGCGACTCGACGGTCTGTGTCAGGAACTGGTAGGCGTCGATCTCACTGAAGCCGTAGTCGCGTACCAGCCAGTGCACCAGGTCGAGTTGGGATATTCGAAAGGCGTCCTCGAGTGGGCGTGCGGAGCCGGTGGAGATGATGTGGGTGTCGGACTCCAGGCGCGGCCAGGGCGTTGCGACTCCCTTCAGGAGTTCGACTATCACGACTGTGTTCATGGCGCATTCGACGGCGACTCCGCAGGTCTCTCCCTCGCCCTGACGTGCGTGTCCGTCGCCCAGGCTGAGGAGCGCGCCCTCCACGTTCACCCCGAGGTAGCAGGTGACTCCGGCGCGCATCTCGGGCGTGTCCATGTTGCCGCCGTGTGCGTCGGGCACGAGCGCCGAGCGCACCTCCAGGTTGGCCGGTGCGACGCCGATCGTGCCGTGCATCGGGTCCATCGGCAGCGCGATCTCGAAGTCGCCGTCACGTGCGCTGAACCGGGCGGTTCGCCGGTCCCGGTCCAGCTGCCATATCCACACGGTCTCGGGCAGCGGCGGCTGGAGCGATGCGGTGGTGTGGGTGGAGGTGAGCGCCCCGAAGAGGGGGACCGTGGTGGACGCCGCCCAGTCGCGCGCCGGTTCGATCGACACGAAGTGCACGGCGATGGTGTCGCCCGGCTCCGCGCCCTCGACATGGAAGGGTCCGGTCTGCGGATTCAGGAACGGGAACTGGCAGACCTCGGAGACCAGATCCTTCTCGGAGCGCACCTTCCCCGCGAAGCAGTCCTCCGTATAGAGGTCGAGGACGGTACCTGGAGCGATCCGTGCCACGGGCGGTGCACCGCCGAACGTCCAGGCGTACTCGCCGGGTTCGGGCCGTACGGTCAGGATTCGAGGCTGGCTCATGACAGGACTGCTCTCTTCTGTCGCTCCATGGGGAACCTGGGCCTTGTGCGGCCCGATGGCCCCGCGGAGCAGCACAGGATTGCTTGCCCCTCGACACCTGATTCCCCCGATCCGCGTGGACACGAAACCGCCAGGGCGATCGTGTCCCGCCTCAATTACGTTACGGCGACGGTCGGTTGTGTCGGAAGGGCGCGATCTGAATCTGTGTACAGCACCGTGACTGTGGATAACGCGGTCACCCTTTAGGGGGACGAGGAAGCGCGACACCCGCACTCAGCCCAGCGCAGCCGCCCCTGCAGCGGCCTGCTCCTCGGCGCGGGCACGGGCGGTCGCGGCCTGGGCCGGGTCTCCGAGCCGATCGGCCAGCCGGGCACGGGCCCGCCAGTTGTAGGGGCAGAGGGGACGCAGATTGATGCGTTCGCTGAGCAAGGTGCGGGCGAGGTCGTGTTGCCCGGAGCGGATGGCTGCTTCCACCAGGGTGCGCTGGATGGCGTCGCGCTGTGCGTGGCTGCCGCCGAAGGAGTTGAGGCGATAGCGGATCGGGGCGAGCAGCTCGACCGCGCGGGCGTACTGCCGCTGTCGGTAGGCGAGGAGGGCGCGGCACACCGGGACCCCGATCTCGCGCGTCATGGCGTGGTTCGACACTGCTCGGTTCGATACCGCCCGGTTCGATACTGCCCGGTTCGATACCGCTTCGTTCCGCGCCGCTTCGGTCGGCACCGCGATGGTGGTTCGGACGAGCCATTCCTCGCGGTCCTTCACCAGCCGTTCGGCGTCGGAGAGCCGCCCCGCCCCCGCGAATGCCATCACCGCGTGGACGTCGTTGAACGCGTAGTAAGCGCCGTCCTCGCGCCCGGCCCACGCCTGCGCGAGCGCCACCCAACGAGGCTCGACGTCGATGTCGGCAAGGAGCAGCCGCCACAGCAGGGCCGAAGCGTCCAGGAGTTCCATGGCGATCGGCTGCGACGCCTCGTTGTGGAGGGTGTTGTCGTAGACGCCGAGGACCCGCTCGATGTTCCCCGCCTCCAACGCGTACAAGGCGTAATGCCACGTGTTGTGCACGGACAGATAGTTGCCGTCGGCCCAGTCCGCGGTCCGCGCGTCCAGGTAGCGGATCCCTTCGCCGAACAGCCCCCGCATCTCGTACGTGTGGACGACCGCATGGATGCCCCACACATCCCGCGGATGACGTTCGACCGCCTGCAGACCGATCTCCTCTGCACGACCGTAGTGCCCGGCCTCTTCAAGCCCGAAGGCGTACATTCCCAGCAGCGGGCCGAAGTGCGGGTCGTCGCCGTCCCATGCACAGAGCGCGCCACCGATCCGGTCGCGCAGCCGTTGTGCGTCGCCGGTGAAGAAGTCGATCTGGTGGCCGACGGCCAGGGCGAGGGCGTCGCGGGGGAACTCGGTGCTGATCTCGCCGAGGATCTGCCCGGCGCGCAGCATGTCCCCGTCCAGCCACGCCGCGGCGGCAGCCGCGTGCATCTCCTCGCGCGGCGAAAGCCCCGCAAGACCGACCGAGCCCCGGAATGCGCTGAACGACCTACGGGCCTCGGCCGCGTCCTTCTCCTCGGTGCCGAGAAGCCCGAGATAGGCACCGAAGACGTGCGCCATCGCGGAATCCGGAGACGCCGCCACCATCGCCTGCGCCTCGTCGGCGACTTCCCCACGGAAGAACAACAGCGCATCGAGCGCCCGCTCGTAGTGGCGCGCGGCTTCGTCGCTGGTGCCGCTCAGGACGTGGGCATGCCGGTCCGATTCCATCGCTGTCGCCTCTTCCTTCGCCTCTGTCCGGTCTGTCCAGTCTCGCGATTCTGCCCGCGCGATACGAGGGCGACGCTCGGTTCACGGGAACGACACGCCGCGACGCACTCCGGCAGTTCGGGCCTCAGACAGCCTGATCCGCCGACCGGTCATGGTTTCGGTTTCCGTGCCCGCGAGTTCCAGCCGACCACCGCGGCCAGCAAGGCGACCGCCGGCACCAGCAGCAGCGCCGTCCTGCTTCCCTCATCCGCCGCGACGTACGCGAACACCGCCGCGCCCACCGCACCGCCGACCATGTCGAGGCTGCTCAGCCAGGACATCGTCTCGGTGACACGGCCCTCGGGGGCGAGGTCGCCGCCTAGCGTGCGCAGGGTCGCGAAGGTGCAGCCGATTACGAGACCGGCCGACGGGCAGACCAGGAGCACCGCGAGCGGAGACACGCCCGTGGCCCATGCCAGCGCACCCGCCCCTACCGCGAACACGCAGAGCAGCACGGACACCTTGGGGCCGCGGGAGACCAGATGCGGCACAGCGCCCAGGGCGAGACTGCCCAGAAAACTGCCGACGGACAGGAGCCCGAGGTACAGGCCGGTGAATCTGGCCGCGTGGTACTCCCGTGCGTAGATCGGCAGCGCCACGTCCAGCGCGGTCACCGCCGTGACGAAGAGGACGTCCGCGGCCAGCAGACTCCGGAGGGGAGCGGAACTCAGAGGGCCGAGCCATCGCCCGGACCGTCCGGAACGTGGCGGTGGGCCCGGGGAGTCGGCCAGCAGCCCGACCGCGACAGCCGTCAGCAGCGCCACGACTGCGAGCGGCACGACCGGCGAGAGTGAAAGGCTCAGCCAACTGGCAAGCACGGGGCCGGTGATCAACGTGGCGCCCATCATCGACGAGTCGAGGGCCATCGCGGTGGCCAGCGACCCGGTGCCTGCGCAGCGGTGCCAGAGCGAGCGCATCATCACGGCGACCGGAGGCGCGCCGGCCCCCATGGACGCGGAGAACGCGAGGACCGCGGCGACGGATCCGCCCCCGCGCACCACTAGCACCAGCACAAGAGTGGCCGTCAGGTACGCGGCAAGGCAGCCCAGCAGGACCGGCCGGGGCGCATGCCGGTCGATGAGCCTTCCGCGCAGGGGAGCGGTGACACCTTGGCCGATCGCCAGGACGCTCACCGCAAGACCCGCGGTTGCGTACGAGTAGCCCTCCTGGCTCACCAGGAGCAGCAGACTCAGACCGACCATGCTGGGCGCCAGTTTCGACGCCAGCCCGATCGCGGCGAGTGGCCAGAAGCCGGGTACGTCCATCAGCTCCCGGTAGCTGGAGAGGAATCGCCGCGGTGCGGTGTCGGTCGGTTCGGTGAAGGCGGCGGTGGCGATCGGGCTTGACCGGCCCACTACCGGGGCGTGTGGGCACGCAGCGCCCGGCCGGTCCAGTCGAGTGCCGGTGCCAGACTGTCCGGCGCGGGCCACCCGTTGATCACCGCGAGCAGCGTCAGGTAGCGGTCCCTGCGGGGGTCGTCCATGGTCTCCAGGCGGGTGACCAGGCGTTGGCGAAGCTCGGTGTCGTCGGGGAGACCGAGAATGTGCGCGTAGTGAGCCGCGAGTGCCGTGACGATCGGTTCGGCCTCGGGCGATGCGGGGTCGGTGCCTGCCGCCAGGGCCGGGGCGACCTGCGAGCGGAGAGCCTGGGCGAGGACGCGGGGCAGTCCGGTGCTGTCGTCCGGTGCGCGGTCGGCGGCCAGGTCTCTGGCCATGCCCTGCATGGTGGAGCGGAATCCCGGATCCTGGAACAGCTCGGCCAGCTCCACCCATGCCTCGACCTGCTCGACCTCGGGATCGTCGGGCAGCTCGGGAGTGAGGGAGCGGATGACCGCCGCGAAGGCGGGGTGGTCGTGCAGGCCGTCGAAGACGGTGCCCAGGAAGTCGTCGATGAGACGTTGACGTTCGTTCTCGGAGAGCTTGGCCAGCTTGTGCATGAGATCCAACTCCTCAGGGGTGGACCCGCGCTTGGCGACCGCTGTCAGGATCGCGCGCCGCAGGCGCAGCACACGGATCTGCACCTCCAGTGCGTCCGCGTGCGCCGCTGCGACCTTGGGCAGTGAGACCTCCCGGTCCACCACCTTCCGGATCGTGGGCAGGTCGAGACCCAAGTCGCGCAGGGTGCGTACGAGGTCGAGGCGGGCGACGGCATCGGTGCCGTACAGGCGGTAGCCGGCCGGGCTGCGGTCGGCGGGCGGCACGATTCCCGCGTCGGAGTAGAACCGGACGGTCTTGACCGTGAGGCCGGACCGTCGCGCCAGATCACCGATCGAGTAGAGCGTGTCGCCGTTCATGTCCCCACCTTCCTGTCTCCCCTTACTGGAGACTCAAGCTCCAGCCCCTCTGAGGGTGGGGTATGCATCGGCTTCAGGTGGTTGGGGCGAGTGATTGAGGCGCTGACACGCAGAAGGGCAGCAACGCTGACACGCAGAAGGGCCGCAACGCTGACACGGAGACGGGCCGCAAGAAATCGGGTTACAAGGAGATGGCCGGACAGCCGTGAAATGCGTTCCTCTGTGGACGGCCTGCGCTATGCCGTCGCTCCCGCCGGATCATCGAGCACCGCCCGTACGACCGAGTGCGCCGCCCCCAGCAAGGGGCCGTCGGACCCCAGCCCGGATGCGGCGACATCGCAGGCGGTGCCCGCCGTACGGCGCCTCAACTCGCTCTCCAGCGACGGCAGCAGCCATGGTGCGAGCCGTGACAGGGCGCCGCCGAGCACCACCGAGCGCGGATCGAGCAGGTTCACCGCACCGGTGAGCGCGATGCCCAGCGCCGCCCCGGCATCATGTAGCGCCCTGCGTACGTCCTGATCTCCCTGCGCTGCGCGTTCCGCGAGCAGCCCGACGCGGTCCGCGCCCGGATCGAGGCCCGCCGCGCGCAACACCGCCTCCTCGCCCGCGTACTGCTCCAGGCAGCCACGGCCGCCGCACGGGCAGTCCGGTCCGTCCGGCCACACAGGCACGTGCCCCAGTTCGCCGGCGAAGCCGCGTGTCCCGCGCAGGAGCCGCCCGTCCACGACCAGTGCGGCGCCGATGCCGATCTCCGCCGAGACGTGGAGGAAGTCCTGCGGCACCTCGTCACCGAGCCACAGCTCGGCCAGTGCGCCGAAGTTGGCCTCGTTGTCCACCGTCAGTGGCACCCTGCCCGGCAGCAGCGCGCGGAGGTCGACGTCGTGCCAGTCGAGGTTGGGGGCGCGGACCACTGTCCCTGTGCCGCGGGCGACGAGCCCGGGAACGGCGACGGCCAGTCCCGCCGGACGCAGCCCGGCCAGGTGGGCTTCGTTGCCCACCTGCCGGACCAGCGCGATGAGTTCCTCGACGACGGGTCCGGGGGCGCGCCCCCGGTTGTCACCCTGTCGCACGGCACGCGCGCGTACCTCTCCGCGCAGGTCGACCGCGCACACCGAGAGGTGGTCGACACCCACTTCGGCGCCGATGCCGACCGGTCCGCTGCCGCTGACCGCGAGCGCGGATCCGGGGCGTCCCACCTTGCCGGGGCGCTCGGGCCCCAGCTCGTCCAGGAGCCCGGCGCGGATCAACTCGTCCACCAGAGTGGAGACGGCGGCCCGCGTCAGGCCGATCCGGGTGGCCACGGCGGCACGGGACAGTGGCCCGTGCGCCGCGACGGCGTGCATGACGCGGGAGAGGTTGCGGCGGCGCATCCCCTGCTGGGTGTCGGGCAGCGAGGCGCCGGACGTGCCCCGGCGCGCGTCGTGCGGTGGTGCGGTCATTCCCCCGTCAGTCCCTGTTCTTCCGTCCTCATGACCGTGGGTCCTGGTGGCCCGCGCTGCCGAGCAGCGGCGCCGCGTCGGAGACTACCCCGGCGATCCGGGCGAGTGCCGACTCGTCCCGCTCCACGGCAGGCAGGACGGGCCCTTCGGCAGTGCCCCAGCGGCGCGCGACAGCGGCTGGATCCTCGCCCGTGAGGAGGCCAGCGGCCTGCGCGGCGGCGCCGAGCGCGACCAGCTCGCGGGCCTCGGGCACCTGAACGGGACGTCCGGACAGCCGTCGTACGGTGTCCTGCCAGGCCGTGCCCCGCGCCCCGCCGCCGATGAGCAGGAGCGGGGCCGAGCGGTCCGCGTCCGCCTCCAGGACCAGGTCGAGGGCGCCGAGCAGGGAGTGCACGGCTCCGTCGTAGGCCGCCTGCAGCAGCTGCCCCGGAGTCGTGTCGTGCCGCAGTCCGTGCAGCAGTCCCGAGGCGTGGGGCAGGTCGGGGGTGCGCTCGCCGTCCAGATAGGGCAGCAGGGTGACGGCGCCGCCCGGCTCCACCGCCTCACGGTCGAGGCTCAGCAGCGCGGCGACGCGGTCCACGGCCAGGGTGCAGTTGAGGGTGCAGGCCAGCGGCAGCCAGTCGCCGCGAGCATCGGCGAAGCCGGCCACCGTCCCTGTCGGGTCCGCGGTCCGCTGCCTGGAGACGGCGTACACGGTGCCCGACGTTCCCAGGCTCAGCACCGGGGTGCCGGGGCGCAGGCCGAGTCCGAGTGCCGCCGCCGCGTTGTCACCGGTGCCGGGGGCGACGAGCGTGCCCTTGGAGAAGGGCAGTTCACCGCTTCCGCGTACGGTGCCTGCGACCTCGCCGGGGCGGACCACGCGCGGCAGCAGCGCCGGGTCCAGGCCCACCGATCCCAGGATCTCCTCGTCGTAGGCCTCCGTCCCCGATGCCCACCACCCCGTACCGGATGCGTCGCCCCGGTCGGTCGTGCCGCAGCCCGTGAGGCGCTCGGTGAGGTAGTCGTGGGGGAGTCGTACGGCCGCGGTGGCACGGGCTGCCTCGGGTTCGTGCTCGCTGAGCCACGCCCACTTGGTCACCGTGAAGGAGGGGCCGGGCACGCTGCCGACCCGCTCGGCCCACGCCTTCGGGCCACCCAGACGGTCCACCAGGGTGCGGGCCTGCGGTGCGGAGCGGACGTCGTTCCACAGCAGTGCGGGCCGTACCGGCCTGGACTGGGCGTCCAGCGTGACGAGCCCGTGCTGCTGGCCGCCGACCGACACCGCGGCGGCCTCGCGCGCCGCGTCGCCGCACTGGTCAAGGGCCGCGCACAGGGCGTTCCACCACTCCTCGGGGTCGCTCTCGCGGGCGGCCCCCGAGCTGACGCTGTGCGGGGCCTGGCCGCTCGCCACCACCCTGCCCGTGGCGGCGTCGACGACCAGGACCTTGGTGGACTGCGTGGAGCTGTCCACACCGACGACGAAGGGTCCGTCGGCTGCTGGCGCTGATGACATCGGGGGTCTCCGTTCCCGCGGCTCTTTCCGGGCATGCCCGGACTTCTTTCCGTCCGACCTTCCCAGGGATGCCTCCGGATACTAATTTGTTAACCGCCATGACGAAATAGTCGCGGCAGCCGCACCTGAACGGGCATGCAGCCATGCCCGGGGCGGCCACGCAGTAGCGCACCAGTCATCCAGGGAGCCGCACATGACGTACCAGCCCACTCCTGAGGACAAGTTCACCTTCGGCCTGTGGACCGTCGGCTGGCAGGGAAGGGACCCGTTCGGCGACGCGACACGAGCGGCCATCGCACCGGCCGACTCCGTACGGCACCTGGCGGAACTGGGCGCCTACGGAGTGACCTTCCACGACGACGACCTGATCCCCTTCGGCGCCACGGACACCGAGCGAGAGTCGCACATCAAGCGCTTCCGGCAGGCGCTCGACGCGACCGGCCTCGTCGTGCCGATGGCGACCACGAACCTCTTCACGCACCCCGTATTCAAGGACGGGGCGTTCACCGCCAACGACCGGGACGTGCGCCGCTACGCGCTGCGCAAGACGATCCGCAACATCGACCTCGCCGTGGAGCTGGGTGCGCGCACCTACGTCGCCTGGGGCGGCAGGGAAGGCGCGGAGTCCGGCGCGGCGAAGGACGTACGCGCTGCTCTCGACCGCATGAAGGAAGCCTTCGACCTGCTCGGCGACTATGTGACGGAGCAGGGCTATGACCTGCGCTTCGCGATCGAGCCCAAGCCGAACGAGCCGCGCGGCGACATCCTGTTGCCCACCGTCGGGCACGCCCTCGCGTTCATCGAGCGTCTGGAGCGCCCCGACATGTTCGGCGTCAACCCCGAAGTGGGCCATGAGCAGATGGCCGGCCTCAACTTCCCGCACTCCATCGCCCAGGCGCTGTGGGCGGGCAAGCTCTTCCACATCGACCTCAACGGCCAGACCGGCATCAAGTACGACCAAGACCTGCGCTTCGGCGCGGGCGATCTGCGGAGCGCCTTCTGGCTGGTCGACCTCCTGGAGAGGGGCGGTTACGAAGGGCCGCGGCACTTCGACTTCAAGCCGCCGCGCACGGAGGACTATGCGGGCGTGTGGGAGTCGGCGGCCGGCTGCATGCGCAACTACCTGATTCTTCGGGAGCGTTCGGCCGCGTTCCGGGCCGACCCGGAGGTCCAGGAAGCCCTGCGCGCTTCGCGTCTGGACGAGCTGTCCCTGCCGACCGCACAGGACGGGCTCTCCGGGCTGCTGGCCGACCGCGCCGCCTTCGAGGACTTCGACGTGACGGCCGCCGCGGACCGTGGCATGGCCTTCGAGCGCCTCGACCAGCTGGCCATGGATCACCTCCTGGGGGCGCGAAGCTGACCGGAGGCTCCGACTCCGGAGGTATCAACTTCCGCACAGGGGTCGCATCCTGACCCTTTCGAGGCGACTCTTGACGGTATGGCCATGCCGCCCGTACCGCCGCAGTCCCCTCCTCCGCCGGGTGACGCACCGCCTCCGGGCGACGGTGGGTTCGGACCGCCCGGAGGATACGGTCCGCCCCCGGGCGACGGGTACGGACCGCCTCCGGACGGCGGGGGATGGCCTCCCGCGGGAGGCGGCGGTGTGCCCCCGGGAGGGGGCGGGTGGCAGCCTCCTCCGCCGTCCGGAGGGCCGTCCGGGCGACGGGGCGGGCTGTTCATCCTGCTTGCCGTGATTGTCGCGATCGGAGCCGTCGTCGCGGTGGTCCTGGTGGCCACCAGCGGCGGTGGTTCGGGTGACAAGAAGGGCCCCTCCGAGAGCAGTGAGAGCTCGGAGGGCAAGCCCAGCCCGTCGCTGAGCATCCCGTCGGAGGTCCCCTCCGAGCTGCCTACGGAGTTGCCCTCGAACCTGCCCAGTGGCCTGCCGTCGGACTTCCCCAGCGATCTGCCGAGCGACCTGGAGTCCCTGGTCCCGTCAGGCGCGGAGGCCCAGTCGGGCGTGGACAAGGGAGTGCCCTACTACTTCCTCAATACGGGCGTCACCAGGCCGCTGTCCTGATCGGTGCGTGGGACGCGGGGGCAGCGCGCTCAGATGCCCTTGGGCAGCCGTACATACGTCACCATGGTCTCCACATCGCTGTCCACGAGCCTTCCCTCCTTGTCGAATGCCTCCGGACCGTCCGTCATCCCGAAGTCGTTGTCGTTGATCAGCGCGAGGGTGTGACTGTTCACGCGGGCCACCCCTTCGATCTTGTCGGGTACTCCGTCGATGCCGTCAAGATCGACCAGGAGGCGCTTCTTCAGGACGGGCACTCCGGAAGCCGCCGGGTCGTCGAGCTGTTCCAAGGAGGGCTGTGTCGTGGCGTCGTCCCACTGCTCGCCCAGGATGTCGGCGCCGCGGTCCAGCTTCACCGTCTGCAGCCGCGCGGCCTTGTCGGTGCGCTCCTCGACGAGGAGCCGGTCACGGCCGACGGCCACGACAGAGGAGATCTTCAGCTCCGACGTGTCGTCCTCACCCGGGTCGACGACATCCACCGCGTCGAAGCGGTACGCGTACTCGGCGGAGACGGCCTGCTTCGTCGGCGAGAATCGCAGCAGCCGCGTCGTACGCGACGCGTCACCCGCATCCTCGTCCGGGACGGACAGCGGGCTCTGGACCGCCATCACCAGGTCCCCGCCCGGAAGCTGGGCGAGCCCTTCGAAGCCGCGATTGCCCTTGCGGTGCGACAGGATGCCCGGCAGTGCCTCGACGACCGGGTAGTCGGCGCCCGACAGCTTCAGGCCTTCGGGGACGTAGCGCTTGAGTACCTTCCCGCGCGCGGAGACATGGACGAGTGAGGGACCGTACTCGTCGACGAGCCAGAAGCTGCCGTCCTGCGCCCGCACGATGCCCTCGGTGTCAAGGCCGTTGGCGTCGTACGGCAGAGCCGCCGTCGCGTCGTAGGTGTACGGCGCTTCATCGCGGCCTTCTTGGTTGGGCAGTCCGGTGACGGGCTTCCCGGAGGAAGTCGTCAGCGGAAGCGCGTCGACGACCTTCACGGTGTCACCGGAGACGCGGACCTTCACGATCGCCGGATCGAAACCGGGGACGGGGAAGGTGCGTCGCTTCTTGCCGTCCACCTTGATCTGGCCGTTGGGACCCCGGTCGGTGACCGTCCAGAAATCGCCCTTGCGGCCCGCCGGATAGATGTCACTGCCGATGCCGCCGAGATCCACATTGCGGTCGTCGCTCACCGTCCCGGGCAGCAGGGAGTTGCTGAACGTGCCCAGAGAGACATCGCCCAGTGTCGCCGTCGAGGTGATCCGAGGTGCCTTCTCCTTGCCGCCGGTCGGGGTGCCCGTGGCGGTCCCGGCCACCGCGATCGCAGCGAGCACGGCGAACGGCACGCCCGCGGCGATGGAACGGCGGACGCGACGTTGACGGGCGGCGTGCGGGGACATCGGTGCCTCCTGAGGCGCAAGGGTTCGGTGACAGCGATCAGACTTCGCCGTCGGCGCGAACACAGGGAGGCGGAAAGGTGAACGAGAGGGGGCGTGCTGACGGCGCCTCCCGCGAGGGGCAGGAGGCGCCGCCGTCACCCGCAGGCCGGTCAGCGGTAGTCGGGCACCTGGCCCTTGCCGTCCCCCTTCGTATGGATCGCGCTGACGTACTCATGGGGCCCCGGGGCCTGCGGGACGGGGGCGTCCAGTCGCGGTCGGCACCCCCTGAACCGGTGTGATCCACGCTCTCGGATGTCATGCCCGTGCTCAATCGCCGGTCAGGGGGAGTGCGCGCGCCGATGTTCCCGGCGTGTGTGTGAGTGGCGTGGATACGCCGGTGGCCGCCGGGTGCCTTTCGGCCAGGAGGCGGGCGGCGGTGGAGTGAACGCGGCGGGTGGCGTGCTGTGAGGGCGCGCACGTCTCCGAGCGGTCGCAGTGGTGAGCGGGCGCGTCTCTGGTCCGGTGCGGGCGCGGGAGGCCCGCACCGGAACTGCCGGCCTATTCGCCGCCGGTCGCCACGGCCAGTGCTGTCGCGGGGTCGTGGGCCGCCGGGCCCGCCGGGGTCCAGCGGCCGCGCTCCTTGCGGTAGGGCCACCAGCGGCCGTCGACCCCGTGCCGCAGCTGGGCGTCGCTGCCGATCACCGTCCAGCGATTGCGGGCGGCGCGCAGCCGTGGTCGCTCGCCGTCCTCCCAGGCCGCTTCGAGCGCCGCACGCGCGCGTGCCAGGGCGTCCGCCTCGGGAGTCCACTCCTCCTCCAGGACCGAGAGCGCGGCGGGACCTCCGTACTCCCAGGCACGAACGGCCAGCGCGAGCCCGTCCCTGCCGCGGTCGGCGGCGGTCGCCAGGCGCGCGACCACCGGCGCAGGAGCCACGGTGGCGAGGCGCACGGCATCCTCGTCCGGCGTCAACTCCTGATCGACCGGATGCCGTTCGTGCCCAGGAGAGAGCGCCTCGGCCAGTATCCGGCGCGCTTCGACGGCCGCCTGTGCCGCCAGGAACTCGAGTGCCGACACATCGAGACCGGGCGCGGGCTCCGCCTCCGTGTCGAGTGAGGGCGGCAGGCCCGGCTCTGGCGGCAGCGGAGGGAGGTCGGGCAGCGGAGGCAGGATGGCTCCCTCCGCGTACGCCTCGTCGGCGTCCACGCCCGCCTGGGCCCCCTGCTCCTGCGCGGGGGTCTCCTCGGCCTCCGCCTGCGCCACGCTGCGTACTTGCAGCTCGTCCAGGAGCTCACGCTCGGCACGGCCCCGCATCAGCAACAGCACGAACGGATCCTGGTCGAGCAGGCGGGCGACCTGGTAGCAGAGGGCGGCCGTGTGACCGCAGTGGTCCCACGCGTCGCAGTCGCACTCCGGCTCCAGGTCGCCGATGCCGGGCAGGAGTTCGACACCCGCTGCCGCCGCGTCCTCCACCAGGTGCGGGGGCATCTCGCGGTCGAGCAGCGCCGCGATGTGCCCGGCCCGCTCGACGGCCATGCCCAGGAAGCGGTCCCACTCGTCCTCGCTGAGCCGCTGCAGCAGTACGTCCGAGCGGCGCGGGGTGCCGTCGCGGTCCTGGACGACCGCGGTGATGCGGCCGGGGCGCACCGAGACCGCGCCCACGGCTCCCGCGCGCGCGAGCCTGCGCCCGGCCTTCAGCTGCGCGAGGTCGAGCGCCGTGTCCTCCAGCGCCTTCAGCCAGGCCTGGCCCCACCAGCTCTGCGCGAACCCCCGCCCGTGCGTGGCCGGCAGCGCGGCGAAGGTGCGCTCGTGCCCGTCCGCGTCCTCCCCGTGACGGCCGTCCATGTGTGCGTCGTCGTTCGACTCGTCGTACAGGTCGCTCATCGCGTCCCCCCTCGCAGCTCCACCAGATCCGACAGCTCGGCGTCGGTGAGTTCCGTCAGTGCCGCCTCGCCCGAACCGAGGACCGAGTCCGCCAACTCCCGCTTGCGCAGCAGCATGTCGGCGATACGGTCCTCGATCGTCCCCTCCGCGATCAACCGGTGTACCTGCACCGGTTGTGTCTGCCCGATGCGGTACGCCCGGTCGGTGGCCTGCGCCTCGACGGCGGGGTTCCACCAGCGGTCGTAGTGCACGACGTGCTCGGCCCGCGTCAGATTCAGTCCGGTCCCCGCTGCCTTCAACGACAGCAAGAAGACGGGCACTTCGCCGTCCTGGAAGCGCTCCACCATCGCCTCACGTGCCGCGATGGGCGTACCGCCGTGCAGGAACTGGGACGGGGTGCCCCGGGCTGCCAGATGCTGCTCGATGAGGCGCGCCATCTGCACGTACTGCGTGAAGATGAGCACACTCGCGTCTTCGGAGAGGATCGTGTCGAGCAACTCGTCGAGGAGTTCCAACTTTCCCGAACGACCCTCGATCCGCGGCTTGTCCTCCTTGAGGTACTGCGCGGGGTGATTGCAGATCTGCTTCAGCCCGGTCAGCAGTTTGACGATCAGGCCGCGGCGGGTGAAGCCGTCGGCGCCGGAGATCTCCGCGAGCGTCTCGCGCACCACGGCTTCGTAGAGGCCCGTCTGCTCCGTGGTCAGGGACACGGCCCGGTCGGTCTCGGTCTTGGGCGGCAGTTCGGGCGCGATGCCCGGGTCGGACTTGCGCCTGCGCAGCAGGAAGGGGCGTACGAGCTGGCCGAGCCGCTCGGCGGCTGCCGGGTCAGTGCCGCTTTCCACGGCCTGCGCATAGCGGGTGCGGAAGGTGCCGAGCTTGCCGAGCAGGCCCGGTGTCGTCCAGTCGAGGATGGCCCACAGCTCGGAGAGATTGTTCTCCACGGGGGTGCCGGTGAGCGCCACGCGCGCGCGTGCGCCGATGGTCCGCAACTGTTTGGCGGTGGCCGAGTAGGGATTCTTGACGTGCTGGGCCTCGTCGGCGACGACCATGCCCCACGGAGTGTGGGCCAGGCTGTCCGCGTCGAGTCGCATCGTGCCGTACGTGGTGAGCACGAACTCCCCGTCGGCGAGGTCCTCCAGGCTGCGCTGAGCGCCGTGGAAGCGGCGTACAGGGGTGCCGGGGGCGAACTTCTCGATTTCGCGCTGCCAGTTGCCCATCAGGGACGTGGGGCAGACGACGAGGGTGGGCCCTGCGGACTCGGCCTCGGACTGCCGGTGCAGATGCAGGGAGATGAGCGTGATCGTCTTGCCGAGACCCATGTCGTCCGCGAGGCAGCCGCCCAGGCCCAGGGAGGTCATCCGGGCCAGCCAGTTCAGTCCGCGCAGCTGGTAGTCGCGCAGATCAGCGGCGAGCGCTGCGGGCTGGCCGACGGGCTTCATGCCCTCGGGGTCCGCGAGGCGTTCGCGCAGTGTGGCGAGCCAGCCCGTCGGCTGGACGTCCACGCGGCGCCCCGCCACGTCGGTGGTGCCCGTCAGGACGGCGCTCAGGGCGTCGATCGGCGAGACCTTGTGGTCCTGGTGCTCGCGAGCGCGCCGTGCCTCTTCGGGGTCGATGAGGACCCACTGGTCGCGCAGGCGCACCACGGGCCGGTTGGCTTCGGCGAGGCGGTCGAGCTCCTCGCGGGAGAGCTGCTGATCGCCCAGCGCGAAGCGCCAGTTGAAGGTGAGCAACGCGTCGGCGGACAGGTAGGACGGAGTGTCCGACGACGGCTTGTCGGGGTCCTTGGTTTCGTCGTCGGGCGGGCCGATGACCGCGCGAGCGGTCAGATTGCGTGCCAGTTCCTTGGGCCAGTGCACCTCGACACCGGCGGTGGCGAGCATGCGGGAACCTTCGCCCAAGAGTGAGGTGACTTCTTCGTCGGCGAGTTCGATCGCATCGGGGACGGTGGCCGAGAGCAGCGGGGCGAGCGGTGGCCACGCGCGCGTGGCGCGACGCAGCGCGAGCAGGGCATCCATCCGTGACCGCGGCCCGAAGGCCTGCCCCGAGGCGCCCGAACCGGCCCACACCTCGGCTGCGTCGGCGACGAGCGAGGGGTCGCTGACGCTGTGCATCTGCAGCACGGCGCGGAACGGCAGCCGGGTCCCGTCGGAGGTGTCCGACACCAGGCCCGGCACCTCGACGCGCAGCGAGATACGTACGCCGGCGTCGTGCCCGGCGGCCACATCGGCGGCCCAGGGGCGCTGCTCGGGGACGTGCTGGGGCTGCCGAGAGGCGAAGGCGGGAGCGCTCGCGGCCAGGGTCGCGGCGGGGGAGCGCGGCAGCGTATCGGCCACCGCGTCCAGGAACTGGCGCAGCAGCCGCTCGGGGTCCGGCAGCCGCAGGGGCCGGGAGTCGTCAAGGGGCAGGGCGTGCGCGGCAGGGGGCATCGCGGCGGCGAGGTCGCGCAGGCGGCGCAGATCGTCGGTGCCCAGCGGGCCCGAGCGCCACGCGTCGTGATCGCTCGCCGTCAGGCCGGGCAACAGCAGCCCGCGCGCGGCCAGTTGCAGCGCGAGCACCCCCGCCGCACCCCAGAACGCGGCCGTCGGGTGAGCCCCCGCGGTGGCACGCGCGCGTGTCAGGACCGGCAGCGCCGCGCGCACCGGGAGCACGATCGCCGACACGTCGCTGAGCCGCGCGCCGTCGTCGTCGGGCACGGCGATGGACAGCTCCTCGACGGTGCCCGCGGAGCAGTCGGGCGGCGCGTCCCCGTCGGGGTGCCAGAAGGCGACCCGGCCCATGCGGGCCGGATCGGCGGACACGAACAGCACGGAACAGCGGGACAGTTCAGAGATCTCGGAAGGTGACGCGGCAGAGGGCCTGGGCTCGGCGATGGCGCATTCCTCAAACTTGACTACTAGGACCGGAGTCGCCGAGGGTACAGCACGTCCCGGACGAGGCGTGAGCGATCAAGGAGTGATCCCCGCCACTCCATCGCCTTGGTGTACCTAACCCCCCTCCCGGACGGTGCTGGCCCCCGTCCAAGACGGGTGAAGGCGCCATGGTTGCCCCAGGTCACCGGCTCATACGTTGTGTCAGGTCAGCCCGATCCAGTCAGAGACCGGAGACCTCACCATGCCCCAGGCCGCCGCAGTCGCGGAGCGTTCCCCAGCCACCCTCATGAGGCAGCCCGCCGGGAGCGATTTCGCGCCTCTCCTGCGCACCGTCAAGGAGCAGGGGCTGCTGGGCCGCCGCACCGGGTGGTACGCCCGCACCATCGTGACCAACACCGTGGCGCTGGCCGCTGTCGCCACGGGCATGTTCCTCATCGGTGGCTCCTGGTGGGTACTCCTCCTGGCGCCCGTCCTCGCCGTCCTGTGCGCCCGTACGGCGTTCATAGGCCATGACGCGGGACACTCCCAGATCACCGGCGACCGCGGCACGAGCCGTGCCATCGGCCTCATCCACGGCAACCTCCTCCTCGGCATGAGCTCGGCCTGGTGGAACGACAAGCACAACCGCCACCACGCCAACCCCAACCACCTGGAGAAGGACCCCGACGTCGCCGCGGACATCCTCGTCTGGACGAGCAAGCAGGCCACGGTCCGCCAGGGCTTCCGCCGCTGGCTCACCCGCAACCAGGCCTGGCTGTTCTTCCCCCTGACGCTCCTCCAGGGCATCGCCATGAAGATCTACGGCTTCCAGGACCTGCGCCGCCAGGCCCCGCGTGAACGGGTACTCGAAGGCCTCCTTCTGGTGGCCCACCTCGTCGGATATGTGACGCTGCTGCTGGCCACCATGCCGGTGGGCCACGCCCTTGCCTTCGCCGCCATCCACCAGGCGCTGTTCGGCCTGCACCTCGGGCTGGCCTTCGCGCCCAACCACAAAGGCATGGAGATGCCCGACCCCGACGGGGAGCGCTGGGGCCACCTCAGCCGCCAGGTCCTCACCTCGCGCAACATCCGCGGAAGCGTGCTGACCGACTGGTTCCTGGGCGGGCTGAACTACCAGATCGAGCACCACCTGTTCCCGAGCCTGCCCCGCCCCAGCCTGCGGCGCGTTCAGCCCCTGGTGCGGGCCCACTGCGCCGAGCTGGGCATGCCGTACACGGAGGCCGGATTCATCGACTCCTACCGTCAGGTACTGCGCCACATGTACGAGGTCGGCGAGCCGCTGAGGGTCGAGTAGACCCCCGGACACGCGGCGCGCCTCAGGGTTACGTCAGGGTCGCTCCTCAGGGGTCCATCAGGGGAGCAGACTGGAACCGTGGGCGGCCCGAGCCCGTTCTCAAGACAGAGAGCGGCAGCAGCCGCGAAGGAGGCGACACACATGTCGAAGAACGCGAAGATCGCCGCAGGAGGTGTGGCGGCCGGCATCATCCTGCTGATCTGGCTGCCCTGGTGGGCCGCCCTCTTGATCGTGCTCGGGGTCCCGGCCGCGGCTTATCTGACCCTCGATCCCGGACAGCGGCGCAGGCTGCGCCGCGTCTCACGCAAGGAAATCGGCCACTGACCGGCCACCCCGGAGGGGGCACCACCTCGGTGTGAGTGGACGCTCGACGTACAGAGGCTGACGGCTTCTCCGCTCGCGGTCCTGCCTCCGGGCGGCTCCGCGAGCGGAAAACCCTTTGCGCCCCGGCAGTTCGGCGGTGACCATGGCGCACATGACTTCCCGAAAGGAGGCCCAGCGATCCCTCGGTGATCGCTGATGGCCGCAGATGAGGCGTCCCAGACGCCGTCCTCCCAGCCTGAGCCCACCCTCGCGCCGCTGACGTCGGCCTGGCTGACGGCCCACTTCGACCCGCTGCCCTTCCCGGCCCGCATGAGCGCCCTCGCCCGCTACGCCCGAGCGCTCACCACCGACGCTTACGTAACACTCCGCGATGCCCTCGCCGCCGGTTCCCCTGACGAACGGCACACCGGCCTCTTCCTCGCCGTCACCCGGCGCGACCTCGCGACCATCGCCGACGCCCTGACCGACCCCCTCCTGCGCCGCCGAGCCCTCTCGGCCGCCATCCGGCTTCCCGTGCCGGACGCGGCCCTGGAACACCTCGCGTTGAGCGACATCGGGGCAGCGCGGCACGAGACGTACCGCGTCCTGCGCCTGAGCCGCCGGCGCACCCTGGCCGCACGCCTGCTGCCCGAGGTCCACGCACGCTTCGGCGCCCGTGAAGCCGCCCGGCTTCTGCCCGCATGCCCCGCCGAGACGGCCGGGGCATGGCTGCCCCGACTCGATCCCCCGGCGGGCGTTCTGAACGCCCTCACCCGCACGGCACCGCTCGCCGTGGCCCAACTGCTCGTCGCCCGCGGCGAGAGCGGCGCCGACCGCTACCGCTTCACGAGCCGAAACCGTGCGCTCGCGAGTCTGGCCGCGGAACGCGACCCGAAGGCAGGACTGCTGCTCCTGGCGCGCGTCCCGGATCTCCTGACGTCGCAGGCGGCCCGCTCCCTGCTGCGCCACCCCGCCCAGGTCCTCGAGATCCTGCGCGCGGCCCCACCGCACCAGGACGGCTCACCCCGCGAACTACGGGTCTCCGGCGGGGTGCTGCCGCCCGCAACCCGGCGGGCCCTGGGGGAACTCCGGCCCGCGGACTTGGTCGACCTCGCCCGTCGTTGCCCCGTGACGCAGTCGCGGCACCGCGGGCCGGGACGTCATGACATCGAGCCGGACTGTCTGCTGGCGCTGCTGCCCGCACCGGAACGCCGCCGTCTGGTCGAGGAACGCACCGCCCGTCGCCGCTCGGTGCGCGGCATCCCCGTAGCCACCCTGACGGCCCTGGCACCGGCCGACAGGGCGGCGCTCGTCATGCCCTGGGTGAAGCGCTGGTCGCGTCAGGAGTGGACAGCCAGCCGCCTGGCCGTAGCGCTCCCGCTCGCCCTGGGGGAACCGCTGCTGCGCGACATGGCGGGGCAGCACCGCGTCCACCAACGCCAGATGGCCTGGCCCGCGCTGCTGGCCTGCGCGGAACTCGAAGGCGAACCGGGGGAGTTCGCTCGGATCGCCGGAGACTGCGAACGCGCCTGGCACGACCAGGACGACGTACGCAGGGCCGCCCTCCAGCAGCTCGCGGGGACGCCGCCGCGTCTGCTCGCGGCGCTGTCCGACAGCGTCCTGCGCGACGCGTCGCTGACCACCGTCCAGTCCCGCGACTCGACCCCCGACACCCTGGCCGCGGCGGAGCGGCTGTTGCGCCGTGCCGCGGAGAGCGCCGTGGCGACCGGCAGACTCCAACGGGCGGCCTACGCCACAGAGCTGCTCTGTCACGTCGTGAGCGACCCGCGCTCCCGCAAGCCCGTCGCGGCGCTGCGCGTCGGTGAGGAAGCCGCACGTGCCGTCTGGGCCGCGACACCGGCGGGCACACCGATGGACCCCGCCCTTCGCATCTCCCTCGCGGAACTGCTCGCACCGCACCTCACCGCGCTGCCCGAACTCGACGCACTGGTGCGCTCGATGGCCTTGGAATCCGACGACCCGGACTTCGCGGCGCGCGCGGCGGCTGCCTGGGCGGCGCCACAGGCGCTGCGCGAAGAGCGCAGCGCCGAACTGGTCAACTGCGACGCCTCGTTCGCTGCGGTGCCTGACATCCTGCGTACCGTCGTCACCCGGCGCACCGACCTGCTGGACGCCGTGCTGCTCGCTGCCCAAGCGGGGCTCACGGGCCGGGTGCGACCCCGGGGCACGGCCTGGGCCACGAGAGTGCAGCCTGGTGTCACAGGCCGCTGGCTGCCCGAACAGCGTCGCGCGTGGGACGAACACCACGCGCGCGTGGCCGCCGAAGAGCTGGCTCCACTGCGCACCCGCGCCGACGCTGCAGCGCAGGTGCGCGAACCGGCGCTGCTCACGACACTCGCGCAGTCGGCGCCACAGCCCGTCTCCGCGGCGGCGCTCGGTGCACTGGGCGACGTCCTCAGTGCGGCCCACGACGGTGCGCCACCCGCCACCGAGCCGCTGTTGGGCACCCTGCTCCGCCATGCCGCGACGGGCGGCGTCCGGGGGCGTGCCGCCATGGCATCCGTCCGCCGGCTCCTGGAAGCGGTACCGGACGGGGAAGCGGTCACCTTGCTCGCCCCCGTGGCCTGCGCGGCGGATGCCCCGGTCGGCTCCCGCAAGGAAGCGGTCCGAGCCCTTGGCGCTCTCACCGGTGATGCGGCGTTCGACGCCCTGGTGGCGGCGTGGGACACACCGCGCCAACACCGCGACGTGCGCGCCGTCGTGGCGCACCATCTCCTTGCCGCGATCGACCGGCCCGCCATCGCCGACCGCCTGGCACGGGCGGTCGGCGAACCTGCCCTACGGGAAGCGGTGATCCACGCGCGCGGGGGGCCCGTGCGCGAGTCGGTGGGGAAGGCGTATGCGAAGTTCCTGGCCCGACTGGTGCGAGACGGCGACACAGAGACCGTCGTCGCCGCGTGCCGTGTCCTGCCCGCCTGGTTCACACCGGAGTCGGCCGAAGCCATGCGCGCCGTCGCCGACGCCGCCACGGATCCGGGGCGGCGTCGAAGGGAATGGGACGCGGCCGCACAGCAGTTGGCCTGGTTCCCTCTGGGGCCGGTCGGCGGGCCCATCCTGCGAGGCGTCATCCGTGGGCTCCAAGAGCTCGCCGTCACGCCGGATCCGCAGGTTCGAGCTGATGCGCTCCGTCGACTCTCCGGCATCAGTGAGGCGTTGCGCGTCCGACGAGGCTCGGCCCAGACCCTTCTCATCGCCGACGCCCTGGCCCTGTCGATGCATGCCGTCGGCCTGTACGCCCATGCGGCGGCCCTGACCTGGGACGCGTCGCTGGCGGCCGTGCGACACGGCGAACATCACGCAGCGCGCTGGGAGCGACTCATGGAGCTGGTCGAGGAACGCCCCGAACGGCTGCCCCTGGGCAGTGGGTTCCATCTGGAAGTCCCTACGCCACGCGCGCGTGCCGCACTGCTCGCCGCAGCCCGGCTGCTGCACGAGCGAGGGACCCCGGCGGCCGGAGCGATGGCCCTCGCCCTGGTGCGCGTCGGCGGCCGGGCCACGTCGTGGGATGCGACCTGGCGCGCCGAACTGGCGTCCCTGCGCGACCACGCGGACCACGACACGGCCATGGCCGCGCTGCTCGTCGACACCGAGCAGAACCCCTGACAGGGCGTCGGACCAGAGGGATCAGGCGGGGCGTACGGCCATCTTGTCGAGTGCGTCGAGAAGCCAGGGGAGCTCTGGCCCGCGGCCCACCGGCAGTACTTCACCCGGCTCTTCGTCGAGCAGCACGAACGCGATGTCGTCGGTCCTGGCGACCATGGACCAGCCGGGACCGTCGGCGCGCAGGGTGCGCGCCTCTCCGGAGGCGAACGACGACCGCACACGGCCCAGGGGCGGCGGAGTGCTCACGTAGGCCCGTGCTTCCGCCAGCACGCGACGCACGCCGGTGAGCGGCGCCGGGTCGGCATCAGCGTCGGCATCAAAACCGGCGGGGGCGCTGCCGCTCTCCGGGGCGGCGTCCTCGCCCTCCTGCGCGGCCCCTTCCTCGGCGCCGTCCGTCAAGAAGTCCGCGTCGTCGATCTGCTCGCGCCACGCCGCCCACTGGAGCGCGATCTCGTCGGCGCCGAGCCGACGCTGGGCAGGACCCCATGTGTCGGCCTGAGGCGGCGAGAGCGGCTTCTGGTCCGCTTCGTCGGGATCGGGATCATGGGGAGCGGGCACATTGGGGGCCGCGACGGCGACCGCGAGCGGCCAGCCGGGCAGCGCGGCGACCACCGTGCGCTCGTCGGGCGACAGGTCGTACTCCATGCCGCAGTCCCAGGAGGCGATCGCGACGGCCACGAGGGACACGTCGTCGACGACGACGGTCCACCGGGCGCCCGCACCGTCCTGACCGAGCACCAGACCGTAGCCCGCGGCGAGCGGCGCAAGGCCCAGAGCCGCGCACGCCTCCGGATAGTCGTCACCGAGCACACTCGGGAACTTCGCGGGTGTCAGCAGCACCGCGGTCAGCACGTACAGCGCGTCGTCCTCGGCGGCGACAGCGTCGTCCGTTCCGGCCATGCCAGCCTCCCCATCGCTTCATCCGTCGGCGCACCCTAACCACAGGTCCGCTTGATCGTCGAGGGGTGCGTGACCAGGAAACTCGCTCGTAGGCCCCTGTGCCGGACGCCTAGGCTGGGTGTCATGCCCAGCGCCAGTTCGCACTTCGTGTGCCTGCCATGCCGTGCTTCTTTCAAGAAGTCGCCCGCCTACGGACGCGTGCGCGTCGACGTCTGCCCCCAGTGCGAAGGCCCGTTGCTCAACGCGGGCTCGGCGCTCGCCGTGCCCAAGCGCCGTGACACGGCGGCCTGGCGCGCCCTGAGTGCCGTCCTGCTGGCCGGACTCCGCTTCCGGCAGGGCTGCTGCGGCGACGGCCCCGGCTACCGTCCACGCACCCCGCGAGAGGTGCGTGAACGCCTCGCGCACGCAGTCGAGACAGGCAATGCCTTCCATGAGGCACTGGCCTGCCCCGATCCCACGCACACGGATGTCAGGCGGCGGGCAGGCCGAGGAGCGTACGCGCCACGTCCGTCGGCGACTCGTCGCGCTCCCGGGCGAGGGCGATGACCGCTCGGCAGGCGAGTTCGCCGACCCCGAAGGACAGTGCCTCCGGCGAGACCCATTCGGTGGCTTCGTCCATGCGGTCCTGATCGTCCTCGGCGCATGCCGCCACGTAGACGGCAGCCGCCTCGAAGAGGTTGTGCGGGCGCTCCTCCTTGCGACGAACGGCGTCGTCCGCGCGCCACAACTTGCGGAGCTTGTCGAACATGTGGGCCACCTTCCCCCGGTGCGTTGGCCGCTGATGATCACTCGTCTGTTGTACTCCAAAGTAGAGTTGGAGTTCCGACGACAGAAGGGGGGCCGTGCGGTGAAGCGCTATGACAGGCTCAAGGAGATTCGGCGTCTCGACCCGGAGAAGGACGCCCTGGCGATCTACCGGCTCACCGCGACGTACGAGTTCCCCTGGGACTACACCCGCGCTCTGGAGCTGGCGCTCTACCGCACGTACGCCGTGCCCAGCATCGGCCGACTCCTCGCCGAGACGGCGGAACTGACGGACCGTACGCAGAAGCGGTACGACGACACGGCGTTGCTTCTCGACACCGTCGTGGAGCACGGCTTCGGCACGGACGAAGGCCGCACCGCGATCCGCCGCATCAACCAGATGCACCGCAGCTACGACATCAGCAATGAAGACATGCGCTACGTGCTGTGCACCTTCGTGGTGATGCCCAAGCGCTGGATCGACGCCTACGGATGGCGCAAGCTCTCACGCCACGAGACGACCGCGGCTGCCGTCTACTACCGCACCTTGGGGCGGCACATGGGGATCCAGGACATCCCGGACTCCTACGAAGCCTTCGAGAAGTGTCTCGACGCCTACGAAGAGGCCCACTTCGCGTGGGACCAGGGCGCGCGCAAGGTCTCCGACGCGACCCTCGATCTCATGGCCTCCTGGTATCCAGGCCCGCTGGCGCCCTTGTTGCGGTCCTCGACCCTCGCCCTGCTCGACGAGCCGCTCCTGCGCGCCTTCCGCTACGAACCGCCAGGCGCCGCCACCCGCAGGCTGGTCAGGGGCGCGGTGCGGTTGCGTGGGCGCGCCGTGCGTCTGATGCCGCCCCGTACCGCACCGCACTATGCCCGGCAGAACTGGGAGATCAAGGGGTACCCGAAGGGATATCGGGTCGGCGAGCTCGGCACGTTCCCGGTGCCCGGCGTCCGGGGCTGCCCGGTGGCGCACACGGACGAGTCGGCCGCCGCCTCGTCGGAGTGAGATCGACCGCCTCAGCGCAGTGAGCTCAACGTCGTCCGCAGCCAGGCCAGTTCGGCACGGCTCGTCGCACGGGCGACGGTGAGGATGCCGCGTCGGAACGGGTCGTCCAGATCCTCGGCGCTCAGCGGGCGCTCGCCGTCGTAGAAGAAACTGGCCGGCTCCTCGAGGAAGGCCAGGCGCCGATCGAGTACCGCGGCCTGGGCCGCCTTGTCGTCCACGTGGCGGAGAAAGGCGAGAACCGTGAACCAGCGGTTCTCGTCGGTGATGTCGCCCTGCTGCGGCTCGGTGAGCCTGCGGCGCAGCTCGCCCCTGCCGTCCGCGGTGAGGCTCAGGACGTGGCGCGGGGCCGCCACGGAGCCGGGCTGTGTCTCGCGGGCCAGCAGGCCTCCCTTCTCCAGCCGTTTGATGGCGGGATACAGCGTGCTCTCCGCGACCGGGCGTACGTGCCCCGTCAGCGCGGTGATGCGCTTGCGCAGCTCATAGCCGTGCAGGGGAACTTCGTAGAGGAATCCGAGGATGGCCAGTTCGAGCATGCCGTGCATTCTGCCGTACTCACGGTGTACCTCGTACGCGCAATACATCGAGGCCGATGTATTGTCTTCGCTTGTACCGGCAAGCGATTCAGGGAGCGGCGATGCGACAGGCACGGTTCGACGCACAGGGCAGTTGGGTCCGCTGGACGGAGAGCGAAGGATCCGAACCGGCCCGGGTGTACGTGCACGGTCTCGGCGCGGCGTCGGCGGTCTATCACGCGCACATCGCGGCCAGGCCCGAGCTGACCGGACGCCGATCCCTCTTCGTCGACCTGCCCGGCCACGGCATCAGCGACCGCCCGGCGGATTTCGGCTACTCCCTGGAGGACCATGCTGACGCGCTGGCGGCGGCGCTGGACGAGGCCCAGGTGACCGGAGCGGAGATCGTCGCGCACAGCATGGGCGGTTCTGTCGCCATCGTGCTCGCGCACCGCCGCGGCGACCTGGTGTCGCGACTGGTCCTCACCGAGGCCAATCTCGATCCCGACCCGGCCGCGACCGCGGGCAGCAGCGAGATCGCGTCCTACGAAGAAGAGGATTTCGTGGCCGGCGGCCACGCGCGCGTGCTCGAGAAGGTCGGCCCCCAATGGGCGGCGACCATGAGGCTCGCCGACCCACGGGCTCTGCACCGCAGCGCGACGGGGCTGGTGAGAGGTACGAAGCCCACCATGCGCGCGATGCTCATGGGCCTGCCGATCGAGCGTGTCTACCTGCAGGGCGCGCTGAGCGGGGAACTCGTGGGGGCGGGCGATTTGATGGCCTCCGGGGTGCGGGTTCTGACCATTCCGAACGCGGGGCACAACGTCATGCTCGACACCCCGGAGGCGTTCGCCTCCGCCATCGCCGGACGTCACTGATCCATCACCAGCCCGCGCGGCCTCGCCCCCGGAGCAGGGCTGTCGGCCCTAGTCCTGCCGTAGGGCCAGGGCAAGGAACCGCGCGTCCTCGTCGACGTACGAGGTCAGCCGCCATCCCGAACCGGCAAGCAGCGGGCGGAGGTTCGGCTCGGCCCGCAGATCGTCCGTGGAGATCTGGCGGCCCTGCCGCGCCGCGAGCGCGGCCCGGCCGATGGGATGGAAGAGGGCGAGGACCCCTCCGGGACGTACGACGCGCCTCAACTCCCGCAGATTCTCGGCCGGATCGGGGAGATGGGAGATCAGGCCCGCGCCGAACACGGCATCGAGCGAAGCGTCGCGCAACGGAAGCCGGGTGACGTCGGCGAGCAGAAGCTGCCCGTCACCGCCCCTGCCCGCCCGCGTGGCGGCCTCCAGCATCGCGGGGGTCAGATCGACGCCGAGCACGACTCCGGACGGCCCTACGGCCTCCCTGAGTGCGGGCAGCGCACGGCCGGTGCCGCACCCGGCGTCGAGGACGCGAGCGCTGGGGCGCAGGCCGAGCTCGAACGCCGCGGCCCGATAGGCGGGCCCGTCGTCCGGGAACCGGTCGTCCCAGTTGGCCGCTCGGGCGCTGAAGAAGTCACGGACACGCGTGTGGTCATCGCTCATGTGGCCATGATCGCTCAAGGACTCGCATGTGCGTTGGGGGCACACGTTCGAGCGTGATGCGATCGTTCAGGATCCTCTCTCTGTCATATTCCAGCACCTTTCGAACTGCGCCCCCGTTGTGCGCCCCTGCCCGGACTAGCGTCCCGGAGCCATGGGACACCTGGACCACGCCACCTTCGGCTGGCTGACCCCCGTGCTGTCGTACGCGATGGCCTGTATCGGCGCCGCCCTCGGGCTGCGCTGCACCGTCCGTGCGCTCGGCGCCACGGGCACCTCACGCCGTAACTGGCTCATCACCGCGGCCTCCGCCATCGGCACGGGCATCTGGACGATGCACTTCGTGGCCATGCTCGGCTTCGGGGTCACCGGCACCGAGATCCGCTACAACGTGCCCCTGACGATCCTGAGTCTGGTCGTCGCGATGGGCGTCGTCGGCGTCGGCGTCTTCGCCGTCGGCTACGGGCGTGACCGCGGGCGTGCGCTCGCGGTCGGCGGGCTCACCACCGGGCTCGGCGTCGCGAGCATGCACTACCTGGGCATGGCCGCCCTGCGACTGCACGGCGACGTGCGCTACGACCCGGTGCTGGTCGGCGTCTCCGTGGTCATCGCCGTCGTCGCCGCGACCGCGGCCCTGTGGGCGGCGCTCAACATCAGGTCGCCCCTCGCGGTCGCCGTCGCGTCACTCGTCATGGGCGGGGCGGTGAGCAGCATGCACTACACCGGAATGCTGGCCGTGAGCGTGCGGGTCACGGAGTCGGCCGCGGCACTGCCCGGGGCCACCACGATGCAGTTCATCTTCCCCCTGGCCGTGGGCCTCGGGTCCTATCTCTTCCTGACGTCGGCGTTCGTCGCGCTCTCACCGACCTCGGGGGAACGTGCGGCCTCCGTGGCGGCTCAGCGACCGATGGAGCGCACAGCCCGATAGCGGCGTGGCGCCCTGGAGCGGCTGCGGCCGTACGGGCACACACCCCGAATTCTCTCCGAGCGAGGAGGCCATGCGTACACCCCGTAGGACCCCCGACCCGGCCGACGGCACCGCGCCGCCGAAGCCCGGGGCCCCGGCACGTGGTCGTCGCGCACACGCGGGACCACCCGCCGACGAACGGCCCGACGCGGAAGCCCCCTTGGAGCCCGGACCGCCGATGACCCCCGCGCGCGGGCGATCGTGGTGGCCGCGCCCGCGCACCGTACGCGCCAAGATCGTGTGCCTGCTGATGGTGCCGGTCGTGTCCCTGCTCGCACTGTGGGGGTACGCCACGGTCACCACGGCCCAGGACGTGGCGCACCTGCGGCAGGTACAACGCGCCGACGCCGAGGTGCGCGGCCCCGTCGACGCGGCTGTCGCCGCACTGCAGGCCGAGCGCGTGGCGGCCGTGCGCTACGCCACCGAGTCCGCACCGGACCGTGGCAGCGAACTCAAGAGGCAGGCAGGACGAACGGACCGCGCGGTGGCGAAGCTGCGCCGTGGCGAGGGCCAGACGGTCGCCGACGGCGCCGACCTGCCCACTGGCGTGGCGGCCAGGCTCGAAACGTTCGTCTCCGAGGCCGACGGGCTGCGCACCGTGCGGAGCGACGTGCTTGACCGTCGCACCGGCTGGGACGCGACCTACGGCCAGTACACGAAGACCATTTCGGCCGCCTTCGGAGTCGGCGGCGCACTCACCGGCGTCCAGGACGCCGAACTCGGCTCCGACGCGCGCGTGCTGCTCGAATTCTCCCGGGCCGCCGAGATGCTGGCACGCGAGGACACCGTGCTGTCCAGCGCCCGGCTCGACGGCTCTCTGGACGGGGAACGACTGCGGCAGTTCACCGGTTCCGTCGAAACCCGGCGGACCCTGACCGAGGCGGCGGTGGCGGATCTGCGCGGACCCGAACGAGCAGCCTGGCAGGACCTCGAGGAGGGGAGCGCGTACGCCGACGTGCGCGCCGTCGAGGACAAGGTGCTCGTCGCACCGCCGGGCCGCGAAGCCGCCGACGCCGCGTCGGCCGCCAAGTGGGACGGCCCCCACGCCGCGGTACGGGACGAGCTCCGGGCGATCGACGTGGGCGCGAGCCGCAGCGCCGCCGACCGGGCCGACCCGTTCGCCCGCGGGCTGCTCACGTCGGCGGGCGCCGCGGTGCTGCTCGGGCTCGTCGCCGTCGCCGCCTCGCTGGTCATCTCCGTACGCATCGGGCGCGGCCTGGTCGTCGAGCTGGTGAGCCTGCGCAACGGAGCACTGGAGATCGCTCGTCACAAACTCCCGCACGCCATGCGGAGGTTGCGCGCCGGCGAGGAGATCGACATTCATGCCGAAGCGCCACCCGGCCCGCCCGTGGAGGACGAGACGGGGCAGGTCTACGAAGCGCTCGGCACGGTGCACCGGGCGGCCCTGAGCGCCGCCATCGAACGCGCCGAACTCGCCAGTGGCATCTCCGGCGTCTTCGTCAACCTCGCCCGCAGGAGCCAGGTCCTGGTCCACCGCCAGCTCAGTCTCCTCGACAGCATGGAGCGCAGGGCGGACGACCCGAACGAACTCAGCGATCTGTTCCGGCTCGACCACCTCACCACCCGCATGAGGCGGCACGCCGAGAGCCTGATCATTCTCTCCGGAGCCGCGCCGGGGCGCGCTTGGCGCATGCCCGTCTCCCTGACGAACGTCGTCCGTGCGGCTGTCTCCGAAGTCGAGGACTACGCGCGTGTGGAGGTACGACAACTCCCCGCCGCCGCGGTCGTCGGCACGGCCGTCGCCGACCTCACCCATCTCCTGGCCGAACTCGTCGAGAACGCCGCCCAGTTCTCACCGCCCCACACCAAGGTGCGGGTCAACGGCGAACCCGTCGGCAACGGCTACGCCCTGGAGATCGAGGACCGTGGTCTCGGTATGGGCACGGAAACCCTGGCCGAGGCCAACCGCCGCATCGAGCAGTCCGAAGCGCTCGACCTGTTCGACAGCGACCAACTGGGTCTCTTCGTGGTCAGCAGGCTCGCCGCGCGCCACGGGGTCAAGGTGCACCTCCGTACGTCGCCCTATGGCGGCACCACCGCGGTCGTCCTCCTGCCCACCGCCCTGCTGCAGAGCACCACGCCGGAGAGCCCCGGAGCCCACACGATGGAACGCGAGCGCAAACAGGACAGGCACGCGCGCGTGCCTGATGCCGCACCGATGAACGGCAACTCCGTTCCTGCCCCGACCGCCCGCCCGGCGCTTGCCGCCTCGACAAAAGCCCCGGTGAACACACCCCCGGGCGTCACCACACTCCGGCTGCACAAGCCTTCGGACACGGAACCCGACAGCGCTCAGGAGCCTTCGGACGACCTCCCGCGCCGCGTGCGCCAGGCCAGCCTGGCTCCCCAACTGCGCGAGCGCCCCGATGACGCGGCCGGATCCGTGAGCGTCCGTGAAGACACCGAACGCAGCCCCGAAGAGGTACGGGACCGCATGGCCGCCTACCGCGAGGGCTGGGCCCGCGGCGGCGGACGCAGGCCGGGCATCGTCGGCGCGGTCCCCGATATCCCAGGGCCCGCACCGGCCAGTGACAGCACCGAAGGAGACCACGCATGATCCAGGATCAGCGCATCACCGCCGGCCGGTCCGGCGAACTCGACTGGCTGCTGGACGACTTGGTTACCCGCGTCGGCGAGGTACGGCACTCCGTGGTGCTGTCCAACGACGGGCTCGCCGTCGGCGCCTCGACCGCCCTCACCCGCGAGGACGCCGAGCACCTCGCCGCGGTGGCCTCCGGATTCCACAGCCTCGCCAAGGGCGCGGGCCGGCACTTCGGGGCCGGGGGAGTGCGCCAGACCATGGTCGAGATGGACGACGGCTTCCTGTTCGTGGCTGCGGCGGGCGACGGCTCATGCCTCGCCGTCCTCAGCTCCGTGACGGCCGACATCGGCCTGGTCGCCTACGAGATGGCTCGCCTGGTCAAGCGGGTGGGCGAGCATCTCCACACCCCACCGCGCTTCGCGGCCACGCCGCCGGCCGTCGGATGACACAGGGCGGTCGACGCAGATGAACGCTGACAGGAGCGGCGAACCACGGGACGCGGGCAGCCAGTGGTACGACAACGAGGCCGGACCACTGGTCCGTCCCTATGCGATGACGGGCGGACGGACCAAACCGGGCCCCAACGGAGTGCACTTCGATCTGATCGCACTCGTCACGCTGGACGAGAACGCACCGGGGCCCGGGGACGACACGGCGCTCGGACCGGAACACCGGTCGCTCATCGAGCTGTGCCGCACCGAGACCCAATCCGTCGCCGAGCTGGCGGCCGACGCCGATCTGCCCGTGGGCGTGATCAGGGTGCTGCTCGGCGACCTGCTGGAAATGGGCTGCGTGAAGGTGAGCCGACCCGTGCCACCCGCACAGCTGCCCGACGAGAAGATCCTGCGAGAGGTGATCGATGGGCTCCGAGCACTCTGACGCCGGTGGCGGCGACACGACCGCCATGGCGTTGAAGATTCTGGTCGCGGGCGGCTTCGGGGTGGGCAAGACCACCCTCGTCGGCGCGGTCAGCGAGATCCGCCCGCTGCGCACCGAGGAACTGCTCAGCGAGGCGGGCCAGTCGGTGGACGACACCGGCGGAGTCGACCGGAAGACCACGACGACCGTCGCCATGGACTTCGGCCGCATCACCATCAGGTCGGGCCTGTCGCTGTACCTCTTCGGTACGCCGGGGCAGGACCGTTTCTGGTTCCTGTGGGACGAGCTGTCCCAGGGCGCGCTCGGGGCCGTCGTCCTCGCGGACACACGACGGCTCGAGGACTGCTTCCCCGCCGTCGACTACTTCGAGCATCGGCACATCCCGTTCGTCGTGGCCGTCAACTGCTTCGCGACCGCCCGTACGTACGGTGCGCACGAGGTGTCACGGGCCCTGGACCTCGACCGTGGAACCCCTGTGGTGCTGTGCGACGCACGGGACCGCGATTCGGGAAAGGAGGTGCTGATACGCCTGGTCGAGTACGCCGGGCGGATGCATACCGCCCGGCTGCTCGACACCGTGGGCTGAGGTGGGCCGGGGCGTCAGTCGGCGATGCCGCCGCGGGCCACCACCTTGTCGATCTTGACGCGCACGAGGAGCTCACCGGGCACGCCATTGCGCTCGCCGAACTCCTCGGCGCGCCCCTCGCCCATGTAGCGGGCGCCGAGCCGGCCCGCCCAGTGCCGCACCTCGGCCAGATCGTCGATCAACCGGGCCTGCCCCTGCAGGACCACGAACGCGAACGGAGCCTTGTCGTCGTCCACGCACAGGGCGACACGCCCGTCCCGCGCCAGATTCCGCCCCTTGACGGTCTCCGCCCCGGTGTTGAACACCAACTCGTCCCCGTCCAACAGGAACCAGATCGGTGCGATGTGCGGGCTGCCGTCCGCACGGACGGTCGACAGCTTGCCGGTGCGGGTGCCCTGCGAGACGAACGCCCGCCACTGGTCCTCAGTCATCTTCTGCGCCATGTCCTCATCATGCTTGCCGGGGCGCCGTTGGTGGGGAAGGCTGGCAGGTCAGTTCCGCCGACCAGGGGGAACACTGAGGCGGGGAGACGGGAACATGGCCCAGAACACGGGGCTCGGTTGGCTGCTCGACGACTTGACCAAGCGCATGGAGCCCGTACGGCACGCGCTGGTGCTGTCCAACGACGGCCTGGTGACCGGCGCGAGCTCGGAGCTGGAGCGGGAGGACGCGGAACATCTGGCCGCGGTCTCGTCGGGTCTGCACAGCTTGGCCAAGGGCTCAGGGCGGCATTTCGGCGCGGGCAACGTACGCCAGACGATGATCGAGTTCGACGACGCGGTGCTGTTCGTCACCGCGGCGGGCGACGGCAGTTGCCTCTGTGTCCTCAGCTCCGCGGAAGCGGACATCGGCCAGGTCGCGTACGAGATGACGCTCCTCGTCAATCGTGTCGGCGAGCATCTCGGCGTGGGCGCCCGACAGCCGGAACGGACACCAGTCGTAGACCTCTGACCAGCTGAAACGTCGACGCGTCGAGAGTTATCCACAGGCTCGGCGCGGGTCGCGGTGATCGCGCTACGGTTTTCCCGAGAGCAAAGACGCCTCACGGGGGAGAACCACCATGACAGGTCACACGATCATGCACGAAGCCGCTGATGCGGCAGCGCGGACATCGGTCACGCAGAGCCGAGCGGCGCGGGAACTGGGGCTGAAACGCGGCGAGTTCGAGCTGGGCGTGATGCTGGGGCGCATCCGCACCGTCAGCGACACGGTCGGTGGACGGCGCCGCGTCACACGCGAGGAGATCGAGCGCGTCCGTGCCGGGGAGGGCTTTCCCGAGGCATGGGTGGAGCGCATCAGAGCCGTGGGGACCACGGAGGGCGCGGCCCTCATGAACATCTCCACCGCCCGGTTCACGCGGCTCACTCGCGCGGGTTTCGTCACGCCGGTGAAGTTTTACCTGAATCGCTACAGGGCCGTGGTCTGGCTGTATCTGGCCGAGGAACTACGGCAGTTCGCCGAGTCCGAGGCCAACGCCAATCTGCTCACCGGCCGAGCGCCCGGCACGATCCGTGCCCAACTGGAGGCAGGCGTCGACCTGCGGGCACGGAACTGGCGCGGCCGCCATGCGGGAGCGCTGCTGCGGCAGTCCGACGATCCCTGGGAGCGTGCCGCGGCCGTCGCCTCGCTCCTCGCCCCGGTCCAGATCGCGGAGATCATCAAGGATCCGTACGAACGCGCCTATGTACGCAGGCTCATGCCCGACCCCTTCGCCCAGAGCGCGCCCGAATCTCCGGCGGGGCGGATCATTCAGGGGATCACGACCGCGGATGACCCGGACGAGATCCGCTGGCTGCGGGCGAACCTGACCATCGGCCTCTCCCAGGCCCGGGGCCGACGCCCGGCGCCGCGGCCCGAGCCCCAGCACGGCCCGGCGTCGGAACCAACTCCCGGCCACCGCGCGGACCCAGATGCTGAGCCGATCCCGCACTGCGCGCCGGACCACGCGGCACCGCAGGCCGCACGGCTCTACCAACCGGAGAGAGGGCGGGCGGCGGAGCCGCGGGGCCTACTCAAGTGGATGCGCCGCAGGGGAGCGCAGCCGGGCAAGGGCTGAGGGACGCCCGGGAGTAGCGGCGTTACTCGGTGGCGTCGAGATCCTTGGCGTAGTGCTCGATCGCGGGCCGGTAGGCGGCGATGCCGGGATCCTGGCTCGTGGTGGCCACCAGGTTCAGCAGGATCTCCATCGCGAGGTGGGTGCGGCCGGTGTTGTAGAGAGCCATCGCCAGAAAGGTCTTGAGGGCGGCGTCGTCGGGGAACTCGGCCACCGCGTCACCCAAGGTCACTACGGCTTCCGGATACCGGCCCAGGACGCGGTAGGTGCTGCCGAGGCCGAGCAGGGCTCCCCGGCGGTCATCGGGAGAAAGGCCCGGTTCCTCGAGCGCGCGTACGTAGTGCGGCACCGCCTCGGCCTCCAAACCGAGTGTGTCGTGCACCCACGCGGTCTGGTACGCCACCTCCGGGTCCAGGGGGAACTGCTCGCACAGGGCGAGCAGGCGCTCCTTGGCCTCCTCGCGACGACCGTCCTCGCGGAGTCGTACGGCCTCGACGAGCAGGTGGTCGCGGTGCCCGGTCATGTCCTCGTCCGTGGTCAATGGACCATCCCGTTCTCTCCCTGGCCGGCCGCCATGAGTGTGATGTCGGGTGAGCATAACGGTCGGCGTGGCAGCGGCACGCGGGTGTGGACGCAGGTAAGGCTCCCATGGCGTCACGGCTGGACCGGTGTGGCTGGGGCGTGGGTTCTGCCGCCTGTCTGCCCTCACGGCCAGCGTGTTTTGCGACGCCATCGTGGTCCGCCTCCTGCTGGTGCCTGCGGTCATGACGCTTCTCGGGAGGTCGGCCTGGCGTGTCCCGCGCTGGCTGGATCGCCTGCTGCCGAACGCCGATGCCGAGGGCGAGCAGGCGGAACCGGTCAGGAAGCCGGGGTGACGCGACCGACGGGAGGATTCATCAAGACCTGGGCCCGTGGTCGACGTGGCGTCAGGCTCTGGCTCTGGCTCTGGGCTCGCCTGTATGGAGATCCGCGGCATTGACCCCCCGTGACACCACGTGGGCTTCTGGAACGTGCCGACCGGGACGGCGCAGGCGCCCGGCGGCGTATGAGTACGAAGTCCTTGAGGCCGTCGACTTCGGAGAGCTCCTGAAGTGGGCGTCCGGTACGCGGCCGATCGCGGGTGGTCGTACACCGTCTACGCGGCGGTCAGCGACGGTGGCCGGCCGGGGCTCGTCCGTCCTGCGGGTGTCCTGGGTGATGCGTTCGCAGCCGCGTAGGCGAGCGGCGATAGTGAGGCAAGAGACTGTCGAGATCGGAGTGAACGATGAAGGCGGCCCGTTTCGACCACTTCGGGGGCCCGGAGGTCCTTGAGCTCGTGGATCTCCCCGACCCGCATCCGGGGTTCGGCCAGGTCCGGATCGCGGTGCGCGCGGCCGGCGTCAACCCGAGCGACTGGAAGAAGCGCAGGGGCCTGATGGATCAGGAGCTGCCGCAGACCATGGGCCATGAGGCGGCGGGCGTGGTCGATGAACTCGGCGAGGGCGTCGTGGACGTGGCCGTCGGCGACCGCGTGTTCGGCTTCTCCGCAGAGGAAGGGGCCCAGGCCGAGCTGGCTGTGCTGTCCCACTACGCGCCGATCCCGCCGTCGCTCGACTTCGCCGACGCAGCCGCGCTGCCGGCCGCCATCGAGACGGCCACCCGCGCACTCGACCGGCTGGGCGTCAAGCGTGGCAGCACGCTGCTCGTCAGTGGAGCCTCCGGAAGCGTCGGCAGTGCCGTGGTCCAGCTCGCCGTCGTGCGTGGTGCGCGCGTGTTCGGCACAGCGAGTCCCGCGAACCACGACTACCTCCGCTCCTTGGGAGCCGAACCCGTCGCCTACGGCGAGGGCCTCGTCGAGCGGGTGCGCGCGCTCGCGCCTGAGGGCGTCGACATGGCGCTCGATGTGGCAGGGAGTGGCGTCCTGCCTGATCTCATCGGCCTCGCGGGCGACCCGGAGAACGTCGTGACGATCGCCGATTTCGCCGGTGCGCAGCAGTATGGGGTGACGTTCAGCCGCGGGGACGACGGCCGCGCGCTGCACGCGCTCGCCGAGGTCGGAGGGCTGATCGAGGCCGGGCACTTCTCGCTCCCAGTGGCGCGGACCTTCCCCCTCGCCGAGATCGCGGAGGCGCACCGCGTCAGCGAGGACGGTCACGCGCGAGGGAAGCTCGTGCTGCTGGTCGGCTGACGGGGCCGATGGGCCCCGATGCCTCGTCGCTCGCGCCCCCTAGCTCAGGCCTCGTCGCTCGCGCCCCCTAGCTCAGGCCTCGTCGCCCGCGCCCCCTAGCTCAGGCCCCGTCGCCCGCGCCCCCTAGCTCAGGCCCCGTCGCCCACGCCCCCTAGCTCAGGCCCCGTCGCCCACGCCCCCTAGCTCGAGACTCATGACCCCGCCGTCGGGCGTCCGTCCATGTGCCGTTCGCCGTAGGGTCGGAAGAGCCCTTCCTGTACGACCGAGACCAGCAGCCGGCCCTCGATGTCGTAGATACGGCCGCGCGCCAGGCCGCGGCCGCCTGTCGCGATGGGGGACTCCTGGTCGTACAGGAACCACTCGTCCGCGCGGAACGGGCGGTGGAACCACATGGCGTGGTCCAGCGACGCCATGTCGAAGCCTCGCGGGCCCCACAGCGGTTCCACCGGGATGCGGACGGCGTCCAGGAGCGTCATGTCGCTCGCGTACGTCAGGGCGCAGGTGTGGACGAGAGGATCGTCGCCCAGCGGGCCGACCGCGCGCATCCAGACCGCGCTGCGCGGCTCGGCGTCCTTGATCTCCTCGGAGGTCCAGCGCAGCCGGTCCACGTAGCGGATGTCGAAGGGCTGGCGCCTGGCCATGCGCTCCAGTTGCTCGGGGAGCGCACCCAGATGCTCGGTGATCTCCTCGGCGACCGTCGGCAGCGACTCCGGGTCCGGAGCCGTGATGCGTGGGGGCAACTGGTGCTCGAACGCGCCCTCCTCGGGCTGATGGAAGGAAGCGGTGAGGTTGAAGATGGTGCGCCCCTGCTGGACCGCCGTCACCCGGCGCGTGGTGAAGGAGCGCCCGTCCCGCACCCGCTCCACCTGGTACACGATCGGCACGCCCGGACGGCCGGGTCGCAGGAAGTACGCGTGCAGCGAATGCACCGGACGCTCGCCCTCGGTCGTGCGCCCCGCGGCCACCAGAGCCTGCCCGGCGACCTGCCCGCCGAACACCCGCTGCAGGGACTCCTGCGGGCTGCGGCCACGGAAGATGTTGAGTTCAATCTGCTCCAGGTCCAGCAGGTCGACAAGCCGGTCGGCGGGATTGTTCATGACGGTTCCTCGACTCCTGTCCGGGGCAAGCTCGGCGCGGTCAGCGGTCAGCGGTCAGCGGTCAGCGGTCAGATCAGCGGCAGCGGTCAGCTCAGAGCTGGCCGACGTCGGTGACCCGGACGACGGCGCGACCTTCCTCGTCCGAGGCCGCGAGATCGACCTCCGCGCCGATACCCCAGTCATGGTCGCCGTTCGGGTCGGCGAACGTCTGCCGGACGCGCCACAGGCCGTGCTCCGGGTCCTCCTCGATGAGCAACAGCTTGGGCCCGCGTGCGTCGGGACCGGTGCCGAGATCGTCGTACTCGTCCCAGTACTTGTCCATGGCCGCGCCCCAGGCATCCGCGTCCCAGCCGGAATCGGCGTCCAGTTCGCCCAGCTCCTCGACGTGGTCGAGGGCGGCGAGCTCGACCCGGCGGAAGAGCGCGTTGCGGACCAGGACGCGGAAGGCGCGGGCGTTGGCAGTGACCGGCTTGACCTGGTCGGCGCGCTCCTGGGCCTCCTCGGCGGTCATGACCTCGGGGTTGGCGAGCTGCTCCCACTCGTCCAGGAGGCTGGAGTCGACCTGGCGCACCATCTCGCCGAGCCAGGCGATGAGGTCCTCCAGGTCCTCGGACTTCAGGTCGTCCGGGATGGTGTGCTCAAAGGCCTTGTACGCGCTCGCGAGGTAGCGAAGGACGATGCCCTCGGTCCGGGCGAGCTCGTAGAAGGAGGTGAACTCCGTGAAGGTCAGCGCCCGTTCGTACATGTCGCGGATCACGGACTTGGGGGAGAGCGGGTGGTCGCCGACCCACGGATGGCTCGTCCTGTAGGTGTTGTAGGCGTGGAAGAGGAGCTCCTCCAGAGGCTTGGGGTACGTGATGTCCTGGAGCCGCTCCATGCGGTCCTCGTACTCGACGCCGTCCGCCTTCATCAGGGCGACGGCCTCGCCGCGCGCCTTGTTCTGCTGGGCGGCGAGGATCTGGCGCGGGTCGTCCAGAGTGGACTCGACGACGGACACCATGTCGAGGGCGTACGAAGGCGATTCCTGGTCGAGCAGATCGAAGGCGGCGAGCGCGAAGGTCGACAGCGGCTGGTTGAGCGCGAAATTCTGCTGGAGGTCGACCGTCAGACGCACGATGCGGCCCGAGGCGTCCGGCTCGTCGAGCTTCTCCACCACTCCGCCGTCGAGCAGCGAACGGTAGATGGCGATGGCGCGGCGGATGTGCCGCAGCTGCTGCTTGCGCGGCTCGTGGTTGTCCTCGAGCAGGTGACGCATCGCCTCGAAGGCGTTGCCCGGACGGGCGATCACCGAGAGGAGCATGGTGTGCGTGACGCGGAAGCGTGAGGTCAGCGGCTCGGGCTCGGAGGAGATGAGCTTCTCGAACCCGGACTCGGTCCACCCGATGAATCCCTCGGGGGCCTTCTTGCGCACGACCTTGCGGCGCTTCTTCGGGTCGTCGCCTGCCTTGTTGAGCGCCTTCTCGTTCTCGATGACGTGCTCGGGGGCCTGCGCCACGACCAGGCCCGCCGTGTCGAAGCCCGCCCGTCCCGCGCGCCCCGCGATCTGGTGGAACTCCCGGGCGCGCAGGGTGCGTACGCGCGTGCCGTCGTACTTGGTGAGGGCGGTGAACAGCACCGTACGGATCGGGACGTTGACGCCGACGCCGAGGGTGTCCGTGCCGCAGATGACCTTCAGGAGGCCGGCCTGCGCCAGCTTCTCGACGAGCCGGCGGTACTTGGGCAGCATGCCCGCGTGGTGCACGCCGATCCCGTGGCGCACGTACCGCGAGAGGTTGCGGCCGAACTTGGTGGTGAAGCGGAAGTTGCCGATCAGCTCGGCGATCTTGTCCTTCTCCTCACGGGTGCACATGTTGATGCTCATCAGCGACTGCGCGCGCTCGACGGCCTGTGCCTGTGTGAAGTGCACGATGTAGACGGGCGCCTGCTTGGTCTCCAGGAGCTCGGTGAGCGTCTCCGTGATGGGCGTCAGGCGGTACTCGTACGAGAGGGGGACCGGGCGGGTCGCGGAGCGGACCACCGAGGTGGGGCGGCCGGTACGGCGCGTCAGGTCCTTCTCGAACATCGAGACGTCGCCGAGCGTCGCGGACATGAGGATGAACTGTGCCTGCGGCAGCTCGAGGATCGGGATCTGCCAGGCCCAGCCGCGGTCGCCCTCCGCGTAGAAATGGAACTCGTCCATCACGACCTGGCCGATGTCCGCGTGCTTGCCGTCCCGCAGCGCGATGGACGCGAGGACCTCGGCCGTGCAGCAGATGACGGGGGCGTCCGAGTTCACGGACGCGTCGCCGGTCAGCATGCCGACGTTCTCGGTGCCGAAGAGCTTGCACAGGTCGAAGAACTTCTCCGACACCAGCGCCTTGATCGGAGCCGTGTAGAAGGTGACCTTGTCCTGGGCCAGCGCCGTGAAGTGCGCGCCCGCCGCGACCAGGCTCTTTCCGGAGCCGGTCGGAGTGGACAAGATCACGTTGGCTCCGGACACCACCTCGATCAGCGCCTCCTCCTGAGCCGGATAGAGGGTGATCCCCGTCTCCTCGGCCCACGAGGAGAAGGCTTCGAAGAGGGCATCGGGGTCGGCATCCGGCGGCAGCTGATCAATGAGTGTCACACCCCCATCTTGCCTTCCTTCCGACCCGATGAGGGAACCGGCGGTTCGCACGAAGATCACGAACGCTACGCTGTGTCGCCAACGGGGCGTCAGCACAACGGAAATGGGGCGGGGAACAGCCATGATGGGTCCGGCACACTCACTGTCGGGGGCGGCGGCCTGGCTCGGCGTCGGAGCGGCCGCGGCGGCCGCGGGGCACACGATGCCCTGGCCGGTCCTTCTCGTCGGAGCCTTGATCTGCGCCGGGGCGGCACTCGCACCCGATCTCGACCACAAGTCGGCGACCATCTCGCGGGCCTTCGGACCCGTATCCCGAGGCCTGTGCGAGATCGTCGACAAGCTCTCCGCCGCCGTCTACAAGGCGACCCGCAAGCAGGGCGACCCGCGCCGGGCCGGCGGACACCGCACCCTCACGCACACCTGGCTGTGGGCGGTCCTCATCGGGGCGGGCGCCTCCGCCCTCGCCGTCTTCGGCGGCCGCTGGGCGGTCCTCGCGCTGCTCTTCGTCCACATGGTGCTCGCCATCGAAGGGCTGCTGTGGCGGGCCTCGCGAGGGTCGAGCAGCGATGTTCTGGTGTGGCTGCTCGCCGCGACGAGCGCCTGGATCCTCGCCGGAGTCCTGGACAAGCCAGGGAACGGCGCGGACTGGCTGTTCACCGCGCCGGGCCAGGAGTACGTGTGGCTGGGGCTTCCGATCGTGCTCGGTGCCCTGGTGCACGACATCGGGGACGCGCTCACGGTCTCCGGCTGCCCGATCCTGTGGCCCATCCCCATCGGCCGCAAGCGCTGGTACCCCATCGGACCGCCGAAGCTGATGCGGTTCCGGGCGGGCAGCTGGATCGAGCTGAAGGTGCTGATGCCGGCCTTCATGCTGCTCGGGGGAGTGGGCGGCGCGGCGGCGCTCAACTACATCTGACGGCGATGACACCCGGCAGCAGGCGACTGAGCCGAGCCGGACGCGCATCCCAGGCACGCAGCGGGCCGGACTCCGGCCCGCTGCGTGCCTGGCGCGTCATCTGGGCGCGTCATCCGTGCCAGGAACGCCAGAGCGCCGCGTAGGCACCCCCCGCACCCACCAGCTCGTCATGGCTGCCGAGCTCGCTGATCCGGCCGTTCTCGACCACCGCGATGACATCCGCGTCGTGCGCGGTGTGCAGGCGGTGGGCGATGGCCACGACCGTGCGGCCGTCCAGGACGCGTGCGAGGGAGCGCTCCAAGTGGCGTGCCGCGCGCGGGTCGAGGAGAGAGGTCGCCTCGTCGAGGACCAGCGTGTGCGGGTCGGCGAGGACCAGGCGGGCAAGGGCGATCTGCTGGGCCTGTGCCGGGGTGAGGGCGAAGCCGCCCGAGCCCACCTCGGTGTCCAGGTCCTCGTCCAGGGCGCGTGCCCAGCCGTCCGCGTCGACCGCGCCGAGCGCCGCCCACAGTTCTGCGTCGCGCGCCCCGGTCCTGGCGAGGAGGAGGTTGTCGCGCAGCGAGCCCACGAAGACGTGGTGCTCCTGGTTGACCAGCGCCACATGGGCGCGGACCTCCTCCGCGGGCATCGCCGACAGCTCGGCTCCGCCCAGCGTCACATGACCGTCGCGCGGTGCGTAGATCCCGGCGAGGAGCCTGCCGAGCGTGGACTTGCCCGCCCCGGACGGTCCGACCAGGGCGACGCGCGAACCCGGCTCGACGGCCAGTGACACTTCCCGCAGGACGTCGACGCCCGCGCGGTAGCCGAAGTGCACGTCGTCCGCGAGGACAGCACGCCCGTCGGGCGTGACGGAGCCGTCGCCCGCGTCCGGTTCGATGTCCCGTACGCCCACGAGGCGGGCCAGTGACACCTGGGCGACCTGCAGCTCGTCGTACCAGCGCAGGATGATCCCCAGCGGGTCCACGAGCATCTGCGCGATGAGCGCACCCGTGGCCAGCTGGCCGATGCCGATCCACCCCTGCAGGACGAACACTCCGCCGATCATCAGGACGGAGCAGAGCACGATGGTGTGGGTGAAGGTGATCACCGGGAAGAGCACGGAGCGCAGGTAGAGGGTGTGCCGTTCCCACGCCGTCCATTCTCGAATACGGCGCTCCGACAGCTCGACGCGGCGCTCCCCGAGCCGGTGCGCCTCCACCGTGCGCCCCGCGTCGATCGTCTCGGCGAGGGCCGCGGCGACAGCGGCGTATCCCGCTGCCTCCGAACGGTAGGCGGAGGGCGCCCGCTTGAAGTACCAGCGGCAGCCGACGACAAGGAGCGGCACCGCGACCAGGATGGCGGGCGCCAGCGGCGGCGCGGTCACGGCGAGACCGCCGATCAGGAGCGCTGCCCACACCACGCCGATCGCGAGCTGCGGCACCGCCTCCCGCATGGCGTTCGCGAGCCGGTCGACGTCCGTGGTGATCCGCGACAGCAGGTCCCCGGTCCCCGCCCGCTCGAGGACGCCCGGCGGCAGCCCGACCGAACGCACGAGGAAGTCCTCGCGCAGATCGGCCAGCATCCGCTCACCGAGCATCGCGCCGCGCAGCCGTACCTGATGGACGAAGCAGGCCTGCACGAGCAGGGCGATGATGAACAGCCCGATGGTGCGCCCCAGATGGAGGTCGCGGGCGCCGGCCGAGACGTTCTCGACGAGATCGCCCAGCAAGTAGGGACCGGCCATCGAGGCCACCACGGCACAGGTGTTGACCGTGATGAGCAGGGCGAAGGCCCGGCGGTGCCGCTTGACCAGCTCGCGTACGTAGGCACCTACCGTCGCGGGCGCGCCGACGGGCAGGGTGTCCGCGGTGGTCGGGGCCGCCGGGTCGTACTCCGGTGGCGCCAGGCCGATCATGCCGTCTCCTCGATGTTGATGCGGATGCCGATCTCGGCGTCGGTACGGGGCAGCGCCACCGGCGCCCGTTCCTCGTCCGTCTCACGCGTCACGACCGCCCGGTAGCGCGGTTCGCTGTGCAGCAGTTCGCGGTGTTCGCCCACGGCCGCGACCTCGCCCTCGTGGAGGAAGACCACGCGCTCGGCCCGGTCGAGCAGCAGCGGCGACGACGTGAGGACCACCGTCGTACGCCCCTTGCGCAGCCCCTTGATGCCCTCGGCGACCCGCGCCTCGGTGTGCGAGTCGACGGCGGACGTCGGCTCGTCGAGCACGAGGACGTCGGCGTCGGTGACCAACGAGCGGGCCAGCGCGAGCCGTTGGCGCTGCCCGCCCGACAGGGAGCGTCCGCGCTCCGTGACATGGGCGTCCAGCGGGTCCTCGTCCACCGAGGCCTGCGCCAGGGCGTCCAGGACGTCCGCGCACTGCGCGGCCCGCAGGGCGTCGTCGGCGCTCACGGCTCCCGACGCCGGTACGTCGAGGAGTCCGCGGAGCGTGCCGGAGAGCAGGACCGGGTCCTTGTCCTGTACGAGGACGGCGGTACGGGCGGTGTTCAGCGGCACCTCGTCGAGCGGTACCCCGCCGAGCAGCACGGAGGGAAATTCCTCCGCGTCGTCGAACGCCGCGTGCCCGCCAAGACGTTCGGCGAGCCGTCCCGCTTCGTCCGGGTCGCCGCACACGACGGCGGTGAGACGGCCCGAAGGGGCGACGAGCCCGGTCGCCGGGTCGTAGAGATCACCAGCGGGCGGCTCGGTGTCGGCACGCCGCCCGTCTGCGGCCGGGGCGGCCGTGCCCACGGGCTGCCCGTCACCGGCGTGTGGCGTGCGCTGGAGCGAGAGCACCCGGGCGGCGCGCTGGGCCGAGGGGCGCGAGAAGCTGTAGGCCATCGCGATCTCCTCGAAGTGCCGCAAGGGGTAGGTGAGCATCGTGACCGCGCTGTAGACGGTGACCAGCTCGCCGATGGTGATCCGGCCCTCGCGGGCCAGGTTCACTCCGTGCCAGACGACCACGACAAGGAGCAGCCCCGGCAGCAGCACCTGGACCGCCGAGATCGCCGCCCACATCCGGGCGCTGCGCACGGCGGCCGTACGCACCTCCTGCGAGGCACTGCGGTAGCGGTCGAGGAAGAGTTCCTCTCCGCCGATGCCCCGCAGCACCCGCAGACCCGCCACGGTGTCCGAGGCCAGCTCGGTCGCGCGCCCGGCCTTCTCGCGCTGATGGTCGGCGCGCCGGGTGGCGCGCGGCAGCAGCGGCAGCACGGCGAGCGCGAGCACCGGGACGCCCACCGCGACGACGACGCCGAGCGCGGGTTGGTACACCACGAGGCCTACGCAGACGAGGACGACCGTGAGCGCTGCCGCCGCGAACCGCGAGACCGCCTCCACGAACCAGCCGATCTTCTCGACGTCGCCGGTGGAGACGGCGACCACCTCACCGGCGGCGACGCGCCGGGTGAGCGCGGAGCCGAGCTGCGCGGTCCTGCGGGCCAGGAGCTGCTGGACACGGGCGGCCGCGGTGATCCAGTTGGTGACCGCCGTACGGTGCAGCATGGTGTCGCCCAGGGCGATGGCGACACCGCACAGCGCCATCACCGCGCCCGCCACGGCGAGCCGTCCCCCGGAGCGGTCGACCACGGCCTGCACGGCATAGCCGACGAGGTAGGGGAGCACCGCGATGGAGCCGAAGTGCAGCAGACCCCAGGCGAGCGACTTCAGCTGGCCGTCGAGTTGGTTCCGCCCGAGCCAGCGTAGGAAGTGAGGGCCCGAGCGGGCATCCGGCATGCCCGGGTCGGTGAACGGAAGATCGCGAATCTGCATGACGTCCCAGGGTCGGAGAGGCAGACCATCGGTTCGGCGGAGCGTGCCGGCGTGAACGGACGGTGGTGAGCGAGCGGTGGCAACAAGCCATGGACAGCGAGCTAGGGCGACGAACAGCCGTAACAGGCCGTGAAAGGTTCGCCTCGGACGGTGGCGCGAAGCAAACGGTTTTCCGTCGGGGAGTAAAGATTCGGCCCCTTCTCCGCCCGGGACCGGGCGTCGACGCGGCTCGTGTGAACCGGGTGCGACCATGGACGGATGCGTATAGCCGGTGCGGTGCGAGCGGCGGCCGCCGTCGCGGCCTGCGGTGTTCTCCTGACGTCCTGTGGAAGCACGGACGGCGGGGCGAAGACCGGAGCGAAGAACGACGCGGGCGGGGGACGGGAGAAGAGAGCCGGGGCGCCGGCGACGACCGACCTCAAGCGCATCCCCGACGTGGGCGACGCCCTCCAGAACAAGATCCCCAAGGACTCCCGGCAGGTCGTCGCCGTCTACGGGGAGAGCGAGGACTCGGCGAAGTCGACCGTCGTCCTGTACGAGAAGTCCGGCGCCACGTGGGACAAGACCCGTAGCTGGGCCGCGCACAACGGCAAGAAGGGCTGGACCACCGACCACCGCGAGAACGACAAGCGCAGCCCGGTCGGCGTCTACACGCTCACCGACGCGGGCGGTGTCCTCGCCGACCCCGGCGCCGAACTGCCGTACACCCGGAGCGAGTCGATGCAGGCCCCGCACTACTGGCCCAAGACGCACTGGCACGATTTCGACTACGTCATCGCCATCGACTACAACCGCGCCAAGGGCACCCCGCCCAACGACCCGAACCGCCCCCAGGGCCAGTCCAAGGGCGGCAGCATCTGGCTGCACATGGACCACGGCAGCGGCACGTCCGGCTGCGTGAGCCTGTCGAAGTCGGGCATGGCGTACCTGCTCAAGACCCTTGACCCGAAGGATCACCCGGTCGTGGTGATGGGCGACAGGGCGAACCTGAAGAACTAGCCGTACCGGCACATCCAAGAACCAGCCGGTACCGGCACATTGAAGAACCAGCCGTACCAACAAGACGACGCGCACGCCCGGTTCTCCGGAGCGTGCTGCACCCATGCCCTTTGGAGCAAGATCCAAGATTTACGCCGATGTGATCTGGAGGTCTTTTGCGGAAGTAGGCACTCCGCCATAGTGGCGCCGCGCGGAAACAAAGTTCCGCATGGCAGAAGTAAGTTGAAGCCTCACTACAGGAGTGCCCGTGCCGCAGTCCGTACCGTCCATACCGCGACGCGTAGCACGCACATGGCGAACCTCACTGTTCGCGCAGGTCGCCTGCGCGTTGGTGATCGGAGTCCTCGTCGGACGGCTGTGGCCCCAAGCGGGCACAGCCGTCCAACCGCTCGGCGACGGCTTCGTACGTCTCATCAAGGCGATGATCGCCCCGCTCGTCTTCTGCGTGGTCGTCGCCGGAATCACCAAGGCCGGAGACCTCAAGGCCTTCGGGCGCATCGGCGTCAAGGCCCTCATCTGGTTCGAGGTCGCCACCACGATCGCCCTCGTCGTCGGCCTGCTCGCCGGAAACATCGTCAGCCCCGGCAGCGGAATGAACGTCGACCCCTCCACTCTCGACGCGTCAGCCGTCGACGAGAAGACCGGCGGCGGCGAACTGCCCTCGACCAGCGAGTTCATCCTGCACTCGCTGCCCGACAGCGCGATCGGCGCCTTCGCCGAGAACTCCCTGCTCCAAGTCCTCGTCCTGTCCTGCCTGGTGGGCGCGGCGCTGCTGCATCTGGGCAGCACGAAGGTCCCCGCGATCCTGCCCGCCATCGAGCAGGGCCAGGAGATCGTCTTCGCGATCGTCGGATTCATCATGAAGCTGGCACCGCTCGCCGTGTTCGGCGCGACCGCGCACCTGGTGGGGGAGTACGGGCTCGGCGCCCTGTCGACGTACGGCAAGCTCATCGGCGTCTGTTACGCGGTGGCCCTGATCTTCCTCGTCCTGCTGGCCGTCGCCCTCAAGGCCCTGACCGGCCTGAGCCTGTGGAAGTTCGTCCGCTACACGCGCGAGGAGATGCTGCTCGCGCTCGGCACCGCATCCAGTGAGGCCGTCATGCCGCGCATGATGCAGAAGCTGCGGCAGGCGGGCTGCCGCGACGACGCGGTGGGCCTGGTCCTGCCGACGGGATACTCCTTCAACCTCGACGGTGCTTCCATCTATCTCTCCGTCGGTACGTTGTTCATCGCGCAGGCCGTGGGTGTGGACCTGAGCCTGGGCCAGCAGATCACGGTCGTGCTCGTCCTGATGCTGACCAGCAAGGGCATGGCGGGTGTGCCCGGTTCGGCGTTCCTCGCGCTCTCCGCGACCGCATCCGCGCTCGGGGTCATCCCGGCAGGCGCGGTCGCCCTGCTGCTCGGCGTGGACCGCATCATGGACGCCATGCGCGTCGCCACGAACCTGCTGGGCAACTGCGTCGCCGTCTTCGTGGTCTCACGCTGGGAGGGCGCGTTGGACACGGCGCGCGCCAAGAAGGTCCTCGGCGGCGAGATCGCGTTCGTCCCCGAGCCGGCGGAGGAGCCCGGCAGCGCTGACGTGAGCGCCGCCGGGCCGAAGGAGCCCAAGTCCCTTACGCCTGCGGCTTCTGAGAGTCCACTCCCGGACGCTCCTTCTTCCACAGCCCGCGAGTGAAGTCGGGGATCGCCTGCGGCGCGCCCTTCGCCTTGATCGACAGATGGCTCAGGGGGACGGGCGACGTCCAGATCGCGGCGTCGTAGACGTCGAAGTCGGGCACGAGGCCGAGCTGCATGGTCTGCATCAGACGGAAGATCATGATGTAGTCCATGCCGCCGTGCCCGCCCGGCGGGTTGGAGTGCTCCTTCCACAGCCAGTGGTCGAAGTCCGCGGCGTACTTGCCGAAGTCGCCCCACTCGTCGTTCGTGTGGTCCGGCTCGAGGTAGATGCGCTCGGGGTAGTCCTCGAAGACGCCCTTGGTGCCGCCGAGGCTGTTGATGCGGCTGTAGGGGTGGGGGGTCGAGACGTCGTGCTCCAGGCGGATCACCCGCCCCTTCGCCGTCTGGACGAGGCTGATCGTGCGGTCGCTCTCGATGTACGTCTCCTTCCAGCTCGGGTCGCCCGCGGGCATGTGCGCCTTGCGGTACTCGGCGAGACCGAGGGCGGGCGTGCCGAAGCTGGAGATGTGCGTGACGCGGTCGCCGCGGTTGATGTCCATGTAGTTGGAGACCGGGCCGAAGCCGTGGTTGGGGTAGAGGTCACCGCGCAGCCGCGTGTGCCACAGGCGCCGCCACGGTCCCTCGTAGTAGTCCGGGTCGAACATCAGGCCGCGCAGATCGTGGTTGTACGCGCCCGCCCCGTGCAGCAGATCGCCGAACTTGCCCGCGTGGGCCATGCGCAGGACGCGCATCTCGTTCTTGCCGTAACAGCAGTTCTCCAACTGCATGCAGTGTCTGCGGGTCCGCTCGGAGAGGTCGACCAGTTCCCAGAGCTGGTCGAGCTGGAGGGACACGGGACACTCCACGCCGACGTGCTTGCCGTTCAGCATGGCCGACTTGGCCATGTCGAAGTGCCAGTCCCAGGGCGTCGCCACGTACACGAAGTCGATGTCCCCGCGCTTGCACAGGTTCTCGAAGTCGTGATCGCCCTTGGTGTACGTCGCCGGGGCGGGCTGGCCCGCGTCGGTGACCTTCTTCGCGGCGGCCGCCGTCTTGTCCTTGACCGGGTCGCAGAGCGCGACGACCTTCACCCCCGGAACCGCCAGGAACAGGTCGATCATGCTGCCGCCGCGATTGCCGAGCCCGACGATGCCGACGCGCACCGTGGAACGCCGCTCGAACGGTACGCCGATCATGGTCTTGCCCTTGCGGGGCGGTGCCTCGGCGGCCGTGGCCGCGGCTCCGGTCGCCGCGGGCGCACCCTGCGGGGCGTCGGCGTGGGCCGTGCCGCCGGCCAGGGCGCCGAGGCCGAGACCGGCCCCCGCCAGGCCGGCGGTGCGGAGCACGGCACGGCGGGAAGTGCCGTCGGCGGACTCGTCAGGGGTCGCGGACTCGTCGGGGTTCGGTATCGCGTGCTCGTCGTGCATCGGACCTCCGTGGCTTGGATGCCTGCGCTGGAACGGATGCCACCCTGATGGGGGGAGGGGCGTGGCGCAAGGGACCGAAGTGGCCAGGGAGTTGGACTTATGTCGCGCCCACGTCAGCGGGGCGTCTTGCCGGGGGTGCTTGCCGGGGCGTGCTCAAGGACGCGTCGCGCGCTCCAGCTCCAGGAGTACGGAGTAGTAGGCGCGGCCCGTGGCGTGGTCCATGCCGACCTCGCACATGCGGTTCGCCGAGAGGTGCGCGTCGAAGGCGCGGGCGGTGACCTCCGCCGCCTCCTTGCGGGTGGCCGACTCCGTCAGCTCCTTGTGCAGCATGCCGCGGTCACCGGCGAAGGCGCAGCAGCCCGCGTCGTCCGGGACCAGTACCTCGTCCGCGCAGGCCTCGGCGAGGGTGCGCAGTTGTGCCTCGTCGCCGAGGTGGCTCATGGAGCAGGTGGGGTGCACGACGGCGGAGCCGACCGTGCGGTGCACGGTCAGGTGGGGGAGCAGTTCGTCCGCGGCCCAGACGAGCGAGTCGACCACGGTCAGCTCGCCGTGCAACTGCCGGTTGTCGGCGGTGAGGTAGGGAACGACCTCGTGCGCGATGCCGAGCGTGCAGGACGAGGCGTCCACCACCAAGGGGAGCCTGCCGCCCGCCGTCCAGCCCCAGGCCGCCTCGACGATGCGATTGGCCATCACCGCGTTGCCTTCGTCGTACCCCTTGGAGTGCCAGATCGTCGCGCAGCACGTCCCCGCGACGTCGTCCGGAATCCAGACGGGCCTTCCCGCGCGCGCGGAGACGGCGACCACGGCTTGTGGCAGGGAGCGGTCACCGGGGCTGCCGAAGATGCGGTTGACGCACGCCGGGTAGTAGACGGCGCTCGCGCCCACGCGCGAGGTGCGCGGCAGTCCGCGGGCGGCGGCTCCCGGGATGTCCGGCAGCCACTCGGGGACCAGATCGGGGCGGACGGCCTTGCGCGCGGCGCGTGTCACCGTGGTCAGGAGCCGGTCGCTGATCCGGCTCGAGGCGGCCACGGCCACTCGCGCGGCGGCCTCGACCGCCTTGAAGTTCCTGGCGGCGACGGCGGCCGCCTTCTCCTCGCGCCGCGAGTGGCGTGCGTGCCGGAAGTCCTTCATCAGGGCGCCCGTGTCGATGCCCACCGGGCAGGCCAGCTTGCAGGTGGAGTCACCGGCGCAGGTGTCCACGGCGTCGTATCCGTACGCCTCCACCAGGCCGTCCTCGACCGGGGAACCGGGCGCCTGGCGCATCATCTCGCGGCGCAGCACGATCCGCTGGCGCGGAGTCGTCGTCAAGTCCTCGCTGGGGCAGGTCGGTTCGCAGAAGCCGCACTCGATGCAGGGGTCCGCGATCAGCTCGACCTTGGGGATCGTCTTCAGGCCCCGGAGGTGGGCCTTCGGGTCGCGGTCGAGGACGATGCGCGGCGCGAGCACGCCGTCAGGGTCGATGACCTGCTTGGTGCGCCACATCAACTCCGTGGCCTTCGGGCCCCATTCGAGCTCCAGGAACGGGGCGATGTTGCGTCCCGTCGCGTGCTCGGCCTTGAGCGAGCCGTCGAAGCGCTCGACGGTGAGCTTGCAGAAGGCGTCCATGAACGCGGCATAGCGCTCCACGTCCGCCGGCAGGGCGGCGTCGAAGGCGAGCAGGAAGTGCAGATTGCCGTGGGCGGCGTGCCCCGCGACGGCCGCGTCGAAGCCGTGCAGCGTCTGGAGTTCGAGGAGGGCCTCGCAGGCGTCGGCGAGCCGGGAGGGCGGTACCGCGAAGTCCTCGGTGATCAACGTCGTCCCTGAGGGCCGCGAGCCGCCGACCGCGGTCACGAACGCCTTACGGGCCTTCCAGTAACCCCCGATGGTCTTCGCGTCCCGCGTGAAGGCATTGGTCACCGAGGCGACCGGCGCGACGAGTTCGAGCCCTTCGACGACCTTGGCCGCCGCCGCTTCGTACGCCTCCTGGCGCGCCTCGTCCGGCGCGCGGAACTCCACCAGGAGCGCGGCCGTCGACTTCGGGAGCTGCGCCCAGTCGGCGGGCACGCCCGCGACGCTGGTCGACGCGCGCAGCGTGTTGCCGTCCATCAGCTCGACGGCCAGTGCGCCCGCTTCGTTGAACAGCGGGACGGCTGCCGCGGCGGCCGGCAGGGACGGGAAGAACAGCAGGGCCGTGGTCACCTTGCGGTCCAGGGGAAGCGTGTCGAAGACGACTTCCGAGATGAACCCGAAGGTGCCCTCGGAGCCGACCATCAGGCCGCGCAGGATCTCGACGGGCGTCGCACCGTCGAGGAACGCGTCAAGGCGATAGCCGTTCGTGTTCTTGATCTCGTACTTGGCGCGGATGCGGGCCGTGAGCTCCTGGTCCGCCTCGATCTCCCGCTTGATCGCCAACAGGCCCTCGCAGAGAGCTGGTTCGGCATGGGCCAGCTGCTCGTCGGCGTCCGGGTCAGCCGTGTCGACGACCGTGCCCGTCGGCAGGACGAAGGTGAGCGAGGCCACCGTCCGATACGAGTTGCGCGTGGTACCCGCCGTCATCCCCGACGCGTTGTTCGCGACGACCCCGCCGATGGTGCAGGCGATGGCGCTCGCCGGGTCGGGTCCGAGCACGCGCCCGTGCCGCGCGAGCGTGGCGTTGGCCCGCAGGACCGTCGTGCCGGGGCCGACGCGCGCCTGCTCGCCGGCGCCGATGACCTCGACGCCGGCCCAGTGCTTGCGCACGTCGACCAGGATGTCCTCGCCCTGCGCCTGGCCGTTGAGGGAGGTGCCCGCCGCGCGGAAGACGACCTCACGCATCCTGCCGTGCGCGTACGACAGGACCGCGGAGATGTCGTCGATGTCCTCGGCGACGACCACGACCTGCGGCACGAAGCGGTAGGGGCTCGCGTCCGAGGCGTACCGCACGAGGTCGGAGATCTTCGTCAGGACCTTGTCGGCGCCGAGCAGCGCGGACAGCTCCGAGCGCAGCGGCTCGGGAGTGCCGGTGGCCTGCCGGTCCGGCACCCGGTCATGGGCCGGTCCTTCCGCGCGGGAGGCGGGGCGCAGAGCTTCCGGCTTCGGCTCCAGGAACGGCATGAGCTCTCCTCGGCGGGGTCGGACGGGTGGGGCGGTGTCAGCAGCGGCGGGTGTCCGGCACATCGAACAGTGCGTTCAGGAGGCCGCCCAGCTGCTCGCGCTGCTCGGCGTCCAGTGGAGCCAGGATGTCCTCTGCGGCGGCCCGGCGCGCGCTGCGCAGCTCCCGCAGCGCCGTGCGTCCCGCGTCCGTGAGCTCGATGCGGATCACCCGGCGGTTGGTGGGATCGGGGACCCGGCGCACGAGATCACCGGCCTCCAGGCCGTCCACCAGACTCGTCACGGCGCGCGGGACCACTTCGAGGCGCTGGGCGAGGTCGGCCATGCGCGGCGGTTCTTCGTAGTGCACGAGGGTGCGCAGCAGGCGGGACTGGGCCGGGGTGATGCCGATCGGCACCAGATAGCGCTTCTGGATGCGGTGCAGCCTGCGGGTCAGCCGCAGCAGCTGTTCTGCGAGCAGTCCGTCGGCGTCCGGGGTGTTCATGCGGGAACATTATCAGGACCTTTGCATTGTGAGTATAGGTAACAGTGAGCTATGCTCCCCCAATCATTGTCGGCTGTCCGCCGACTCTCCTCTCACCTCCCGTAGGAGCCCATTGCGTCCCGACGAACCCAAGTGGACACCGCAGCCCCTGGCCCCCGGCCAAGAGGAACAGCCGCGGCAGATCCGCCGCATCCTGCGCCTCTTCCGCCCCTACCGCGCCCGCCTCGCGATCGTCGGCCTGCTGGTCGGCGCCGCCTCCCTGGTCTCGGTCGCCACCCCCTTCCTGCTGAAGGAGATCCTCGACACCGCGATCCCGCAGGGACGGACGGGCCTGCTGAGCCTGCTCGCCCTCGGAATGATCCTCAGCGCGGTCGTCACCAGCATCTTCGGCGTCCTGCAGACCCTGATCAGTACGACGGTCGGCCAGCGCGTCATGCACGACCTGCGCACCGCGGTCTACGGCCGCCTGCAGAGCATGTCGCTCGCCTTCTTCACCAGGACCCGCACCGGTGAGGTCCAGTCCCGCATCGCCAGCGACATCGGCGGCATGCAGGCGACGGTCACCTCCACCGCCACCTCCCTGGTCTCGAACCTCACGAGCGTGATCGCCACCATCGTCGCGATGCTCGCCCTCGACTGGCGCCTGACGGTCGTCTCGCTTCTCCTGCTGCCCGTCTTCGTGTGGATCAGCCGCCGGGTCGGCCGTGAGCGCAAGAAGATAGCCACGCAGCGCCAGAAGCAGATGGCCGCGATGGCCGCGACGGTCACCGAATCACTCTCTGTCAGCGGCATCCTGCTCGGCCGCACGATGGGTCGCGCCGACTCCCTGACCAAGTCCTTCTCCGACGAGTCCGAGCGTCTCGTCGACCTCGAGGTCCGGTCGAACATGGCGGGTCGCTGGCGCATGGCCGTCATCTCGATCGTCATGGCCGCCATGCCCGCCGTCATCTACTGGACCGCGGGCCTCGCTTTCCAGATGGGCGGCCCGACGGTCTCGATCGGCACGCTCGTCGCCTTCGTCTCGCTCCAGCAGGGCCTGTTCCGGCCGACCGTGAGCCTGCTCACCACCGGCGTGCAGATCCAGACCTCGCTCGCGCTCTTCCAGCGCATCTTCGAGTATCTGGACCTGCCCATCGACATCACCGAGCCCGAGCGCCCGGTGCGCCTGGACAAGATCAAGGGCGAAGTCCGCTTCGAGGACGTCGAGTTCCGCTACGACGGGGAGGGCGACGGCGGTCAGAGCCGCCCGATCCTCGACGGCATCGACATCGCCGTCCCCGCGGGCGGCAGTCTGGCCGTGGTCGGCCCCACCGGCTCGGGCAAGTCGACCCTCAGCTACCTGGTGCCGCGGCTGTACGACGTGACGGGCGGCCGCGTCACGATCGACGGGGTGGACGTGCGTGACCTGGACTTCGACACGCTGGCCCGCGCCGTCGGCGTCGTCTCCCAGGAGACGTATCTCTTCCATGCCTCGGTCGCCGAGAACCTGCGCTTCGCCAAGCCCGACGCCACGCACGAGGAACTGGTCGCGGCCGCGACCGCGGCACAGATCCACGACCACATCGCGTCCCTGCCGGACGGGTACGACACCGTGGTCGGCGAGCGCGGCCACCGCTTCTCCGGCGGCGAGAAGCAGCGCCTGGCCATCGCCCGCACGATCCTGCGCGATCCGCCCGTGCTCATCCTGGACGAGGCGACCAGCGCCCTGGACACGCACACCGAACACGCGGTGCAGGACGCCATCGACGCCCTGTCCGCCGACCGGACGACGCTCACGATCGCCCACCGGCTCTCGACGGTCCGCGGCGCCGACCAGATCGTGGTCCTGGACGCGGGCCGCACCGCCGAGCGAGGCACGCACGAGGAGCTCCTGGAGAGGGACGGCCGTTACGCCGCCCTGGTCCGAAGAGACGCCCAACTGGAGCCAGCAAAATGAAGATATGCACGGTTTGTCCGCTTTCGCGGGATACCGTGCCCGCATGCTGCAGACCAAGACTCCGCGCCGGGGCAGGATTCGACTGACGCGTCGGGGGCGGATCGCCCTGATCGCGACCGGAGCCGTCGCGGCGGTCACCGCCGTTACGGTGCCGCTGCTGCTCCCGGACGACAGCGCACGCCCCGAGTCGCTGACCATCCCGGAGGGCTGGCGCTCGGGCCAGGTATACGGGGCTGTCGACAAGGCCCTCGGTGTGCCGGACGGCACCACGAAGAAGGCCATTCCCAAGGCCGGCCTCAAACTCCCCAACGACGCGGGCGGAAACCCAGAGGGTTATCTTTTCCCGGCGACCTATCCCATCAGCGACCAGGCGACTCCCACGTCCATGCTCTCGTACATGGTGAACACGGCCACCAAGAAGTTCAACGGCGGCCAGGTCACGGCGGGTGCCGACCGCAACGCCTTGAACGTCTACCAGACCGTCATCATCGCCAGCATGGTCGAGGCCGAGGCAGGCTCCAAGGCGGACATGGGGAAGGTGGCCAGGGTCATCCACAACCGCCTCGAGCAGGGCATGCCGCTGCAGATGGACTCGACGATCAACTACGCCCTGAACCGCTCGACGCTGAACACCCGCGACCGCGACACAAAGATCAACAGCCCGTACAACACCTACACGCGCATGGGTCTACCTCCCACCCCGATCGGCAACCCCGGCGACGAGGCGATGCGCGCGGCGATCAGCCCGACGCAGGGCGACTGGCTGTACTTCGTGACGGTGAAGCCGGGGGACACCCGCTTCACGTCGAACTTCGAGGAGCAGCAGAAGAACGTGGCGGAGTTCAACCAGAACAAGAGCAAGGACACGGAGAAGGGCAAGGGCGAGGGCGAGAAGAAGCAGGACAGCTAGCAGGCGTCAGGCACACGCGCACCCGGAACGCACGCCGGCACGATCCTCGTCAACGCCCGGATCGTGCCGGCCCCTGGCGTCCGGCGCCTGCCGTCAACGACGGCCTCGCATCACACCGTGACCGGTGTTTGCGCCAGCAGCCGCTGGATGTCCCGCACGGCCGCCCGCCCCGCGCGGTTGGCGCCGATGGTGCTGGCCGACGGCCCGTAGCCCACCAGGTGAACGCGGGGGTCGGCGACGGCGCGGGTGCCCTCGATCCGGATGCCGCCGCCCGCCTCGCGCAGCCGCAGCGGCGCCAAGTGCTCGATCGCCGCCCGGAATCCGGTGGCCCAGAGAATGATGTCGGCATCGACCCGCCGCCCGTCGTTCCACTCCACACCGCTGGGCGTGATGCGGTCGAACATCGGCAGCCGGTCGAGCACTCCGTCGGCTCGTGCCTGCCGGATGGCGTCGTTGACCGGCAGCCCGGTCACGGACACCACGCTCCGCGGCGCCAGCCCCTGGCGCACCCGCTCCTCGACCATCGCGACGGCCGAGCGGCCCCAGTTCTCGTCGAACGGCCCCTCGCGGAAGACCGGCTCCCGCCGGGTCACCCAGGTGGTCTCGGCGGCGTACGGAGCGATCTCCATCAGATGCTGTGTGCCGGACGCCCCGCCGCCCACGACGATCACCCGCTGCCCCTTGAAGGCCTCGGGCCCCGGATAGACGGCCGTGTGCAACTGCCGCCCGCGGAAGGTGTCCTGCCCCGGATAGCGCGGCCAGAACGGCCGGTCCCACGTACCCGTGGCGTTGATCAGAGTGCGGGTCGCCCAGATGCCGGCCGAGGTCTCGACGAGCAGCCGCCCGCTGTCGCCCCCGCGCACGCGCCGTACGTCGACGGGCCGGTGCACCCGCAGGTCGAAGCGCTGCTCGTACTCCTCGAAGTACTCCCGGATGACCTCCGACGAGGGCCGCGCGGGGTCGGCGTCCGTCAGCTCCATGCCGGGGAGTGAGTGCATGCCGTGCACTTTCCCGTAGGTGAGCGAGGGCCAGCGGAACTGCCAGGCGCCGCCGGGCCGGGGCGAGTGGTCCAGGACGACGAAGTCCCGGTCCGGCTCGAAGCCGACCCTGCGCAGGTGATGGGCGCTGGACAGGCCCGCCTGCCCGGCGCCGATGACGACCGCGTCCACCTCTTGTGCCGCTTGAGCCGCCTCGTGTGCGGCCGCGTCCCGTGCCCCAATGTCGTTCACGCTTCTACTAACTCCATCGGGGCCCGGGATCTTCCCGCACCGGCGTCCGTGCCTGCCGTGTCAGCGCCCGCCCGCCACCAGGAGCGGGGCGCCGCCCGGAGCGGAGGCCGGGCGCCCGTTCGCCGCGGGCACCCCGGACAGCTGCGACGCCGGGATCCGGGCCAGCAGCCCGCGCGCCGCCAGATCGGGGATCACGCCCTCGCCGAACCAGTACGCCTCCTCCAGATGCGGGTAGCCCGAAAGGACGAAGTGCTCGACGCCGAGCGCGTGGTACTCCTCGATCCGGTCGGCGACGTCCGCGTGGCTGCCGACGAGCGCGGTGCCCGCGCCGCCCCGCACGAGACCGACGCCCGCCCACAGGTTCGGCGAGATCTCCAGGTCGTCACGGGTACCGCCGTGCAGCGCCAGCATCCGCCGCTGACCGACGGACTCGCTGCGGCCGAGTGCCTGCTGCGCGGCGGCGACGGTGTCCGGGTCGAGATCGTCGAGCAGCCGGTTCGCGGTGGCCCAGGCCTCGGCGGCGGAATCACGCGAGATGGTGTGAAGCCGGATCCCGAACCGCACCGTGCGGCCCTGTTCCTCGGCGAGCCCGCGAATCCAGTCGATCTTCTGCTCGACCTGCTCCGGCGGCTCACCCCACGTCAGATACACATCCGTGTGCCGCGCCGCTACCGGACCGGCCGCCGCCGACGACCCCCCGAAGAAGATCTCCGGCAGCGGGTCCGGCGGCAGCGCGGTCAGACCGCCCTCCACGGCATAGTGCTCGCCGTGGAAGTCGAAGGGCTTCCCGCCCCACACGCCGCGGACGACCGACAGGAACTCGTCCGTACGGGCATAGCGGCGATCGTGGTCGAGATGGTCGCCGAAGCGCCGCTGCTCGGTCGAGTCGCCGCCCGTGACGACGTTCAGGAGCAGCCTGCCGCGCGTGATGCGCTGATACGTGGCCGCCATCTGCGCGGCGAGCACGGGGGAGATGACGCCGGGCCGGAACGCCACCAGGAACTTGAGCCGCTCCGTGTGCTGGGCCAGCGCGACCGTCGTCAGCCAGGCGTCCTCGCACCAGGTGCCGGTCGGCGTGAGCACCGCCTCGAAGCCCAACTGCTCGGCCGCCTTGGCGATCTGGATCAGATAGTCGATGTCGGGCGCCCGCACCCCGCTGACCGGGGTGACACGGGAGCGCTTGACGCCGCCGTCGGTGTAGGCGTGCCGGTCGACCAGGGTGCGGCCGTCGCCGCCGGTCGGCAGGAACCAGTTGAGGTGGACGGTCATCGTCAGGACTCCTTGTCGTACGTGCGCGGCGTGCTGGTCGAGGGCGGCAGATCGCCGTTGAAGCGGGTGTCGACGAAGTCACCGAAGTCGATGCGGCGCGGGATGAGCTTCTGGTCGGTGAAGGTGTCCGCGATCTCCTGCTCGGAGGTGATCACGTTCTTGTCCACGGCCACCGGCACCCGCGTGCCGTTGCTGCGCTTGACGGCCGCGAGCGCGACCTCGTAGGGCAGGCCGGTGTCCTTCGCCCAGACTTTCGCCCAGGCCTCCGGGTGCTCGTAGACCCAGGCCTGGGCCCTCTGCAGCCGTTTGAGGTAGTCGTCGATCGCCGCGGACTTCTTCTTGTCCCTGAGCGCGCCCGGCGCCGCCACCTGGAAGTTGAGGCCGTTCACCAGGCCGTCGCCGTCGGTCAGGACGTGGCCCTTCTTGCTCTCCAGGACCTGCGAGGTGTACGGATCCCAGACGGACCAGGCGTCCACCTTGCCGCTGGTGAACGCGGCCAGCGCGTCGGCCGGCTGCAGATACTTGACGTCGACGTCCTTGAAGCCGAGCCCGGCCTTCTTCAGGGAGGCGATCAGCTGGTAGTGCGCCGACGAACCCTGGGCCACGGCGACGGACTTGCCCTTGAGGTCCGAAGGCTTCTTCAGCGGCGAGTCGTTCGGGACGAGGATCGCCTCGCCCGCCGCGGTGCCGTGGGTCGCGGCCACCACGGAGATCTTCGAGTTCGCTCCGGCGGCGAAGACGGGCGGCGTGTTGCCGACGGCACCGATGTCCACGGCCTCGGCGTTGACGGCCTCCAGGAGGGGCGGCCCGGAGGTGAAGGTGGACCAGCGGATCTTGTACTTCAGGTCGTCGAGCTCCCCCGCCGCGCGCAGTACGGCCTCCGAACCGCCCTTCTGGTCCCCGACGTTGAGGGTGAGCGAGCCCTTGCCGTCGGCCCCGCCGCCGGCGCCGGCGGACGAGGTGCTCGCGGACGAGGAGCCGGAGCAGGCGGCGAGCAGCAGGGCCAGAGGGAGGAGCAGGGCTGGGGCGGCGATGTGTCGTCGCATGGTGAGTCCGTTCAGTGTGTTCGTGCTGTTCACGGGGAGGTGTGCGGGCCGGTCAGGCAGCGGCGCCCGCTTCCGAGGCGGCGGGGGCGTCGACGCCCAGGCGCTGCAGGAGTTCGGCACGCAGCTCGGCGAAGCGCGGATCGGAGATGCCGCGCGGCCGGTCCAGATCGACCTCGGTCTCGTACGCGATGACCCCCTCGTCCATGACGAGCACCCGGTCGGCCAGGAGCACGGCTTCCTCGACGTCGTGCGTGACGAGCAGGACGGCGCAGCCGCGGCGCTGCCACAGTTCGTCGACGAGACGCTGGGCCTTGATGCGGGTGAGCGCGTCGAGCGCGCCGAACGGCTCGTCGAGCAGCAGCAGATCCGGCTCACGCACCAGGGCGCGGGCCAGCGAGGCACGCTGGGCCTCTCCGCCGGAGAGAGTCTTGGGCCAGGCGTTCGTGCGGTGCCTGAGACCGACCTCCTCCAACGCCCGCTCGGCGACAACGCGTTCGGGCTTTCCCTTCAGGCCGAGCAGGACGTTGCGCCACACGCGCTTCCAGGGCATGAGCCGGGGTGCCTGGAACGCGACGGCCTTGCGGCGCGGCACGAGGACGGTCCCCTCGATGTCCCGGTCGAGCCCGGCGAGGATGCGCAGCAGGGTCGACTTGCCGCAGCCGCTGCGCCCGAGCAGCGCCACGAACTCACCCGGCCGCACGTCGAGATCGAGCTGGTCGATGACGGCGCGCCCGTCGAAGGAGCGGGTAAGCCCTTCGACACGTACGGCCGAAGTGGTGTGTTCGGTGGGTGAGTCGGGCGAGGTTTCGGTGGGGGTCACCGGCCGGTGAACGTCGGTCGCCATTGCAGCAGCAGCCTTTCGAGGGTGCGGACGATGAAGTCGGCGATGAGGCCGAGGAAGGCGTAGACGATCAGGCAGACGACGATCACGTCGGTCCGCAGGAAGTCACGCGCCTGGACCATCAGGAAGCCGATCCCGGAGTCCGCGTTGATCTGCTCGGCGAAGACGAGGGCGAGCCAGGCGATGCCCAGGGAGTACCGCAGCCCGGTCATCGCCCCCGGCAGGGCGCCCGGGAGGATGACGTGGCGCACGAGCCCCCACCGGGAGAGGCCCAGGGACTCCCCGGCCTCGATGAGTTGTGAGTCGACCCCGCGGATTCCCGCGTACACGTTCAGATAGAGCGGGAACGAGACACCCAGCGTGATGATGGCGACCTTGGGCGCCTCGCCGATGCCGAACCAGATGATGAACAGCGGGATGAGTCCGACGAACGGCACGGTGCGCAGCATCTGCACGCTGGCGTCGACGAGGTCCTCGCCGACGCGGAAGAGCCCCGAGACGAGCGCGAGCGAGGTCCCGACGACGGTGCCGAGCAGCAACCCCACCGCGACCCGCTGCAGGGACACCCCCATGGCCGAGGTCAGCGAACCGTCGCCGAGGAGATCGCGGGCGACTGAGGCGATGGTGCCCGGCGAGGCGAGGATGTCGTCGGTCAACACCCCCGTGGAGCTGAGGAGTTGCCACAGGGCGAGGAGTGCGAGAGGGCCGGAGGTGCGGCGCAGCCAGCGGGGGACGCGGGTGAGACGGGTGGAGGAGGGGACGATGGGAACGAGATCGGTCTTGGCCGATCGGGCGTCTTCGGCGTCTCGGACGCCCGAGGCGGGACCGTCGGACTTGGATATACCCGAAATGTCGGACGCGGAATCCGGCGGGGCATGGCTGATGCTCAAGGGTGCTCCACGGCAGGAGGGAGGGATGCCCGAAAGGCCTACGCGCGGGACGGCGCAATCAACCGTGCGCGGGCAGCAGGGCCCAGAAGGGCGAAGGGTGAGAAGTGGAAGCGGGCTGAGGCGAGGTCAGCAGCCGCGGCGACACGCAGCAGAGGCCACCCGCAGCAGGTCGATGTGACCGCGCGTGGTGAGCAGGGCTGAACGCAACATGCCGCAGAACGTAGCGAGATCGTCCGCGTACGGTCAATGGCGTCTCGAAAGGCGGACGCCGAATATCAGCGAATGGGAGTGGCGCGAGAGAGGATGGGCCCATGTCTGACGCTTTCACCACACATGTTCTGAACATCACCACCGGCTCGGCGGAGACGGTCTTCGACCTCACCGGCGACTGCCGGAGCTTCCTGCGCGAGGCGGCGGCCGGCCGTGACGGCCTGCTCAACCTCTTCGTCCCGCACGCGACCGCGGGTGTCGCGATCCTGGAGACGGGCGCGGGCAGCGACAACGACCTGCTGGCCGCCCTGCACACCCTGCTCCCGGCCGACGACCGCTGGCAGCACCGCCACGGCAGCCCCGGCCACGGCCGCGACCACGTCCTGCCCGCACTGGTGCCGCCGCACGCGACGTTGCCGGTGGTGGGCGGGCAACTGGAGCTGGGCACGTGGCAGTCGGTGTGCCTGGTGGACACGAACAGGGACAACCCACAGCGCAAGGTTCGTCTCACTTTCCTCGCGAGCTCTTGAGGTCGGCCTGAGGCCCTTCCGTCCCGGCGCGGGACGGATGAGCATCTTCCACTTGACGGGGTTCGCGGTCTTGTCAGTCCGTCGCCCCATGGATAGGACTGCGCACGCGGGCCGGCCTCGCGATGACTTCTTTTCCTGACGGAAGGTGGAGCAACTCATGAGCCACGCGCAGAACACCGAGGTGAGCCGACGTCGCGTCCTGGGTGGTGCGGCCGGGCTTGCCGTTGTGGCGGCAGGTGTTCCGTCCGGTGCCGCGTCCGCGGCACCGGAGCGGTCGCTGCCCGATGCGGCCCGCTGGCGCGGACACGCGGCACGCGTGACGATCACCCGCGACGACTGGGGCGTTCCGCACGTGGTGGGCGAGAGTGACGCCGATGCCGTGTTCGGGATGATGTACGCCCAGGCCGAGGACGACTTCAACCGGATCGAACGCAACTATCTGGTCGCCCTCGGCCGTCTTGCCGAGGCGGAGGGTGAGAGCGCGATCTGGCAGGACCTGCGCCAGCGGCTGTTCCTCGACCCCGCAGCCCTCAAGAAGGAGTACGCGAAGACACCGGTCTGGCTGCGCGCGTTGATGCGGGCCTGGGCGGACGGGCTGAACTACTACCTGGCGACGCACCCCGAGGTACGTCCGCGCGTGCTCGAGCGGTTCGAGCCGTGGATGCCGTTGAGCTTCTCGGAAGGCAGCATCGGCGGCAACATCGAATCGGTTCCGCTCAGCCAGCTCGAGGCCTTCTACGGCAAGCGGGCGGTGCCGATGACCGACGAGGAACGCGGGTTGCTGCTCCGGGAACCCACGGGATCGAACGGCATGGCGATCGCGCCGCATCGTACGCGGGACGGCCGTGCGCTGCTCCTCATCAACCCCCACACCAGCTTCTTCTTCCGTTCCGAGCAGCATGTGACCAGCGGTGACGGACTGGACGTCTACGGCGCCGCGACCTGGGGGCAGTTCTTCGTCTACCAGGGCTTCAACGCGCACACGGGGTGGATGCACACGACGAGTGGCGTCGACAACGTCGACGAGTTCGCCGAGCGGATCGTGACCGGGGCGGACGGCAGCCGTTCCTACCGTTACGGCGATGAGCTGCGCCCGGTGACGACAAAGAAGATCACGTTGTCCTGTCGTACCGCGGACGGCGGGCAGGACGAGCGCAGCTTCACCACCTTCGCCACCCACCACGGCCCGGTCGTTCGCGAGGCGGACGGCAGGTGGATCACGTGCGCGTTGATGAACAAGCCCCTGGAAGCGCTCAAGCAGAGCTTCCTGCGCACCAAGACGCGGGATTACGAGGGCTATCTCCGGGTCGCGGGCCTCAGGGCGAACAGCTCGAACAACACACTCTTCGCGGACTCGAAGGGCGACATCGCCTTCCTGATGCCGCAGTTCATGCCGGTGCGCGATGACCGCTTCGACTTCTCCGAACCCGTCGACGGCAGCGATCCGGCGACCGACTGGCGCGGCCTGCACAGCCTCGCGAGCATGCCGCAGGCCGTGACCCCGAGGAACGGCTGGGCCTTCAACACGAACAACTGGCCCTGGACCGCCGCCGGCGCGGACAGCCCCGACGCGGACGACTACCCGCGCTACTTCGACCGGGCCGGAGAGAACCCCCGCGGCCCGCAGGCGATCCGGGTGCTGTCCGCGCGCGACGACTTCACGCCGCAGAGACTGATGGCGGCCGCCTTCGACCCGTACCTCACCGCCTTCGCCCGCTTGCTGCCGGGACTCGTCGCCGCATGGGGTCAACTGCCCGCAGGGAACGGGCAGAAGGCGGAGCTGGCCGGGCCGGTCGCCCTGCTGCGCGGCTGGGACCACCGCTGGGCCGAGCGGTCGACCGCGACGTCGCTGGCCGTGTTCTGGGGTGATGCGCTGTGGGCGCTCACGTCCAAGTCGGCCGTGGACGCCGGTATGTCGGTGTGGGACTACATGGCCGAGCGCGCTTCCGACGAGCAGCGGCTCGGGGCGCTCCAGACGGCGGTGGAGCGGCTGACACAGGACTTCGGCGGCTGGAAGGTGCCGTGGGGCCACATCAACCGCTATCAGCGCAACGACGGTTCGGTCGTCCAGGAGTTCAGCGACGACAAGCCCAGTATTTCCGTGCCGTTCACCTCGGCGCGATGGGGCTCACTCGCGTCGTTCGGTGCGATGCGCTACCAGGGAACGAAGCGCTACTACGGCACCAGCGGCAACAGCTTCGTGGCGGTGGTGGAGTTCGGACCGCGGCTGCGCGCCTGGGCGGTGAAGGTGGGAGGCGGCAGCGGGCATCCCGACTCGCCGCACTTCGACGACCAGGCCGAACGCTACGCGCAGGGCAAGCTGCGGCCCGTCTACTTCTACCGCGACGACCTCGAGGGGCATGTCGAGCGGAGGTACCGGCCGGGCAAGTGACCGGCCTCCGGCGGCGTGGTGCGGCGGGATCCGGTCGGATCATGGCCGAGACGCGCGCGGTCCGTTGACAGGCGCCGGGTGCGTTCGTAGCTTCTCAAATCATTGGAAACATCGATGATTTGAGTATCAGATCATTCTGGATTCGGGGGAATGATGTCTGGACGAACGACGTCGGCGGGCGGGCGGGGGTGGACCCTGGCCGTGGTGTGCGTGGCCACGTTCATGCTTCTGCTCGACCTGACCGTGGTGAATGTGGCGCTGCCCGACATCAGGGACGCGTTCGACGCGAGTTTCACCTCGCTGCAGTGGGTACTCGACGCGTACGCCCTCGGCCTCGCCGCCGTCCTGCTGACGGCCGGATCGTTGGCGGACCGGCTGGGGCGCAAGCGCGTCTTCAACATCGGCTTCGTCGTGTTCCTTGCGGCTTCGCTCGCCTGCGGCCTCGCGGACGATGCCGCCGTTCTCTCCGTGGCCCGCGGGGTCCAAGGGCTGGGAGGAGCAGTCCTGTTCGCCGTCGGGCCCGCCCTGATCGGACAGGAGTACCAGGGCAAGGACCGAGGCAAGGCGTTCGGTGTCTTCGGTGGAGTGGTCGGCCTGTCCATCGCCTTCGGACCGCTCATCGGGGGCGCGCTCACCGATGGACTGAGCTGGCGCTGGATCTTCCTGGTGAACGTTCCGGTCGGCCTGCTCGCCATGGTGGTGAGTGCGCTGCGGATGCGCGAGTCCCGCGTGGAGTCGGCCCCCGCCGTCGACTGGTGGGGCCTGGTGCTCTTCACCGGCGCACTCACTCTGCTCGTCCTCGGACTGCTGCGAGGAGAGGCCGAGGGCTGGGGCAGTGCCCCCATCGTCGGCATGTTCGTGGCCTCCGTGGCGCTCCTCGCTGCGTTCGGCTTCGTCGAGAAGCGCCGGGGCGAACGGGCCATGTTCCAGCTGTCGTTGTTCAGGAACAGGACGTTCAACGGGGTGTCGGTCGTGACGTTGCTGTGCGCCGCCGCGACCATGTCCGCGATCTTCCTCCTGGTGTCGTACGTGCAGAACGTGCTCGCGTACTCGCCGTGGGAGACCGGCCTGCGGTTCCTTCCGCTGACCGCGACGCTCTTCGTCGCCGCCGCGGTCTCGGGATCGCTCACCACCAGGGTGCCGCAGCGGCTGCTGATGGGAGCTTCTCTCGCGCTCATCGCGCTCGGCCTCTCCTTGGTCGCGCTCACCGGCCCGGACACTTCCTGGACCGCGCTGCTGCCGAGCATGTTCGGGATCGGCCTGGGCATGGGGCTCTTCAACCCGCCGCGCGCGTCGTTGTCCATCGCCGTCGTGGAACCGTCCAAGGCGGGCATGGCCTCGGGGATCAACGAGACGTTCCAGCAGGTGGGCGTCGCCATCGGTATCGCGGGGTTCGGCGCCGCGTTCCAGGGCAGGGTGACCGACCTTTTCGCGCAGTCCGGGGCCGGGAGCCAACTGGGCCCTGATGTGCATGAGTTCGGTGAGGCCGTGGCGGCGGGCGGCGGCGCGGAAGCCGCGAGCCGGGCGCCCGCGGAGCTGGCGCCCGCCCTCGAAGTGGCGGCCCGCACAGCCTTCGTGGACGGCCTCACCGACGTGATGTTCGTGTGCGCGGCCATAGCGGCCGTCGGCGCGATCGTGGGATTCGTCTTCATTCGCACACGCGACCTGCACGAGAGCGCCCGGGGCGAGAGCGTGGACGGCGAGGGCCGGGCTGCGGTGAACGCGACCGACGTGCAAGGGGACTTGGCGGACGATGGCGCCCGACTGCCGGTCGTGGCCCAGTCCGTTCGTGCCGGGGGAGATGGGTAGCCCGGTCGGAGACGGGCCGGGCTACCCGCCCCGATCGGTCGCAAGCACCTGGCGTGACACCGGCCTTGGAGGCCGGTGTCACCGCCAGTACCCTTGACGTGATCGACGATCGGCGCCGGGGATGTTCGGAATCACCGAAAAAGGCATCCCCAGATCCGGTCGCCTCACCGAGATTCGGCAGTAGAGGGGAACGGCCCGGATGACACAGGCGACGCCCACCCCGGCGCAACCCGCCGGGCTCGACTTCCCCCTCGTCCGCAGGACCGGCTATCTGCTGAACAAGGCCGGATCGATCCTGATGGAGGACGCGGAGCGGGTACTCATGGCGCAGGGCATGCGCCTGCGCTACTTCTACGTACTCGCGGCGCTGGAGAGCGATCTGAGCCTGTCGCAGCAGGACCTGAGCAGACTGCTCCATCTCGACCCGACGACCATGGTGGCCCTGATCGACGAGATGGAGCAGGCCGGCCATGTGGAGCGGCGGCGCAACCCGTCGGACCGCAGGCGCTACATCCTGAGCCTCACCGACGACGGCCGCGAGGCACTCGAGCGCGCCGGGCAAGCCGTCGACGCCGTGGAGCGGGACTTCCTGTCCGCCGTGCCCGAGCGGGAGCGTGAGCGGCTGCGCGCACTGCTCGGCGATCTGCTCGCCGACCGCTGGCCGCGCGTGATCGCCTGCGAGTGATGTCCTGCGTATTCGGGAATTGATCCGGCACGACCGGCGCAATCGGAATTGATGGATCCCTTTTTGAGGTTCTCTTTATGTGGATCTGTGGAGGCCGTCACAGAATCCCTTGACTAATTGCTTTTCTCTTTCCCTGCTGGATAGTCTTTTTCTGTCCGGGCCGCGTGGCTCGCGACACGGGGGAAGGTAAACGGGGAATGAGCAACAAGGAATTACTGTACGGATCTCTGGACAGCTGCCTCGGACCCGGCAGCTCACGCTTTTTCGGAAGCGGATACAAACGCGTCACGCAAAGCCTCAAGAACATCACCACCGACGGCTCCGCCGAGCCGGGAGCGTTCGTCACCGCGCGCGGCACACTCACCTATCCGCGCGACTGGTCCCGCAAGACCGGCGCCGGCGAGCTGCGGCCGCACCTGAGCAGCATCGACGCACTGGTGCTCGCCGCGAACCTGGCGGAGACGCACATCCGCCGGGCCTTCGGGCTCGGCGCCGCCGAGCGGCGCAGGATCTGGCTGCGCCACGCCGACGTACGCGCCGGCAGCACACCCCATGAGGACCTCGCGGACTTCCCCGTGCACGGCAGGCTGATCGCCGTCGACGGTCCGACCGGGGAACGCTCCACGCTGGCCAGTACGTTCGACTGCCGGGTCGGGCGCCTGAAAGTGCGCTGCACACTCGTGCACGAACAGGGGGGCGGTGCGGGGGCACCGGCCATGTACGCCGATGAGAAGCAGGCGCTCGGACCAGCACGAGCCCGCCACTACGGCGTGGGCTACAAGCAGCGCGAACAGTACGCGGAGCAGGTCCGCGTCGACCTCGACCGGCAGGAGGTCCGAGGGCTGCAGCGCGTCGTCGCCACGGAGCAGGACGCGCCCGCATGCGGAGCGGAAGCGGCGTACGGGCCCTCGGTCTCCATGGTCGACGCCCTCGTGGGCGTGGCCCAGCTGGCCCAGGTCCTGCTCTATGCACAGGACGGTCTGTCCCGCGGCAACAGCGACACGCTCTGGATGAGGCGCTTCGTCATCGGCGCGGCAACACCGGTGCGCCCCCTGGGGCACAGCTTCACGCCGACCGTGAGCACCGCGAACTCCCGGCTCCTGTCCATGGGCGATGCCCGCTGGCGCACCGCGGAACTGGCGGTCGACGACTTCGCGGGGATCGACGGCCGTTGCTGGCTCGCACACCGTCTGCCTGCCGTCGCGTGACCGCGTGACCGAGCAACCGGGCCGAATTTGTCCGCTCCTTGCATGTATTCCGGCGCGCCGGAATACATGAGCAGGTGAATTACGGTCCCGTGCGCCCTGAGCAACACCTTCACGCTCAATTGGCACCAGAGTTACACGCAAGAAACGCAACGGGGGAAATAGATCATGCGCTTTACGCCCACGCTCCGATTAGGGGACGTGCTCGTCGTACTCGAAGGACCCGCTCGCATGCTCTGGGAACAGGATGCTGCCGGGACGAAAATGAGGCAGTGGACACCGATGGGACTTTGGCCGGACGCGGAGCAGCGTGCCGAGGTGCGCGAGCACCTGGACGGTGAACGGCCGCTGCTGGTCCTCCTCGACGAGGCACGATGCCGCGTCCCCGTGCTGCGCGAGGAATGGCAGGCGGCGCCCCGTCTGCTACTGCTCGACAAGGCGGAAGACGGCCACGAAGACGGCCCTGAAGACGGCCCTGAAGACAGCCCGGAAGACCTCGCGGACGAGGAGGTCGTGGAGGTCCGTCTGCCGTTTCTCGACTGGCTGCCCGAGGAACACAGGGAGCGCGCCGCGCGCTTCCTCGCGGAGAGCGACGCGGCACTGTCCCGTACGCCGGTGGCGTTCCTGCCGCCGCTGTTGATCGATGAACGGCACGACGGAGCGCCGCTGAACCCGCGCTTCGCCCGGCGGCTGCTGCCGAACGCACTGACGGCGGACCGCCTCGCGGCTGCCGTGGAGCACCTGTTCGCCGACGCGCCGCGCCCCTGCGCGGCGGCGACCGGATCGGCGAGGTGACCCGATGAACCCGAAGAACCCGAAGAACCCGACGGACCCTACCGACTCGGCGGACCCTACGGACTCGGCGGAGTCGGTGAACCCAGGCTGGCGCGCCGACACCGCGGCCGGCTGCGGCCCCTTCCCCAGCCTCCCCTTCCCCAGCCTGGGGGAGATCGGCCTCCTCATCGTCGCGACAGCCGTGCAGAATCTGGCCCTCACCGGCCGACGGACGGCAGAACGCCGCGGTCGGTACGCGGCAGCCGCCACCGCCCCCGGGAGTCACTGATGGGACGTTCGGTCATGGTCACCGGCGGCAACCGCGGCATCGGACTCGCCGTGGCGACCGCCCTGGCGGCAGACGGCGACCACGTCGCCGTCACGCACAGGGACACCGCACCGCCCGACGGCGAACTGCTCGCCGTACGCGCCGAGATGACGGACACCCGGAGCATCGACACCGCCTTCGAGAAGGCAGAGGCCGCGCACGGACCGGTCGAAGTACTCGTCGTCAACGCGGGCATCACCCGGGACAGACCGTTCCTGCGCATGGACGAGCAGGACTTCACGGACGTCGTCGACGTCAATCTGCACGGCGCCTTCCGCACCGTGCGACGGGCCGTGCGCGGCATGGTGCGGGCGCGCTGGGGGCGGATCGTGCTGATCTCCTCCATGACCTACGCGTACGGGGCGCCGGGCCAGGTCAACTACGCCGCCGCCAAAGCCGGGATGCTCGGCATCGCCCGCTCCCTCGCCTGGGAACTGGGCCCGCGGAACATCACGGTCAACATCGTCGCGCCAGGCCTGATCGACACGGCCATGAGCCGGGAGATCACCGATCGCCGACGCGACCACCTGCTGGCCATCACACCGCTCGGCCGCGTGGGAGAAGCGGCCGACGTGGCTGCCGCCGTGCGCTACCTCGCCGGTGAATCGGGCCGCTACGTCACCGGAGCGGTCCTGCCGGTCAGCGGCGGCCTGGGTCTGGGCGCCTGACCACATCAACGACCACACCCCCGGCTCCGGCCGGGGTCACCCACCCACGACGGGAAGAGAGCACACCATGGGGAACACGAGCACCCCCACACCTGACATCGGCCCCTCGCCGACACTGCACACCGACACCGACACCCACACCGGGACAGCCCCGCAGCGCGGTGTGCACCTGGCGATCTCCGGGACGTACTCCAGCGGGAAGAGCACCACGACCGAGACGCTGTCGATGGCGACGGGCATTCCCCGCACGCACGCGATGACGTCCCGGGAGATCCTCCTGGACCTGGTTCCGGGCAAGCAGGTCCAGGAACTCAGCGCGATGGAACTGACGATGCTCGGGTTGCGTCGGCTCGAGGAGCGGATCCACAACGAGGCGGGGGAGGGGCCGTTCATCTCGGACGGCTCCGTGATCCACGAGTGGATCTACGGCGAGGCACGCATGCGGGTCGGCATCAACCCCGGCGCGAACTTGCTGCTGCGTACGGTGAAGAACGTCGCCGGGCTCCCGGTGAAGCGGTTCTACCGCCAGTACATGGACGCCTACGGCGCGGTCGCCAAGGGCCGCGCCAAACGGATCTACGACGCCTACGTGCACCTGCCGGTCGAGTTCGAGATGAAGGCCGACGGGCACCGGCCGGTCTCGGAGAAGTTCCGGAAGATGTCCGACGACCTGCTGATCGAGACCCTTGAGGAGCTGCAGATCCCCTACCACGTGGTGGGCGGCAGCGTCCGCGAACGCGTGGAGCGGATCGTCGAGATCTTCGGCCTGCCGCTGGTCATGCCGCTCGACGAAGCGATCGAACGGGCAGGAGCGAAGGTGCGCCAGGCCACGGAGGTCCTGGAACAGGACTCCCGCTTCCACGAGGCCCAGCGCGCCAAGTCCCTGCGGCGGCGCATCTCACACGCGGTGCGCTTCTGACCGTGGCTGTGCGGACGGCCGGGTCAGGCGGACCGAGCCCAGGGGCGAGGTCCTGAAGGAGGGCCCGGCCGGCCGCGCGGTGTTCGGCCGGCGCAGATGGGTCCGTCGCATGGAGCAGGGTCGCGATTCCCTCGTGGGCCCCCGGGTGAGGGTGCGGCCTGTGGGGCCCCTTGGGTGATCATGGACGGTGACGGGGGTCTCCGGCGCCGTCCTGACCTGTGGATTCGTAGCGTCGCTGCGTGACCGAAACCTCTCGTTCTCTCTCACGTCCCTCCACGCCACGACTGAAGCGCACCGTGATCACCTGCGCGGCCGTCGCGTTGGCCCTCACGCTCGGCGCCCCGACCGGCCACGCGAGCTGGAGCGCATCGACCGCCAGGAGCGTGACGGCGTCGCAGCGGCCTCAATCGGAGTTCGTGGCCAGGCGTTCCAGGAAGTCGGGCAGGGCGGCGAAGGAGTCGAGGACGTGGTCCGGCGTGCCGGTGGCTGCCCGATGGGTCTCGGGAAGGTATTTGCCGGTCTTGACGAGGACGCCGGTGATCCCGCAGCGCTGGGCGGCGAGCACGTCGGACTCGATGTCGTCGCCGACCATGAGCGTCGCGGACCGGTCGGCGCCGAGGTGGGCGAGCGCGGTGGCGAAGAACGCCTCCGCGGGTTTACCGGTGACCTCTGCCTCGACCCGCGCGGCCTGCTCGAGGCCGGGGAGGAAGGCGCCCGTGTCCAGGTCGAGGCCGTCGGCGGTACGCCAGTAGAGGTTGCGGTGCATGGCCACGAGGCCGGCCCCGCGCTGCAGGTGCCGGAAGGCGCGGTTGAGCGCCGCGTAGCCGAACGCGTCTCCGGCGCCGCCGATGACCACCACGTCCACGTCCAGGTGGGGATCCGCGTCGGCGTCGGACTCGTCGACGAGCGTAACGCCCCTCAGGTCATCCCAGATGTCACCGGCATTGAGCAGCAGACAACGGGCGCGCGGGTGCCGCTCGCGCAGATATGCGGCGGTGACGGTGGGAGCCGTGAGGATGTCGTCGGCAGTGACGGGGAACCCCGCTCCCGCGAGGCGTGCGGAGATCGAGGCCCGGGTCCGCGAGGTCGTGTTGGTGACCAGCGCGAAAGGCGGTCCCGTGGCCCGCAGCCGCTCCATGGCCGCGACTGCGCCGGGCAACGGCTCCCAGGAGACCGTGAGCACACCGTCGATGTCGATCAGGACCGCGTCGACTTGTTCCATACGACCGACGCTAGCCACCCTCGCACGGCCGCGCAGAGAGTCCGCGGCGCACCCGCCCCCGGTTGCGAAATGCGGTGAACGGGGTTACTCCGAAGACAGGGAGGTTCTTTCCGTTCCCTGAGATGGGGCGAGCCTTGTGCTGTTCACCGACCGTGTGGATGCGGGACGCCGCCTCGCCGCAGCTGTGCGGCACCTGCGGGAGGAGAGCCCGGTCGTCCTGGGCCTGCCCCGAGGTGGCGTACCGGTGGCCTTCGAGGTGGCGCGGGCGCTCCACGCCCCGCTCGATGTGATCGTCGTCCGCAAGTTGGGCGTCCCCACCAGGCCGGAACTGGGGTTCGGCGCGATCGGCGAGGGCGATGTGCGGGTCATCAGCGACGAGATCGTGCGCCATTGCGGCATACGGCCCGACGAGCTCGCGGCGGTCGAGCGCCAGGAGGAACAGGAGCTGCGGCGGAGGGCGCGACGGTATCGGGCAGGGAGGCCCCGTGAGGTGATCGAGGGCCGCACGGTGGTCGTGGTGGACGACGGGGTCGCGACCGGTGCCACGGCCACCGCCGCGTGCCGGATCGCACGGGCGGCGGGCGCGGACCGCGTGGTGTTCGCCGCGCCGACGGCTCCGGCGGACACCGTGGACCGGTTGCGCCGGGTGGCGGCCGAGGTGGTGTGCTTGTCCACGCCGGACCAGTTCGGCTCCGTGGGCCAGTGGTACCGAGACTTCTCGCAGACCACCGACGAGGAAGTGATCGCGTGCCTGGCACGGGCCGCGGCCGCCCGGCCGCACGGCCGGTGCGCGCCCGGCCCCGTCGAGGTCGAGTCCGAGGTCGAGGTCGACGTGGATGCGGGCGGGGTCCGCCTCACCGGAGACCTCGCGCTGCCCAAGGGGGCCCCGGCGGTGGTGATGTTCGCCCACGGCTCCGGCAGCAGCCGGCACAGCCCGCGCAACCGGTCGGTGGCTTCGGCCCTGCGCGAAGCGGGCCTCGGCACGCTTCTCTTCGACCTGCTCACGCAGGCCGAGGAGGCCGACCGGGCGAACGTCTTCGACATCGACACCCTGGCCACGAGGCTGTCGGGGGCCACCCGCTGGCTGCGGGAGCGCGAGGCCCTGCCCATCGGCTACTTCGGGGCGAGCACCGGGGCCGCGGCGGCGCTGCGGGCGGCCGCGGACGACGCGGACGTGGGCGCGATCGTGTCCCGGGGCGGTCGGCCCGATCTCGCCGCGCCCCGCCTCGGCGACGTACGCGCACCGACCCTGCTGATCGTCGGCGGGTACGACACGAGGGTGCTCGACCTCAACCGCGCGGCGCAGGCCGAACTGCGCTGCGATCACCGGCTCGAGATCGTCCCGGGGGCCACCCATCTCTTCGAGGAACCCGGAGCCCTCGACGAGGTCGCCGAGTCCGCCCGGGAATGGTTCATCGGGCACTTGGCGGCGGACGCCGATCGGCCCGGGTGAGCCGTGTCTCACCAGGGCGGCGCCCCTTGTTTATGCAACGAGTTGCATAGCAGGATCGGGGCATGGCACTGGAGCACGCGATTCTCGTCTCGCTGCTGGAGAAGCCGGGCTCCGGCTATGAGCTGGCCCGGCGGTTCGAGCGGTCCATCGGCTACTTCTGGACCGCCACCCACCAGCAGATCTACCGCGTCCTCAAGCGTATGGAGAGCGACGGGTGGATCGACGTCCGCGAGGTTCCGCAGCAGGCGCGGCCGGACAAGAAGGAGTACTCCGTCACCGCCCTCGGGCGGTCCGTGCTCTCCCAGTGGCTGCACGAGCCCATCGAGCCCGAGAGCGTGCGACACGAGCTCGCCGTGAAGATCCGCGGCGCGGCTTTCGACGACCCGATCGCGCTGATCCGCGAGGTCGAGAGGCACCGCCAGGCGCACACCGAGCGGCTCGCGCGCTACCTCGCGGGGGAGCTGCGCGACTTCACCGGGCCCGACGCGCCCGCCACGCCCGATGCCGGGCAGGAACTCCAGCATGTCGTGCTGCGCGGCGGCATCGCGTACGAACGGATGACGCTCGCCTGGCTCGACGACGTGCTCGCCACCCTCCACCGGCTCGGCCCCCAGGGCTGAGACGGCCGGACGCTCCACGCCACCACCCCTCACCGAACCTCCCGAGCCGGAAAGGCGAACAACCATGGCCGACCCGCTGCTGTTCAACCCGCGCACCTACGACCCGAAGCAGTTCGACCCCGAGACCCGCAGGCTGCTGCGCGCGACCGTCGACTGGTTCGAGGCCCGTGGCAAGCGGCAGCTGATCGAGGACTACCGCACGCGGGCCTGGCTGGCCGACTTCCTGGAGTTCTCCGCCAAGGAGGGGCTGTTCGCCACCTTCCTCACCCCGGAATCCGCCGCTGCCGAGGGCAACGAGGACGCACGCTGGGACACCGCCCGCATCGCCGCCCTCAACGAGATCTTCGGCTTCTACGGGCTCGACTACTGGTACGCGTGGCAGGTCACCATCCTCGGCCTGGGTCCTGTCTGGCAGAGCGAGAACCCGGCCGCCCGTGCGCGCGCTGCGGAACTCCTGTCCCAGGGTGAGGTGTTCGCCTTCGGCCTGTCAGAGAAGACCCACGGCGCCGACATCTACTCCACCGACATGCTCCTGGAGCCGGACGGTGAGGGCGGCTTCCGCGCCAGCGGCTCCAAGTACTACATCGGCAACGGCAACGCGGCCGGCCTCGTCTCCGTCTTCGGCCGCCGCACCGACGTCGAAGGCCCCGACGGCTATGTCTTCTTCGCCGCCGACAGCCGCCACGACGCCTACCACCTGGTCAAGAACGTCGTCGACTCCTCCAAGTACGTCAGCGAGTTCCGCCTGGAGAACTATCCGGTCGGTCCCGACGACGTCCTGCACACCGGCCGTGCCGCCTTCGACGCCGCCCTCAACACCGTCAACGTCGGCAAGTTCAACCTCTGCACCGCCTCGATCGGCATCTGCGAGCACGCGATGTACGAGGCCGTCACCCACGCCAACAACCGCATCCTGTACGGGCGCCCCGTCACCGCCTTCCCGCACGTGCGCCGCGAGCTGGCCGACGCGTACGTCCGCCTCGTCGGGATGAAGCTGTTCAGTGACCGCGCCGTCGACTACTTCCGCTCGGCGGGCCCCGACGACCGCCGCTACCTCCTCTTCAACCCCATGACGAAGATGAAGGTGACCACGGAGGGCGAGAAGGTCATCGACCTGATGTGGGACGTCATCGCCGCCAAGGGCTTCGAGAAGGACACCTACTTCGCCCAGGCCGCCGTCGAGATCCGGGGCCTGCCGAAGCTGGAGGGCACGGTCCACGTGAACCTCGCCCTGATCCTCAAGTTCATGGGCAACCACCTCCTGGATCCGGCCGATTACGAGCCGGTGCCGACGCGCCTGGACGCGGCCGACGACGACTTCCTCTTCCGGCAGGGACCCGCCCGCGGCCTGGGCGCGATCCGCTTCCACGACTGGCGCACCGCCTATGACGCGTACGCGGAGGTGCCCAACGTCGCCCGCTTGCGCGAACAGGCCGACGCCCTCTGCGAGTTCGTCAGGACGGCAGCCCCCGGCGAGGAGCAGAGCCGCGACCTCGACCTCCTGCTCGCCGTCGGCCAGCTCTTCGCCCTCGTCGTGCACGGCCAGCTGATCCTGGAGCAGGCGCGCCTGACGGGTCTGGACCAGGACGTGCTCGACGAGCTGTTCGCGGTTCTCGTACGCGACTTCTCCGCGCACGCCGTCGAACTGCACGGCAAGGACTCCGCCACCGCGGACCAGCAGAGCTGGGCGCTGGGCGCGGTGCGCCGACCGGTCGTCGACGAGGAGCGCTCGGCACGGGTGTGGGAGCGCGTCGAGGCACTGGCCGGTGCGTACGAGATGGCGCCGTAGCACGCGACAAGAAGGGGCCCATGTCCGGCGACGGCGTGGGCCCCTACGCCTGGGCGACGCACTCCGGGCACAGCCCCCGATAGGTCACCTCGGCCTCGGAGACCGTGAAGCCGAAGCGCTCGGAGGCCGGAAGGGCGGCCAGGGGGTCGCCGCCGGGGTGTACGTCGCGGATGGCGCCGCAGCCCGAACACACCAGGTGCTGGTGGGGGTGGTGGGCGTTCGGGTCGTACCGCTTCGCGCGGCCGGTGGCCACCTCGATCACCTCGCCGAGCGAGACCAGCTCGCCGAGCGTGTTGTAGACAGTGGCGCGGGAAATCTCCGGCAGCCGGGCCGTGGCGCGCGCGAGCACTTCGTCCGCGGTCAGGTGGACGTGTTCACCGTCGAGCACTTCGGCGACCACCCGGCGCTGAGCGGTCATCCTCCAGCCACGTCCGCGGAGCCGTTCCAGGAGATCGCTCATGTCTACCAGCCTAACTGTGTGCAGCGTCTGACAACCGAATGCGTACGGACCCGTCTGTCGTATTGACTTGGACTTGGTCCATCGTAGGATCAGTTCCGGCCGACGGCCAAGGGACAGGGCAACAGCAGGGAACAGCACGTGACTTCAGGAGACGGGTCCGCTCGCCCCGGCATCCGGTGCGTTCGCCCCGACATCCAATGCCCCGCTCGCGGAGAAACAATCCCGCGAGCAGGCGGGCGACCTCGGCCTGGAACTGATGCCCCAGCCGTCCCTCGGCGCCCCAGACCGTTCCGTCGTTCGCAGTTCCTGAGCACCGTGATCCGCCCCGTCCGGAAGGATTCCCATGACTGAGAACCATGACGCGATCGTCACCGACCCCGAGCCGGAAGGGACCGGCGGTTGCCCGGTCGCGCACGGTCGCGCGCCGCACCCGACCCAGGGCGGCGGAAACCGCCAGTGGTGGCCGGAGCGGCTCAACCTGAAGATCCTCGCCAAGAACCCCGCCGTGGCCAACCCCCTCGGTGAGGAGTTCGACTACGCCGAGGCGTTCAAGAGCCTCGACCTGCCGGCCGTGAAACGGGACATCGCCGAGGTCCTCACGACCTCGCAGGACTGGTGGCCCGCCGACTTCGGCAACTACGGCCCGCTCATGATCCGCATGGCGTGGCACAGCGCGGGCACGTACCGCATCAGCGACGGCCGCGGCGGCGCCGGAGCCGGGCAGCAGCGCTTCGCACCGCTCAACAGCTGGCCGGACAACGCCAGCCTGGACAAGGCCCGCCGTCTGCTGTGGCCGGTGAAGAAGAAGTACGGCCAGAACCTCTCCTGGGCCGACCTCATGGTCCTCACCGGCAACGTCGCCCTGGAGACGATGGGCTTCGAGACCTTCGGCTTCGCCGGCGGCCGCGCCGATGTCTGGGAGCCCGACGAGGACGTGTACTGGGGCCCGGAGACCACCTGGCTCGAGGACGAGCGCTACACCGGCGACCGTGAGCTGGAGAACCCGCTCGGCGCGGTCCAGATGGGTCTCATCTACGTCAACCCCGAGGGCCCCAACGGCAACCCGGACCCGGTTGCCGCGGCCCGCGACATCCGTGAGACGTTCCGCCGCATGGCGATGAACGACGAGGAGACCGTCGCGCTCATCGCCGGCGGCCACACCTTCGGCAAGACCCACGGCGCGGGACCGAGCGAGGCCGTCGGCGACGACCCCGAGGCCGCGCTCATGGAGCAGCAGGGCCTCGGCTGGAAGAACACCCACGGCACCGGCGTGGGCAAGGACGCGATCACCAGCGGTCTCGAGGTCATCTGGACCACCACGCCCACGAAGTGGGGCCACGACTTCTTCAAGCACCTCTTCGAGTACGACTACGAGCTCACCCAGAGCCCGGCGGGTGCAAACCAGTGGGTGGCGACGAACGCCGAGGCGGTCATCCCCGACGCCTTCGACACGTCGAAGAAGCGCCCCCCGATGATGCTCACCACCGACCTGTCGCTGCGCTTCGACCCGGTCTACGAGCAGATCTCGCGGCGTTTCTACGAGAACCCGGACCAGTTCGCGGACGCGTTCGCCCGCGCCTGGTACAAGCTGACGCACCGTGACATGGGCCCGATCGTGCGCTACCTCGGCCCGGAGGTGCCCGACGAGGTGCTGCTGTGGCAGGACCCGCTGCCGGCGGCCGAGGGCGAGCCGGTCGACGCGTCGGACGTCGCATCGCTCAAGGAGAAGATCCTCGCCTCGGACCTCACCACCGCGCAGCTGGTCTCCGCGGCCTGGGCCGCGGCGTCCTCCTTCCGTGGCAGCGACAAGCGCGGTGGCGCCAACGGCGGCCGTATCCGTCTGGAGCCGCAGCGCAGCTGGGAGGTGAACAACCCGGACGACCTCGCGCAGGTGCTGCGTACGCTCGAGGGCATCCAGTCGTCCTTCAACTCCGGTGCCAAGAAGGTCTCGCTGGCCGACCTGGTCGTCCTCGGCGGCTCGGCGGCGGTCGAGAAGGCGGCCAAGGACGCGGGTGTCCAGGTCGAGGTGCCGTTCACGCCGGGCCGTGTCGACGCCGCGCAGGAGCAGACGGACGTCGAGTCGTTCGCCGCGCTGGAGCCGACCAACGACGGCTTCCGCAACTTCGTCGGCAAGGGCAACCGCCTGCCGGCCGAGTTCCTGCTGATCGACAAGGCGAACCTGCTGACCCTGAGCGCGCCCGAGCTGACGGTCCTCGTCGGCGGACTGCGTGTCCTCGGCGCCAACCACGCCGGGTCGAAGCACGGCGTGTTCACGGACAAGCCGGGCACCCTGTCGAACGACTTCTTCGTCAACCTGCTCGACATGGGCACGACCTGGAAGTCGACGTCCGAGGCGCAGGACGAGTTCGAGGGCCGTGACGCGAGCGGCGCGGTCAAGTGGACCGGCACCCGCGCCGACCTGGTCTTCGGCTCGAACTCCGAGCTGCGCGCGCTCGCCGAGGTCTACGCGAGCGACGACGCGAAGGAGAAGTTCGTGAAGGACTTCGTCGCGGCCTGGGACAAGGTCATGAAGCTCGACCGGTTCGACCTCGTCTGAGTCCGGCACCCTTGCACAACACGTCCGGGCCGGCCCACGCGGGCCGGCCCGGACGTCGTATCAGCCGTCCATGAGCGTCCGGGCGTCGACCGGAAGCCCCGTCACGAAGGACTGGTTCGCGGCCAGGCCCGTGGCCAGGGAGAGTGCTCCGTCGCCTGCGTCCGCCGCGCGGCCGAGCGAGTCCCCCTCGCCGGGCGTCCGCCCGCCGAAGAGGTCGGCGAGCATCCGCACGTCCCCGCCGCCGTGCCCGCCCACGCCTGAGGGCACCTTCACTTCCCGCGGCTCCTCCCAGAAGCGGCGCAGCAACAACTGCGTACGGCCCGCCTCGTCCCCGACCACCGCGCCGTGCATGACCGCGCTCGCGCCCTCGGTCCGCGCGGCGGGGCGCGTCCAGGTGGATTCCTCCACGAGGAGTTCGATGCGTCCCTCGCTGCCGTTGAAGGCGATGCGGTAGCCCTCCCAGGGCGCGTACGCGGTGAGGTGGTACGTGAGGGTCGCGCCGGACGAGTAGCGCACGAGGACCGCCATGTCGTCCTCGATGCTCACCCCGGGCCCGAACACGTTCTGGTCGCGGTGGTAGCCGTCCTCGGCCTCCGCCTCCAGGTACAGGGCGCTGAGTACGGACGAGTCGGCCAGGCGGATGGCGAAGGGGTCGCCATCGGCGGCGGAGGATCCGTGGGCGCGGGTGTAGTCGTGGGCCAGGCCGCGCCGGTTGCCCGCCGTGTCGCCGTAGAAGAAGAGCCCGCCCTGGGCGTAGACGGTTTCGGGCCGCGCGCCGAGCCACCAGTTGACCAGGTCGAAGTGGTGGGTGGCCTTGTGCACCATCAGGCCGCCGGAGTTCGCCTTGTCGCGGTGCCAGCGGCGGAAGTAGTCCGCGCCGTGCCGCAGATCGAGCAGCCACTCGAAGTGCACCGAGCCGACCTCCCCGATCTCGCCGTCCGCGATGAGCTCGCGCACCGCCGAGTGCACCGGGTTGTAGCGGTAGTTGAAGGCGACTCCGACCTGACGGCCGGTGCGGCGCTGGGTGTCGAGGATGCGCCGGGCGCGCTCGGCCGTCGTGGTCATCGGCTTCTCGGTGACCACGTCGCAGCCCGCTTCGAGTGCCCGCACGATGTAGTGGTCGTGCAGGTGGTCGACGGTGCACACCACGACGAGGTCGACGCGCTCACGGCGCAGCATCTCCTCGAAGTCGTCCGCGGCGTAGGCGGGTACGGGCGGGCGGCCGGGGCGGGCGGTCGAGATCCAGCCGTTGTGGACGGCCATGCGGTGCGCGTTGGTGTCGCAGAAGCCGGCCAGTTCGATGCGGTCCGCGTAGGGACCGGCGAGCGCCTCGGTGAAGAGCTGGGCACGGGCGCCGAGTCCCACCACGGCACAGCGGCGACGGCGCGCGGCGTCGAGGGGCATGCGGGATTCCCTTCGGGGAGTTGGTGCGTGCGGTGTCCGGGTGTGGGTGTCGCGGGGGGGAGGTGGTGAGCGTGCGGCAACGTCCGCCGTCCACATATTGAGTCGATTCACTTTTCGGCTCCGAGGTCTTGTCCTGACATTCCCCCGGTGCCTAGGGTCGGCCCCAGTGCAAGCGCTTTCTAAGCTCGTTCGAGGAGACCGTATGTCCTCCACCCCCACGCGTCTACGGGCCGCCGTCGTCGGCACGGGCGGCATCGTGACCGGCAGTCATCTGCCTGCCCTGCGGACCCATTCCGACCGGATCGAGCTGAGAGCCGCCGTCGATGTCGACCCGGCCAGGCTCGCTGCCTTCCGCGCGGAGGCAGGGGCGACGGGCAGGGAGGTCGAGGGCTATGCCGACTTCGACTCGATGCTCGACGCGGTCCGCCCCGACCTGGTGTTGATCGGCACCCCGCCGTCGCTGCACCGGACGCAGACCGTGGCCGCGCTGAAGGCCGGCGCATGGGTGCTGTGCGAGAAGCCGCTGTGCCTGGCGCTCGCCGAGTACGACGAGATCGCCGCCGCCGAGGAGGCCTCGGGAACGTACGCATCGGTGGTCTTCCAGCACCGGTACGGCTCGGGCGCCGTCCACGCCCGTGAGCTGATCGCGGGCGGCGAGCTCGGCGCACCCCGGGTCGCGCACTGCCAGACCACCTGGCACCGGGACAGCGCCTACTACGCGGTGCCGTGGCGCGGCCGGTGGGAGAGCGAGGGCGGCGGCCCCACCATGGGGCACGGCATCCACCAGTTCGACCTGCTCCTGCATCTGCTCGGCGACTGGACCGAGGTGCGCGCGATGGCGGCCCGCCTCGTCCACGACACCGAGAGCGAGGACGTCTCGACCGCCCTGGTGCGCTTCGCGAACGGCGCGCTCGCCACCGTCGTCAACAGCGTCCTGTCCCCGGACGAGGTCAGCCGCATCCGCGTCGACTGCGCCGACGCGACGGTCGAACTCACGCACCTCTACGGCCACTCCAACGAGGACTGGGTCTACACCCCGGCCCCGCACGTCGACGCCGGGCGCGCGGACGCCTGGCGGACGCCCGCCGCCGACGTACCCAGCTCGCACGCCGCCCAGCTGGGCGCCCTCCTCGACGCGTACGAGCAGGGCGTACGGCCGCCGGGCAGCGGTGCCGACGCCCGGCGCACCCTCGAATTCGCCGCCGCGCTCTACAAGTCGGCGTTCACCGGACGGCCGGTGCTCGCGGGCGAGATCGCCGCCGGTGACCCCTACTACCCGGCCATGCATGGCAGCCACCCCGACTGGAGCCCCCAGCGATGACGATTCAGGTCACCCACACCCACGGCGAGCGCATCACGGTCCGGGCCGCCGGCGTCGAGCTGCTCAGCTACGTCTACGCGCCCGACCCGGATGCCTTCGAGGCCCGCAAGCCCTACATCCACCCCCTGCGCACCCTCGCAGGGAACCAGGTCTCGGGGTACCGCCCGAACGACCACCGCTGGCACAAGGGCCTCCAGATGACCGCGAGTCATCTGTCGGGGCAGAACTTCTGGGGCGGCAACTGCTACGTCCACGGCGAGGGATATCTGCGTCTGCCGGAGCGGGTCGGATCGATGCGCCACGACGGCTTCCCCGCCCTCGACGTCGAGGAGGACCGCTTCCACCTCGCCGAAGAGCTCACCTGGATCGCCAACGGCGGCCAGGAATGGGCCAGGGAAGAGCGCGGCATCACCGTCCACTCGGTCGACGAGGAAGCCGGATCCTGGGCCCTGGACTGGTCGATCCGCCTGACCAACATCCGCGACGAACCCCTGCGATTCGGCTCGCCGACCACCGCCGGACGCGACATGGCCGGATACACGGGCCTGCAGTGGCGCGGGCCGCGCGACTTCACCGGCGGCGACGCCTTCGGCCCCGACGACGAGAAGGACGCGGCAGGCCTCATGGGAACCCAGGGCCCCTGGCTCGCCTTCACCGCCGAACACGACGACGTGGACGCGCACTCCACGCTGGTCTTCGCGCACGCCCCCGAGAACCTGGACGAGGCGAGCGCGATCCACGCGTCGCACTGGTTCGTACGCTCCGAACCCATCCCGACCGTCGCCTTCTCCTGGGCGTTCTTCGACGAGTTCACGCTGGCACCCGGCGCGTCCTTCACCTACCGCTACCGCGTCCTGGTCGCCGACGGCGCCTGGGACCGCGACCGCGTCGCCACCCACCTGAAGGGACTGACATGGTGAGCCTCCCGCACCCGCTGCCCGGAGCCGTCGGTCTCTCGCACCTGAGCGCCTACGCATGGGAGGCCGCCGACGGAGTCTGCGGCGGCAGCCCGCACCTGCACCTGGTGTGCACCGAGGCGTACGTCGTCACCGGTGGCCGCGGCGCCGTCCAGACGCTCAGCCCCGACGGCTACCGCGAGGTCCCCCTGGAAGCAGGCTCCGTCGCGTGGTTCACGCCCGGCACCGTGCACCGCATGGTGCAGGGCGGCGACCTGCGGATCACGGTCCTGATGCAGAACAGCGGCCTGCCCGAGGCCGGGGACGCCGTCTTCACCTTCCCGCCCGACGTGCTCGCCGACCCTGAGCGATACGCCGCCGCGGCGAAGCTCCCCGCGAAGGAAGGACCGGAGGCGGAAGCCGCCGCACGCAAACGCCGTGACCTGGCCGTCGAGGGGTACCTGCCGCTGCGCGAGGCGCTCAGGGCCGGGGACAACGGCCCCTACCTGGAGTTCCAGCAGACAGCGGCCCGGCTCGTGCGGGACAAGGTCCCCACCTGGCGCGAGCTGTGGCGGGCCGGAGCCCTTGCCACCGCCGAGCGCACCGGCGCACAGCTCGACGCACTCGAGTCCGGCAGCCCTGAGTACCTGGCCGGCTCGGGCTCGTACGACAGCCGCCCTTCGCGCACCGGGGGCTACGGCATGTGCGGGCGCCGCGACGAGTACGAACTGCCGGGCACCACCCTCCCGTACCACGGCGAGTAGCCGCGCCCTCCACAAGAAGAACCCGTCAAGAAACCAGAGAGGAGAGGTGCATCGGCATGCCCGGAAACAGGACGACGAGGTCCTGCGCGACGGCCGCGGTGCTCACGCTCAGCGTGCTGCTCACCGGCTGCGGCGGCTCGGACGATTCGAGCGGCGGCGGCAAGACCGTGCTGCGCTACACCTGGTGGGGAAACCCGGACCGGGCCGCCCGAACCCAGGAAGCTGTCGCGCTGTTCGAGAAGGAGCACCCCGGGGTCGAGGTGCAGACCTCGTTCGCCGGCTACGAGGCGTACAAGCAGAAGCTCGCCACCCAGGCGGCGGGCGGCGACGCCCCGGACGTGATGCAGCTCGACTACCGGCAGATCGACCAGTACGCGTCCGGCGGCATCCTCCTCGACCTCGGGAAGCAGAAGAAGGCCCTGCGCACGGATGAGGTCGACCCCGGCCTCCTCGCCACCGGCGCCGTGGACGACACCCAGTACGCGATCCCGCAGGGCCGCGGCACCGAGACCCTCGTGTACGACGCCAAGCAGTGGAAGGCAGCCGGGGTGGAGCTCCCGCGCAAGGGCTGGACCTGGGACGAATGGGCCGCCGCCATGCGGGAGTTGGCGAAGAAGGCGGGGAAGCCGGGATCCATCGACCCCGGACAGAGCGAGGACTGCTTCGAGGTGTGGCTGCGCGGCCAGGGCAAGGACCTCTACACCAAGGACCGCGGCCTCGGCTTCACCGCCGATGACCTGACCCGCTGGTGGACCTTCACCGACAAGCTGCGGCGCGAGGGCGCGGTGTCGTCCGCCGAGCAGACCACGCAGCTCGACGGGTCGGTGGAGAACCAGCCGCTGGCGCGCGGCACGGCGGTCGCCGACTTCAACTGGGACGCGCCCGCCAGCGGGTACATGCCGATCCTGGGCGAAGGCCTCACCCTCGCCCCGATGCCTTCGGGTTCGGACGGGACCCCCGGCCAGTACTTCAAGCCCTCGATGTTCATGGGCGCGGCGGCGAGCACCGAACACCCGGAGGAATCCGCCGAGTTCATCGACTTCATGATCAATGACGAGAAGGCGGCGGCGATCCTCGGCGCCTCGCGCGGCATCCCCGTCAACGAGCCCATCCGCGACGACCTCGGCCCCGAGCTGAAGGATTTCGACAAGACCGTCGCCGACTACCAGGACTCCGTCGACGGCAGCCTCAAGACACCGCCACAGGCCCCGCCCAGCGGCGACACCTCCCTGCAGACCACCTTCCAGCGCGACTACGACCAGGTGTCGTTCGAGCAGATGACACCGCGCGAGGCAGCGGAGGACTTCATCACCGAGGCGGAGGCGGAGCTGAGGTCATGACCACCACCGACGTACCCGCGAAGGCCGCGCGGGCGAAGAGCCCCGCACCACCGCGGCAGCAGCGCCGACGGCGTCAACGTGAAGGCGCCGCATGGGTGTTCCTCTCGCCCTGGGTCCTCGGCGCCGTCGTCCTGACGCTGCTCCCGATGGCCGTCTCGCTGTATCTGTCCTTCACGGACTACGACTTGTTCAACGCCCCGCGCTGGGTGGGCTTGCGCAATTACGTCCAGATGTTCACCGAGGACCCGCGCTACTGGCGCTCCGTCGGCGCGACATTGACGTACGTCGTCATCGCCGTACCGCTGCAACTGGCGCTCGCCCTTGCCGTCGCGCTCGCCCTGAAGTCCATGAGGCGCGGCAAGTCCTTCTACCGGTCCGCTTTCTACGCCCCCTCGCTGCTCGGCGCCTCCATGTCGATCGCGTTGGTGTGGCGGGCGGTCTTCAACGACGGCGGCACCGTCGACAACCTCCTCGCGGACATCGGCATCCACACCGGCGGCTGGGTCAACAAACCCGGCTGGGCACTGCTCGCCGTGGCGCTCCTGACCGTCTGGCAGTTCGGCGCCCCCATGGTGATCTTCCTTGCGGGGCTGCAGCAGATCCCCGTCGAGCTCTACGAAGCCGCATCGGTGGACGGGGCCAGCCGCAAACGGCAGTTCATCTCCATCACGCTGCCGATGCTGTCGCCGGTGCTCTTCTTCAACCTGGTGCTCCAGACCATCCAGGCCTTCCAGGTGTTCACCCCCGCCTTCGCGGTCAGCGGAGGCAAGGGCGGCCCCGCCGACTCCACCCTCTTCTACACGCTCTACCTCTACGACCGCGGCTTCGTCGCCTCCCACATGGGCTACGCGTCCGCCATGGCCTGGGTCCTGCTGATCGCCATCGGAGCCGTCACCGCGGTGCTCTTCCGCACCTCGCGCTCCTGGGTCTTCTACGCGCACGAGGGGGAGCGATGACCACCACCGCCACCACTGTGGGCCGTCGGTCCTTTCCCTGGCGCCGCGTGGCGCTGCACGCAGGGTGCCTGGCCGCGCTCCTGGTGATGCTCTATCCGCTGGCCTGGCTCGTCGCCACGTCGCTCAAGCCCGCCGACGAGGTGATCGCGAGCCTGAACCTGCTGCCCAGCAAGCTGGAGTGGTCGAACTACTCCACCGCGCTCGACGGCGTGGACGACGTGTCCGTCGTACGGCTGCTCTCCAACTCCCTGCTGATCGCGGGCGGCGCGGTCCTGGGCAACGTACTGAGCTGCTCGCTCGCGGCCTACGCCTTCGCGCGGTTGCGGTTCCGCTTCCGCGGGCCGCTCTTCGCCTTCATGATCGCGACGATCATGCTGCCGCACCACGCGGTCCTGATCCCGCAGTACATCATCTTCAACCAGCTCGGCATGGTGAACACCTACTGGCCGCTGATCCTGCCGAAGTTCCTCGCCACCGAGGCGTTCTTCGTCTTCCTCATCGTGCAGTTCATGCGCGGCCTGCCGCGCGAGCTGGAGGAAGCCGCCAGGATCGACGGGTGCGGTCCGTTCCGGAGCTTCTTCCTGGTCGTCCTGCCGCTCACCAGGCCCGCGCTGATCACCACCGCGATCTTCACCTTCATCTGGACCTGGAACGACTTCTTCACGCAGCTGATCTATCTCTTCTCGCCGGAGAAGTTCACGCTCACGCTGGCGCTGCGGTCCTTCGTGGACGCTTCCAGCCAGTCGGCGTTCGGCCCGATGTTCGCCATGTCGGTCATCGCGCTGCTTCCGATCGTGCTGTTCTTCCTCGCCTTCCAGCGCTTCCTGGTCGAGGGCATGGCCAACTCCGGGGTCAAGGGATGAGCGTGCGGACCCGCGAGCCGGGCGAGATCTTCGGGCCCCGGATGACCTTGTTCGCGGATGTGCTGGTCATCGGCGTGATCACGGCGCTCGCCTGCCTGCCGCTGATCACCGCTCCGGCGGCGATCTCCACCGCGTGTGCCATCGTGCGCGGCACCAGGGACGCCCGGCCCGCCACAGCGGGGCGATACGCGGCGCTGCTGCGTGAACGGCTGCGTCCCGGTGACCTCGCCGCGGGCGCGGTCGCGCTCGCCGGGGTGCTGCTGCTCGCGGCCGACCTGGCGCTCGCCGGGGCGGGGCTTCCGGGTGCCCGCGTCTTCGCCGTGACGGCCGCGGCGATCGGAGCGTGCGCCGTGGTGGTGGGGCTGCGCGCCTGTGCCTGCCCCGAATCGCTCACCGACTGGCGCGCCGCGGTGCGCGGCGCCGCGGGCGATGCGGCCTCGGACCTGGGCGGCAGCGCCCTGGTGCTGCTCGCCCTCGCGGCAGCCGGGCTGTGCGCCTGGATGATGCTGCCGCTCGCGTTCCTCGCGCCGGGGCCGCTGGCCCTCGCGCTCACCGCCATCGACGTACGCACGCACCATGGGGAGACAGCGTGATCGCCCGCAGAACCTTCCTCGCCACCTCCGCCACGGCCACCGCCACGGGCATCGGGGGCATCTCCGGCCCGTCGGCGACAGCGGCGGACGGGCCGGCACCCGAACGGCCCCGGCAGGACGCCGACTTCGTCGCCTTCCTCACCACGGCGGCCGACGCCCGCTCCGACGCCGTCCTCGACGGGTACGGCGACCACATCACCGAGCTGCGCGATCAGGGCAAGGCCCGCGCCGCAGCCCGCAGCCTGCGCACGCTCGCCTCCGTCCACGGGCACGCCGCGTCGGCGTACCACCATGACGCGGCGCTCCTGCGCCCACTGCGAGAACTCGCGGACACCCTCGCCGAGGAACAGTTCGACGACGGGCTGTGGGACCAGGGCGCCGTCCACTCACCGCCCGACACCGCCTTCTCCGTCGTCGACCTCAACATCGCGTACGCCCTGCTCGACAAGGACGGCGAACGGTCCACCGTTGAGCTGCGCGCGACGGTCGAGCGGATCCTGCGCAAGGCGGGCCCCGGACTCGCCGACGGAGGTGTGCACACCGCCAACCACCGCTGGCTGGTGTGCTCCGCGCTCTCCCGCATCCACCGGCGCTGGCCCGACCCCTCGTATCCCAGGCGCATCGACGCCTGGCTCGCGGAGGGCATCGACCAACTGGCGGGCGGCGAGTACAGCGAGCGCAGTCCCACGTACTCGGCGGTCGTCACCAACCCGGCCCTGCTGACCATCGCCCGCTTCCACGACCGACCCGACCTGTACGCACACGTACGGGACAACCTCACCGCCTCGCTGTACGTCACCGAGCCCAACGGCGAGGTGGAATCGGTCCATTCGCGCCGCCAGGACCAGGCCGCGCTGCGCCACCTGCCCGAGTTCTGGCTGCAGTACCGGGAGTTGGCGATCCGCGACGGCAACGGGACGTTCGCGGCGGTCGCCGCGCTGCTGCGGGAGCGCGGCGCCGGGCAGACCTTCGGCGAGACCCCGCTGGGCGACCGGCTCGCCGAAGTCCTCGACCGCACCGAGCTCGCCCGTGAACTGCCGGCGGTGAAGGCGCTGCCGACCGACTTCGAGCACCACGACGACAGCTGCCGCCTGGTGCGCGTGCGTCGCGGCGAGCGGACGGCGAGCATCTTCGGTGGCACGGACCTGCCCGAGGTGCACGCCATCTCGTCGGGGCTCTCCACAAACCCCACGTTCTTCAAGATGCGCAAGGGCGCCGCGATCCTCGACTCGCTGCGGATCGCCCCGCAGTTCTTCTCGCTCGGTCCCTTCCGTTCCGAGGGCCTTGAGCGGAAGGGCGACGCGTGGCGGCTGCACGCGGAGACCCGCGCGGCGTTCCACCAGCCGCTGCCCCGGCGCCACCGCCGAAAGGACGGGCTCTACCCGCTCACTGACGACGGGCGCTTCTGGTCGGCGATGGACTTCCCGCACCGGCCCAAGGAGTACCGGGCGCTGCGTACGGAGATCCTGGTGCGCGAGACGGACGACGGCGGCTGGGAGTTGTCCTTCGACGTGTCGGAGTCCGCGGTGCCGCTGGCCGTCGAACTGTGCTTCCGGCGGGGCGGGGAGCTGTCGGGCAGGGGCCTGGAGCCGGTCGCCGGAGCCGACGACACGTACCAGCTCGTCAGCGGCGAGGCGGCCTACACGGTCGGCGACGACCGGATCACCTTCGGCCCCGGCAACGGGAAGGGCGGCAAGCAGCCTCCCGTGGTCGAGCCGGGGGAGCGCTACACCTGGATGAACGGCTCGCTTGCCCCGGACGGCATCCGGGTCCTGATCACCGGGCGTTCGCCGCTGACGTATCGGATGACCCTGCGCTGACGTGCTCGTCGAACTTCGGGCGGCGGGCGAAGAAGACGAACTCCCTGCCCGGACGGTCCGGGGCCTCGCGGATCTGCTCCACGACGTATCCGTGCGCGGTGAGCGAGGCGGTCACTTCGTCGCGCTCGCGGAAACGCAGGGTCGAGTCGGAAGTGAGGGTCTCGCCGGTCCCGGTGAGGAGGTAGGTGTGGCGGAAGGACACCAGCGGCAGGCTCACGTCGGTGACGTCCACCCAGGTCTCGACGTCCCCGACGCCCTCGACGGTGACCGTGCGGCGGGTCGCGGCGGCGTTCCACTCCTCCCACGCCCGGCGGGCCGGGTCGCGGGTCTCGAAGACGAGGTGCCCGCCGGGCCGCAGCGCGGCACGGATGGCGCGCAGCGTGCCGTCCCAGGCCTCCGGTTCAGCGATCGCCTGGGCGACGTTGCCGGTCATGGTGGCCAGGTCGACCCGCAGCTCCGGGAGCGCCGTCGCGTCGCCGTGGATCCACCGCACCCGTTCGCCGCCGGGCTTGGACCGCGCGACGTCGAGGGAGGCCGCGGCAGGGTCGACGCCGGTCACCCGCAGGCCTCGGCCGGCGAGCAGCAGCGCGAACGTACCCGTGCCGCAGCCCACGTCGAGCACCTGACGTGCCTTCAACTCCTCTGCGACGTCGGCGTACACGTCCAGGTCGGCCCGGTCCACTTCCAGTGGATCGTAGAGCGCCGCCAGCCTTGGGTTCTCGAACAATTCGTCTGCCACGCGCGGCACGCTATCAACGGGGGGCGGCGGGGGCGGCACTGGTTTTCGTGCCGCCCCCGCCGCCCCCGCTGCCCCGCCGTTCCTGCCGTGACCTAGCGGCCGACGGTCAACTCCTGGATTCCCGCGGGCTTCTTCGCGTCCTCGGAGGTGAACGTCACCCGGACGTAGCGGGCGGTGGTGTCACCGTCCGGCTCGGCGGTCTTCCAGTGCTGTCCGTCGAGCGAGGTCTGCACCGTGTGCTTCGTCGGCTTCACGTCCGTCCAGTGCGGCGTGATCTCGGCGATCCGGGAGACCTTGCCGAGGTCCGCGGTGAGGGTGGCGCGGGCGGCGTCGGGCACCCAGGCGGTGGCGGTGCTGCCGTCGAGGGCCGCGTCCGCGTACTGGCCGGGCTGCTCCGAACTGGCCTTCGCCGACCGGCACCTGGCGAGGTTGTCGGTGGGCTCCAGGTCCGGGCGGCGGGTCTTGATGTGCGCGGGCGCGTCCTGGCTCACGACCTGCTTGCCCTGCGGGGTCTCGATCTCGAAGGGCTCGCCGTGCGTGAGGCGCACCGTCGTCTCGTGGGCGCCGATGGCGATGTCGTACGTACGGCCCTGCCAGCGCTGCCCGTTGAGCTTGACGCCCTGGGAGAGCTGCGGCGGCAGCATCGGGTCGAGGTGCACGCCGTTCTCGCGCATCCGCATCCCGGTCAGGCCGTTGGTGAAGACCTGGAGGAAGCCGCCCTGGCCGGTCGTGAAGTTCTGCGCGGGGGAGCCCGACAGCGGGTCGGAGGCTCCGGCCTTGTCGCCGCGGGCCTCGGAGAACACGTTGAACGGGCCGCGTGAGAAGGGCCGGATGGAGCGCGTCAGGTAGGTGTACGCGGAGCAGCCGGGCTCACCGATGGCGGCGGCGTCGATGGCGTGCACCGAGTCGGTCATGGCGGGGCCGTCCGGGTCGGTGCGGGCCGCGTAGTAGTCGAGGGTGTTCGTGGCGGCCTGCTTCGACATCGGCCACTCCAGCGGGTACATCAGGAGCACGGTGTCCGCCTGCTTGATCACCGAGCCCTTGTAGCCGTCGTACTGCTGGAAGACCTGCTTCTCCTTGTCGTAGGGGATGCGCAGCTTGTCGGCGACCGTGTTCCAGTTCGCGGGTGCGTCCTTGCCGAGGAGCTTCGCGGCGCGGGCCGCGGTGCGCAGGGTGGTGGCGGCGCCCGCGTTGGTGAAGACGCCGTCGTCGACGCCGTTGCTGTACTCGTCGGGACCTGCGACGTCCTTGATGGAGTAGCTGCCGTCGGCGTTGCGCGTGGCGCGGTCGGCCCAGAACTCGGCGATCCCCTTGATCACCGGCCAGCCACGGGTGCGCAGCCACTGGTCGTCCTTGGTGGCGAGGTAGTACTGCCAGGCGGCCAGGGCGATGTCGCTCTGCAGGTGGTTCTGGGTGCGGCAGTGGGGCGGGTCGACGCTGTGGCACTCGGCCTTGAGATCGCCCTTGCTCGCGCTGGTCCAGGGGTAGAACAGGCCGCTGTGGCCGAGCTTCTCGGCGTTGGCGCGGGCGCCGTCCCGGGTGCGGTAGCGGTAGTCCACCACGGACTTGGCGAGGTCGGGGTGGGCGGCGAGCAGCGCCGGGTACATCCAGGTCTCCGCGTCCCAGAAGATGAGCCCCGCGTAGTTGTCGCTGCTCAGGCCGGTGGGGGAGATGCTGTCGGCCGAGCCGGTGCGGGTGCTGGAGAGCAGCCCGTACTGGGCCGACCGCACCCACGACTGGAGTTCGCCCTGTCCGGGCACCTCGATGTCGCTGCGCCAGAGCTTGCGCCAGGCGGCGGTGTGGCCGGCGAACAGGGCGTCCCAGCCGCGCCCCGCCGCGCGCTGCGAGGCCGCGACGGCGGCGCGCTCCGGGGTGCGGGAGGTCAGCGCGGTGTCGACGCCCACGTACTTGGTGAGTTCGTAGGTCTGCCCGGAGCGGACCGGGACGCCGACGGACTGGTGTGCGCTCAACTTGCGGGCGGTAGCTGAGGTTTGTTCATTTCCTGTACGCGCTCCGTGCCCCGCGCGGAGCGTCGACGCGACAGCCCCTTCGGTCTTCGTGCCCTCCGTGCGGAACCCCACGGCCATCGTCTGACCGCCGGAGCGTGCGCCGCCGCCGGTGGGCGTGATGCGCCGGGCGCCGCGGCCGTCGATGCGGTCGGTGACCTTCGCGTGGCCGTCCCAGTGCGGGGTCATGCGCAGGCGTACGGCTCCGACATGGGGGTTCGTGCGGTCCGCGAGGACCTCGTAGCTGAGGTCGGTGGCCCGCCCGTCGGCCGCCGTCCAGGTGAGCTCGGTCCGCACCAGGCCACGACGCCGGTCGAGGCTCTGCCGGTAGTGCGAGATGCGGGCGGCCGGCGTCTCGGAGGTGAACGTCTCGGACGCCGGCCCGCCGGTGGACACCGTGAGCGGGGTCCAGGTGGGGATCGCCGCGGCGACCTGGCGGTTCTCGGTGGTGTCCTTGTGGTGCGCGTAGAGCCCGGAGACGAAGGAACCGTCGTAGCGGGGGGTGAACAGCGGCCATCCGGTCTTGTCCTTGGAGTCGGCATAGCCGGCTCCGTTGGGCGCGACGCGCTGGCCGAGATATCCGTTGCCGACGAAGGCGTGGTAGGTGTCCTTCGCGTCGATGCGGGTCGACGTCAGCGTCCAGTCGTCATGGGGGGACGCGGGCGTCGCAGGCCCGTCGGTTCTCGGCGTCGCGTTGTCGGCCGCCGCGGTGGGGGGAACGGCCGCCGCCAGGACACCCACGAGGAAGGGTGCGATGAACCGGGCCGTGCGGGGGAGGGACCTCATTGTGCTCCGTTGCGGGGTCGCCGGGGAAGGTCAGGCGACCATAAAGATGTGAACGGTCCGCGTCAATGAATCGCACGGTGCGTTGAAGAATCAAACGAACTCATCAGTAGGCATCGAGCAGTAGGCATCGAGGTCTGGGACCGGTGGCCCTGTGGGGCCGGGGTACGCCGTGCGAGGCGGCCCATGGCGCTGGCTGATTCCTGCGGGGCCCGCGGGGCGCATTCACCTGAGGGGTTGTCAGTACCATTTCACATTACTACGTTACGCATCACATGGCGTGACCCAGGCTCCTCAAGTGCCGCTGGCGGCTTGGAAGTTGGCGCCCGTACGTCCACCGCACCATGCGCACGCACCGCCCTGTTCGGCCCACCTCCCACACACCAGGAGCCTGTCGTGCACCAGCCCCGTACTCTGCGCAGATCCGTGGTCGCCGCGGCGATATCCGTGACGCTGTGCGCCACCGCCGCGCCGATCGGCCACGCGGACGACCCCGCTCCCGACCGGCGTCCGGTCACCGCCTCACCCGCCGCACCGGGACCTGAGGCGCCGAGCCCGTTCGACCGGGTCGACCGCCGCGCCCACGCTCCGAAGTCCGCCACCTGGAAGCTCCCCGCCCCCGGCGGGCTCGCCGACGGCCGCGTGCCCGGCCCCCGTACGAAGAAGGCAAAGGCCGCGGGCGAGGCGCCCCGCGCCACCGTCGGCAAGGCGGCGGTGCCGTGCACTCTCGACGGGGTCACCAGGCTGTCGCCCGCGGAGTTCACCGCGTTCCTCGCCGATCCGGCCGTCACCGCCGACGGCTGTCTGCGCGGGCTCATCTGGACCTGGGACGCGCGCCTCGCCCCGGTCATGTCCGGCGCGCACATCCAGGCCGTCTCCCAGCGCATCACCCGCCTCGCCGCGTCCCACGACGGCACCAACCGCGGCCACCTCCTCGAGATGTTCACGTACTTGCACGCCGTCTCCTACCAGGCCTTCTCGCACGACGAGGTCGACATCGCCGACCCGTCCACGCTGGCCGCCATGCGCCGGGCCGTGGATGCCTTCGGCACGGCTGCCCGCGCCTTCGACGCCACCCGGTCCAACGCCGAGACGCTGCGCGAGGCGCTGACCGCGGCCGGCGCGACGGGGCTTCGCCAGCATCAACTGCCGCTCGTCAAACGGGTCCTGGCGACCATGGACGCCGCCCACCCCGACACCGCCCAGGACCCCAGTTGGGCAGGTGCCGCCCTCGCCGCGCTCACCCTGAACTACCTCGGCGTCCATCCCGGCAACCGCGACACCGCCTTCCGCGCCGCGGTGGCCGCCGACCCCTCCTACCGCGCCGCCTTCGAGGCGTTCGCCGGGCACACCCACCTCAAGGGCAAGCCCAACGCCTGGGTGGTGCGCGACGCGCTGAGCGAGTACGGCCGCATGGGCCAGATCGACGCCCTGCGCACCGAGATCGTCGCCGGGCTCGGTCCGCTCCTGGACCGCACCGCCCGCAACTTCGGTGACGGCAGCGCTCCTTGGGCGAAGGTCGTCACCTGGCTGATCGAGTTCGACGCCTGCAAGCCGTACCAGGTGTGCAGGCAGGACATCGAGCGCCGCCTCTTCCCGCAGACCTATGCGTACGACGCCGGCGACATGCTGGTCCGCACCGCGCTCGACCGCGACACGGTCGATCAGCTCTACTACGCGAGCAAGCAGGTCAAGGCCCAGTTCCACCGCGTCGTCGGCACCCAGCAGCCGCTCGGCGGCGACCCCAACACCACCCTGAACACGGTCCTGTACGCCTCGCGCGCCGACTACGAGAACTTCCACCCGCTGCTGACCGGCATGGGCACCGACAACGGCGGCGTCTACATCGAGCGCGGCGCGACCTTCTACACCTACCAGCGGCGTGTCCCCCAGGACTCCTCGCTCACCCTCGAAGAGCTCTTCCGCCACGAGTACACGCACTACCTCAACGGCCGCTGGGCGGTGCCCGGCTTCTTCGGTGAGGGGCCGTGGTACGAAGGCGACCGGACGACGGCGATGGACGAGGGCACCGCGGAGTTCCTCGACGGTGCCACGCGCGACGACGGCATCAAGGTCCGCAAGTCCCTGATCCAGGGCATCATCGACGACACCGCGAGCGGCGGCCCGCGCATGACCGTCGACCAGCTGCTGCACGCCACGTACGACGGGGACGGCTTCCGCTTCTACGACTACGCGGGCGCGTTCTTCGAGTTCCTGTGGACCGAACGCCCCGCGCTGATCAAGGAGATGTACCGCTACCTGCGCTCCGACGATCCGGCCAGCTTCGACGCCTGGCGCGATCGCCTCGGCCGCGACGCGGGCCTGCAGAGCGCCTTCGACTCCTTCCTCGACAAGCAGATCGCGCACGTCGACGACCTCTTCGTGCCCGACACCGAGTACGTCCCCGTCGACCAGCTGCGCGCAAGCACCGCCGACCAGGTGCGCTCCTCGTTCGCCGCGACGACCGGCATCAGCCCCGACTGCCGCTCCGTCGACGCCCCCGCGCGCCCGCGGTTCGTGTGCACCGGCCGGATCACCGCGAACCTCAGCGACGCGGCCAGCCCCGACCTCGTCTTCAAGGACATGTCCGAGACCGTCGACACCTTCATCCTCGATCGCGCATCGGGCGGCGACAACAACCTCACCGACATGAACTGCGCCTTCGGCGAGGTGGACATCTGGACCAATGGCCGCGCCGGGACGTCGGACTACACCTGCGAGGGTCCGCTGCGCGGGTGACGTCCCCGCGACACCGGTGATTTCGCCGATGTCGACACACCGTCGACACCGCCACGGTGGGGACCGCCAACGGAACACGGCGGTCTCCACCGGGGCTCGACTCCCTCCTCCCGAGTGGCTCCGCCACGATCGAGAGGACCCCTCCGTGCGCCTGCACGTCTTCTCCCGCCCAGTGGTACGGGCCTGCCTGGCCGCCGCGGTCGCCACCGCGGGGCTCATCGGCACCGGCCTCGCGCCCGGCGCTCAGGCCGCCGCCGACAACCCGTACGAACGTGGCCCCGACCCGACCGTCTCCAGCATCGAGGCCCCGCGTGGCTCGTACGCCGTCTCGCAGACCAACGTCTCGTCGCTGAGCGTGTCCGGCTTCGGCGGCGGCACCGTCTACTACCCGACGTCCACCGCCGACGGCACCTTCGGCGCGGTCGTCATCTCGCCGGGCTTCACCGCGTACCAGTCGAGCATCTCCTGGCTCGGCCCGCGGCTCGCCTCCCAGGGCTTCGTGGTGTTCACCATCGACACCCTCACCACCCTCGATCAGCCCGACAGCCGCGGTCGCCAACTCCTTTCCGCACTCGACTACTTGACCAAGAGCAGCTCGGTGCGGGGCCGGATCGACGCCTCCCGGCTCGGCGTGATGGGGCACTCGATGGGCGGTGGCGGCAGCCTGGAGGCCGCCAAGAGCCGTACGTCGCTGAAGGCGGCGATCCCACTGACCGGCTGGAACACCGACAAGACCTGGCCCGAGCTGCGGACGCCGACACTGGTGGTCGGCGCGGACGGTGACTCGGTGGCCCCCGTCGCGAGCCACTCCGAGCCGTTCTACCAGTCGCTGCCGAGCAGCCTGGACAAGGCATACCTGGAGTTGAACAACGCCACCCACTTCACACCGAACTCGTCCAACACGACGATCGCGAAGTACAGCATCTCCTGGCTGAAGCGGTTCATCGACAACGACACCCGCTACGAGCAGTTCCTCTGCCCGCTGCCGAGGCCGAGCCTCACGATCGAGGAGTACCGGGGCAACTGCCCCCACACGTCCTGACTCTGATGACCCGTCATGGGGGCCCGTCGTCCGTCGCCGCTCATCCGGCGGCGGACGACGTGTGTCCTGTCCCGGCTCCGGGACTGTGCCCGAGCACAGTGCGACGCGGCGCCCGTTGGTGGCCTGCCCAGCCTCGCGGACGCGGGGCTTCCGGGCCGTGTTACGCGGAAGTAACGTGCGGGCGTGACCCTTTCGACGACCGTACCCGGCGCGCTCAGGCCTCCCGAACTCCACGGCCGCCGCGAGGAGATCGCCGCCGTGGAATCCCTGGTGGAGGGCTTGCGGGCCGGTCGCGGCGGCGCCCTCGTCCTGACCGCGCGGCCCGGCCTCGGCCGCACCGCGCTCATGGAGTACGCGCGGGCGGCCTGCGCGCCCGTTCCTTCGACCGAGGCGACCGTCGCGGCAGCGCTGCCGCAGGAGGGCCCGCTGCTCGTCTGTATCGACGACGCGCATACCTGGCACCCCGCGGACCGGGCCTCCCTCGTGGCGGAACTCCGCCGCCTGCCCGCCGAGAGACCCGTGGCCGTCCTGCTCACCCTCGCCGAACACCGAGCAGTAACCGGCGAGTTGAGCGGACTGACGACGCTGCGCCTGGGGCCGCTCGACGACAGCGCGGCCGCCGCCCTGCTCGACCGGCTCACCCAGGGCTCCGCCGATCCGGTCGTCGCGGCGTGGCTGATCCGCGAGGCCGTGGGCAACCCGCGCCTGCTCACCGCCCTCGTCGCGGCCCTGACCCCCGACCAACTGGCCGGACGCACCCCGCTGCCCGACCCGCTGCCGGGCGGAGAAGAACTCCTGGACGCCTACGCCGCCCCCATCGACGCGCTGCCCGCCGCTGCCCGTGCCCTGCTGCTGCTCGCCGCGGCGGCCGGGGAGCACGAACCCGACGGTGCCGGGGCGGACCTCGCCCTGCTGGTGCGGGCCGGCGCCGCCCCCTCCGGACTCGCGCCCGCCGAAGCGGCCGGTGCGGTCGTCCGAGCGGGCGGGCGCGTTCACTTCACCCACCCACTCCTGCGCCGCGCGGTGCTGCGCCGCACCCCGCTCGCCCGCCGCAGAGCCGCCCACACCCGCCTCGCCGCGGTCTGCCGGGACCGCCTCTCGCGCCTGGTCCAACTCGCCTGCGCGGCAGGCGATCACGACGCGCGGCTCGCCGAAGCCCTCGTGCTGGCCGCGACCGCGCCCCGCCCGCACACCGAGCGCTCCGCCGCCCTGGGGCACGCCGCGGAGCTCACCGCTGACGCGCAATTGCGCACCGACCGACTGGCCGCGGCGGCGGAGGCATCCCGGCTGGCAGGGGATCCCGTTCGGGCCCGCACTCTCCTGGCGCGCACCGCCGCCGTCCCCGCCCACGGCGGCGTCCACCGGGTGCGCGGACTCCTCGCGCTCGCCGACGGTCCCGTCGCCGACGCGAGGGAGGACCTGCTCACCGCCGCGGCGCTGCTCCCGCCCGAAGCCGCCCGCCACGCGCTGATCGGCGCGGCGGAAGGGGCCTGGGCGGCAGGCGACGCCGCGGCCTACCGGGAGGCCATGGTGCGATTACCCGCCTGCGCCGACGACCCGTCCCTTGAGGCGTACCGCGCCGGTATGTGCGCGGTCCTCGCGGGCCGCATCGCCGAGGGCCACGCCCTCTTGCGCCGCTGCCTGGACGACGTACCCACGATGACCGAACCGGCCGGTCTGCTGCGTGCCGCAGCCGCGGCCCTGGTCGTCGGCGAGGTCGAGACCGCCTGCGCGGCGGGCGCCAGGGCGCTCGCCGCCGTACGCGCCTACGGCCCCGAAGTCCTGCTGGCGCGCGCCCTGGAACACCTGGCCTACGGAGAACTGCGCGCGGGGCGCCACACCACGGCCAGGGCGCACGCGCTCCAAGGCCTCCGAGCCGCGCACCGCACCGGGCAGCCCAACGTGGCGGCCTGTCTGCACGCCGTCCTCGCGCTCGCCGCGTCCGTGGAGGGCGACGCGGAGGCCTGCTCGGCGCACGCGGCGGCTGCTGCCGCGGGCGCGGGACCGCACGGGCTCGCCCAGGCCGCTTCCCTCGCGGTGTGGGCCGTCGCCCGCGCGGATCTCGCCGCGGGGCGCCCGGGGGACGCGGCGGCCCGGCTCGCGCCGCTGGTCGCCCCGGGGCCGCGGCGCGGGCACTTCGCCGTCCGGATGCTGGCCGTCCCCTGCTTCGTGGAAGCCGCCGTCCAGGCCGGGCGCACGGTGGAGGCGCGCGAGGCCACAGCGGAGTTCACCCTCTGGACCGGTGCGACCGCCGACCGGCTCGCCCCGGCCCAACTGGCCCGCTGCCGAGCTCTGTTGGCGCCTCCGCAGCGGACGGCCGCCGCGTACGAGAGCGCGCTGGCGCACCACGACCGCACGCCGGGCGAGTTCGAACGGGCCCGTACGCAGCTGCTGTTCGGCCAGTGGCTGCGCCGCAGGCGCCGTACGCGCGAGGCGCGTGGACCGCTGCGGGACGCGCTGGTCGGCTTCGAGCGGTGCGGGGCGCGTGCCTGGGCGGACCGCAGCCGCGGTGAACTCCGTGCCGCGGGCGAGGCGGTGGCGGGGGAGCAGGGACCGGGGCCGCTTGCGGCCCTGACCCCGCAGCAGCAGCGCATCGCCCGCCACGTGGCGGAGGGCGCCACCAACCGTGAGGTGGCCGTACGCCTGTCGGTGAGCCACCGCACCGTCGACCACCACCTGCGCAATGTGTTCGCCGTCCTTGGCATACGCTCCCGCGTCGAGCTGTCCCGGCTGCTCGCCGGAGACGGAGGGTTGCCGGACCGTGATGAGGAGATTGCCGCACGCCTCTAGGTACCGACTGGGCGGTATGCCATTCTTCGGGCGTCAGGAAGATCCGGCGGTGATCTCACTCCCGTGGAGGCCCCATGCCACACGTCCTGCGGTCACGGGTCGGGCCCCTGCACGAAGTGCCCGCCATCACCCCGCTCGCACCGGGCTCACGCTCTCTCCTCGACGCCGAGGCCGTCGCCGTGCTCCACCGCGCCGCCCGCGCCCTGCTGCGTGACCTGGCCGCGATGACCGACCGGCTCGTCGCGGAACTGCGCGAGCAGGAGCCCGCCTACCGCGCGGACATCGAGGCCCGCCCCACCGAGGTGTGGCAGGAGGTACACCGCTCCCTGAGGCACAGCGTCACCTCGCTCCTCCAGCCCGGGGAGACCAGGGAGGCCGCCCACCGCACGTCCATGCAGATCGCCGGGGTGCGCGCCGAACGGGGCCTGCCGCTGGACGCGTTGCTGCACGCCTTCCGGCTCGGCGGGGCGATGGTGTGGCAGGGCCTGGTGGAGGAGGTCTCGCGCGGCAACCCCGACGACATGCGGCTGCTCATCCATGTCGCCACGGACGTATGGAACTTCGTCGACGAACACTGCGGCGTGGTCGCCGACGCCTACCGCCGCACCGAGCGTCGCATGGCCTGGCAGCACGAGAACCGGCTGCGTCTCCTTACCGCGGGTCTCCTCGACGGCAGCGCCCGCCTCACCGACCTGCCCACCGCGGCCGACGTCCTGGGACTGCCCGATGACGGCTGGTACGCCGTGATCGCCCTGGCGGGAGAGGGCAGCGGCCTCGCTCTCCCGGAAGGGACGCGGGCACTGCGCCACTCCGCCTCCGGGGTCCAGTACGCCCTGGTACTGCTCGGCGACGCCGAAGGCGACCCGGCGGCCGAACTGTCCGCGCTCGGCGCCCGTCTCGCCCTGCCGACCGGAGCCCGCGCGGGCATCGGCTCACCCGTGGAGGGCCTGGCCGCCGTCCCCTACGCCCGCCGCCTCGCCGACACGGCGCTGCGCGCCTGTCCCCGCGACGGCGGCACCGTACTCCTGGACGAACGCCTGCCCGACGCCCTCGTCGTCTCGTCGCCGGAACTCGCGGAGGCGCTCGCCGAGCGCGTCCTCGGCCCGCTGCGCTCGATCGACCCGGCCGACCGGGATCTCCTCATCGACACCCTCGTCGTCTGGCTGGAGACCGACGGCTCGGCGCAGCGCGCGGGGGCCCGCCTCTACTGCCACCGCAACACCGTCCTCAACCGGCTGCGACGCGTCGAGCAGTTGACCGGCCGCAGCCTCACGCGGGTCGGCGACCTCGTGGAGATCTCGCTCGCCCTGGGCGCCCGCAGGCTGCTCGGCGGGTGAGCGAGGAGGGAACGACGAAGGCGGGGCAGTCGGACGCCGACCGGCATCCAACTGCCCCGCCCTGCTGCCGGGCTCAGACCACCGGCACCGGGTACGTCGGGTACTCCACCCCGGAGACGTGCTGGACGACGCGGATCACCTGGCACGAGTAGCCGAACTCGTTGTCGTACCAGAGGTAGAGGATCGCGTTGTCGCCGTCGACCTTCGTGGCGCCCGCGTCGACGATCGACGAGTGGCGCGAGCCGACGAAGTCCATGGAGACGGCGTCGGGAGCGGTCGTGAAGTCGATCTGACGCTTCAGCGGCGAGTGCAGCGAGACGTCGCGGAGGTAGTCGAGGACCTCTTCGCGGGTGGTCTCGCGGCCCAGGCGCAGGCTCAGGATGGCGATCGAGACGTCCGGGACGGGGACGCGGATCGAGCTGCCGGTGATCGGCGCCTTGAGATCGGGCAGCGCCTTGGCGACGGCTGATGCCGCACCGGTCTCGGTGATCACCATGTTGAGCGGGGCCGAGCGGCCGCGGCGGTCGGCCTTGTGGAAGTTGTCCAGGAGGTTCTGGTCGTTGGTGAACGAGTGGACGGTCTCCACGTGACCGCGCGTGACGCCGTACTCGTCCGCCATCGCCTTGAGCGGCGGGACGATCGCGTTGGTGGTGCAGGAGGCGCAGGACAGGATCTGCTCGTCCGGCTTGATCGTGTCGTGGTTGACGCCGTGCACGATGTTCGGGATGTCGCCCTTGCCCGGCGCGGTCAGGACGACCTTGTCGACACCGGGGCGCAGGTGCTTGGAGAGCCCCTCGCGGTCGCGCCACTTGCCGGTGTTGTCGATGAGGATGGCGTCCTTGATGCCGTACGCCGTGTAGTCGACCTCGGAGGGGTCGTTGGCGTAGATCACCTTGATCTCGTTGCCGTTGGCGATGATCGTGCTGTTCGCCTCGTCGACGGTGATCGTGCCCTGGAACTGGCCGTGGATGGAGTCGCGGCGCAGCAGCGAGGCACGCTTGACGATGTCCTGCTCACCGCCCTGGCGAACGACCACGGCGCGCAGGCGCAGCCCGTTGCCGGAGCCGGCCTTCTCGATGAGGAGGCGGGCGACGAGGCGGCCGATGCGGCCGAAGCCGTAGAGGACGACGTCGCGTCCCTCGCGGCTCTCGATCTTGTTCTCACCCGTGGCGCCGGCGACGGCCCCGGCGGTGAACTCCGCCACCGTCAGACCGCGGTCGTCGGACCGGTAGTCCGCGGCGAGCAGACCGATGTCGATCTGCGAAGGGCCGAGGTCGAGTGTGGTGAGGGCCTGGAGGAACGGCAGCGTCTCGGTGACGGAGAGTTCCTCACCGGCTATCTGCCGGGCGAATCGGTGGGTCTTGAGGAGGCTGACCACCGACTTGTTCACCAAGGAGCGGCTGTGGAGCAGGACGGTGACGTCCCGCTCCCGGTGCAGCTTCCCGATGATCGGGATCATCGACTCCGCGATCTCCTCGCGGTGCTTCCAATTGGTGAACGAGTCGTCATTGACAGTCACAGGCTTATCTTTCGAGCTAGGCGGCGCTCATATGCTAACCCGATGCCGTCTTTGATCTTGCAATGGGTGCCGCCCGCCCTGGCCGCGGAGCGGGTTCAGAGGGGAACGGCGACGGCGTTGAACGTCGTCCCGGGCTCTTGCGGGCTGGTGAAGCGGGCGTTGACGAGGTAGAGGCGATCGCCCCGGCGGGCCGCGGTGGTGGGGACGTCGAAGCGGGGGTCGGTGATCGTGCGGCGCAGGGTGGCGGTGCCGGCCTCGGCGTCGAGGGCGAACACGCTGATGAGGTTCAGCCGGTTCTGTACGACGTACAGGGTGCGGCCGATGCGCAGCAGGCCGTCGCCGTTGACCACGGTGTCCGTGCCGACCAGCGTGATCTCCGTGGCGTGTCCGGTCCTGAGGTGCACGCGGTAGAGCTTGCCCGGCGTGCTGCTCACGACGATCAGCCCCCGGCCGTCGGGGGTGCCGACGATGCCGTTGGCGTTGATCACGTCCGGTGTCTGCACCCAGTCGCCGCCGAGCGGCAACGCGCGCACCTCGCCCTTGCGGCCGCGCGGCACGCTGTACAGGGCGGCGTCGCGCGAGTCGGTGAACCAGGCGCGGTCGCCCAGGAGCGTGACGTCGTTGATGAAGTGCCCTGCTGCCTCGCTCAGGCGGTACGTGGTCACCAGCCTGCCGTTGCGGGTGTCGATGACCCGTGCGACTCCGGTGTTCCCTGCGACATAGAGCAGGCCGTCGTCGTCCACCTTCAGGCCGACCGCCACCGTGCCGGGAGCGCCCGCGTAGAAGACCTCGCCCCGGCCGGTGCGCAGGTCGGTGCGGTAGATGGCGCCGTTGGCGCGCGAGCCCATGTAGGCGTAGGGCTTTCTGCCGATGGCGATCCCCTCGGGCAGGAAGCCGTCGGGGAGCGGGAACTCGGTCGGCCACGTCGCGCCCTGCGCGGCAGTGGCGGCGCCGGCCGTTCCGGCGCCGGTCGCCACCGCTAGGGCCGCGAGAGTGGCGCCGCCGAGGAGGGTGCGTCTGGACGGCTGGGGGTGGTTATCGGGACTGCGGGTCATGGTTCCGGGCCTCCGTGAAGAGCGGGGATGGGAGTCTGCGAACGGGACAACGCAACAACTCGACACAACTCGACGACGCGACGGACTGGGTGCAGCGGCGAACTCGGACCCAACTCTGGTGCGAGCCCAGCGAGTTGAGAACGTGGCGTCATCCGCGGGAGTTCCCTCGCGCGCGGCGGCTCAGCTCAAACCCTTCCTACGGCACCCCATAAGCTGTCCTTATGGGGTCATAGGTCCAGCCCGCGTACTAACTTAGGATTGCCTTAGTTTAGGCTTCCCCACGAGCCCCACGTCTTCGCTCGAAGGGAAACCTGATCATGTCTCGCCCTCTGCGGGTAGCCGTTGTCGGAGCCGGTCCGGCCGGCATCTACGCCGCTGACGCGCTGCTGAAATCCGCAGTGGCGGTCGAGCCCGGTGTGTCGATCGACCTCTTCGAGCGGATGCCCGCGCCCTTCGGCCTCATCCGCTACGGCGTCGCCCCCGACCACCCCCGGATCAAGGGCATCGTCACGGCCCTGCACCAGGTCCTCGACAAGCCTCAGATCCGCTTCTTCGGCAACGTCGACTACCCGGGCGACATCGACCTGGACGACCTGCGCGCGTTCTACGACGCGGTGATCTTCTCCACCGGCGCGACGGCCGACCGCGCCCTGGACGTCCCCGGCATCGGCCTCGACGGTTCGCACGGCGCCGCGGACTTCGTCTCCTGGTACGACGGGCACCCGGACGTGCCGCGCACCTGGCCGCTCGACGCGGAGCAGGTCGCCGTCCTCGGCGTCGGCAACGTGGCGCTCGACGTGGCCCGCATCCTGGCCAAGACCGCGGACGAGCTCCTGTCGACCGAGATCCCGCCGAACGTGCACGAGGGCCTCAAGGCCAACAAGGCGCGCGAGGTCCACGTCTTCGGGCGCCGCGGCCCCGCGCAGGCCAAGTTCAGCCCGATGGAGCTGCGGGAGCTGGGCCACTCGCCGAACATCGAGGTCATCGTCGACCCTGAGGACATCGACTACGACGACGGCTCGATCGCGACCCGGCGCGGCAACAAGCAGGCCGACATGGTCGCCAAGACCCTCGAGAACTGGGCCATCCGCGACGTCGGCGACCGCCCGCACAAGCTGTTCCTGCACTTCTTCGAGTCGCCCACCGAGATCCTCGGCGAGGACGGTCGGGTCGTCGGCCTGCGCACCGAGCGCACGGTCCTCGACGGCACCGGCAACGTCAAGGGCACCGGCGAGTTCAAGGACTGGGACCTCGGCGCCGTCTACCGCGCCGTGGGCTACCTCTCCGACGAACTGCCCAAGCTGCCCTGGGATGTCGCGTCGGGCACGGTGCCGGACAAGGGCGGCCGGGTCATCGAGGAGACCGGCGAGCACCTGCAGTCGACGTACGTCACCGGCTGGATCCGCCGCGGCCCCGTGGGCCTGATCGGCCACACCAAGGGCGACGCCAACGAGACGGTCGCCAGCCTCCTGGACGACCACGCGAACGCCCGTCTGCACACCCCCACGGCCCCCGAGCCGTCGGCCGTGGACGCCTTCCTCGACGAGCGGAACGTCCGCTTCACCACGTGGGAGGGCTGGTACCGCCTCGACGCCGCGGAGAAGGCGCTCGGCGAGGCGGAGGACCGTGAGCGCGTGAAGATCGTCGAGCGTGAGGACATGCTCAAGGCGAGCGGGGCCTAGCCCTCCCGAGTACCCCGAGCAGGCATCGAGCAGCGGCAGGGCGATGGCGGCGTGCCTCGCCCTGCCATGTCACCGATGCGGACGCCGGGCCGGGTGATCCGGCTCGGCTCTCGGGTGCGGGGACTCCATCGTCAGACCTGGAAGGCGAGGAGCTTGGCGATGGCGTTGCGCTGGATCTCCGACGTCCCGGTCAGGATGCGGAACATACGGATCTTGCGGAACAGGAACTCGATCTCGTTGCCCTGGCTGAGGCCTTCCTTGCCGTGGATCTGGACGGCCTCGTCGAGGATCCGGAAGGCGGACTCGGCGACGAACAGCTTGCACATGAAGGCCTCGGTGTGCACGTCGTCGCCCTGGTCCAGCGCCGCCAACGCCGCGTACGTCATGGAGCGGGCCGCGTAGAACTCCGTGGCCATGTCGGCCACCTTGTGCTGGATGGCCTGCAGCGCGAGCAGCGGCTTGCCGCCCGCGACCTTGCGGTTCCGGGTGCGGTCCAGCGTCAGGTCGATGGCGCGGCGGGTGGCGCCGATGACGGTGGGGCAGTGCAGTAGCCGGTTGGTGGTGACGCGGCCCAGCGCGATGCGCATGCCCTTGCCCTCCTCGCCCAGGAGGTTGGCGGCGGGGACGTGGCAGTCGTCCAGGATGATGTCGCTCTCGATGTGCTCGCCGGACATCGGGGTCGCGCCGTCTTCGACGCGGCACCCGGGGCTGTCCAGGTCGACGAGGAAGGCGGAGAACAGCGGCTTGTCGCCCTCCGCCTCACCTGTCCCGGCCATGTGGGCCACCACGATGGCGAAGTCGGCGAAGGGCCCGGCCGACGAGAACACCTTGTGGCCGGTCAGCCGGTAGCCGTCGCCGTCAGGATCGCGGACGGCGGTGGTCCGCATGGAGCGGACGTCCGAGCCCGCGTCGGTCTCCGTGAGGGAGAAGCAGCAGGCCCGCTCGCCGCGGACCAGGGGCAGCAGGTACGTGGCGAGTTGGTGGTTGGTGGCGTGCTTGAGGATGTCCCCGGCGCGCAGTAGGCCGCCCATGTCGCCCAGGACGCTGTGGGCGAGTACACGGCCGCTGGCTCCGATCTCCTCCTTGAGCGCGGCGAGTCGGGTGAAGGTGAGGTCCTGGCCGCCGTACTCCTCGGGTAGGTGGATGCCGTAGAAGCCGAGTTCGCGGCTACGGCGCCAGATGGGTTCGAGGTCGGCGCGCCTCAGTCGGCTTTCGTGGGTGAGGCCGAGCTCGCGCTCGTGGTCGGCGAGTTCGCCGTCGAGGTAGTCGCGCAGCCGGTCGACGAGGTCAAGGACTCGGCGGGCACCTCCTCCCGCAACGTTTGGCTGGTCCGCGACGAGCGGCAGTTGCACGCCGCTCTCCATGAAGCCGCCCAACGCCCCTTCTCCGGGCACCTGTTCGCGGAGCCCCTCTTCGCAGGCCCCGTCTACAGTGCCGAGACGCTCAGTTGGTCGGGGGAGACGAAGCTCCTGGGCGTGCTCAGCCGCCAGATGTCTCCGGAACCGTCCGTGCGGGAGGAGGCCGCCGCCTTTCCCGTCGCCCTTGCGGACACCGAACTCGCCCTGACCCAGGACTGGGTGGGGCGCGTCCTGAAGGCCGCGGGCCACGACGCGGGCCCCGCCACGGGATTCGTCCTCGTCTACCCCGACCGGCCGGGCACCCTCACCGGATGGACCGGCGTGAACGGCCTTGCCGCCTTCCCCGGCTCGCCCGAGTGGTTTCCCACCGCGGCCCCAGGCGACCGCCTGGAGCACGTGAGCGACCAGCGCGGCTGCACCGGGATCGTCCTGACCGAGGGCGCCACCGCTGAACTCGCCCTGCACCGCGCGCTGAGCGCGGCCGGGAGCATACGGCCGCTCGTCGCCGCCGACGCCCCGGAGTGACACTGCTCGGCAAGCCGCGCGGGCGCCTGCGGTCCGGCCTCGCGCGGCTCACCGGACCGCAGCGGTTCCTCCTGGCCGGATCGTTCCTGATCCCGCTGGGCAGCTTCGCCGTCCTGCCCTTCATGTCGGTGCTGCTGCACGAGCGGCTCGGCATGGGACTCGGCACGGTCGGCGTGGTACTCGCCGTCGCGTCGCTCGTGCAGTTCTCGGGCAGTGTGGCGGGTGGCGCGATCGCCGAACGCATCGGTCTGCGGAGCACGATGCTGGTCGCCCTGGTGATCCGCACGACGGGGTTCGCCTGCTTCCTACCGGGGCTGCGCCATCCGGCCGCCGCCGTCTTCGCCCTCTTCCTGGTCTCCATCGGCGCCGCGCTCTACCTGCCCGCGAACAAGGCCTACTTGATACACCGGGTCGACGAGGAGCAGCGCCCCGTGCTGCTCTCCGCGAGCGGCTCCGCCCTGAACGCGGGCATCGCCCTGGGGCCGCTGGCGGCGGCGCCCTTCGTCCTCAGCGCGTCGGCCGGACTCTTCAGCGCGGTCACCGCGCTGTTCGCGGCGATCACCGTGGGTCATGCGTTGCTGCCCACGGAGAGCCACCACGGGCAGGCCATCGGGGCAGAGCGGGGACAAGGGGAGGGACAAGAGGAGGGAGAAGAGCAGGGGCAACCTGCCTCCAGGGAGCGGGCGTTCGCCGGTCTGGCCGTCCTGCCTTTCGCGGCCACCGTGCTGAGCCTGTACGTCTTCATGTTCTTCCAGCACTACCTCGCGCTGTACGCGGTGCCCCGCACGTCGCCGACGTACTACGGCCTGGTCCTCGCGCTCTACGCCCTTCTGCTCGTCGTCGCGCAACCCCTCCTCTCGGACCGGATCGCGCGGCTGCCCTATGTCCGGGCCCTGTGGTTCGGGTTCGGCGCGATAGCCGCCGGCACGGCCACGCTGGCCATCGGGGGTCACTCCGCGATCCTCGCCGGAGCCCTGCTCGTGTGCCTCGGCGAGATCGTTCTCTTCTTCAGGAACGATCTCGAAGCCCTCGCCCGGTCGCCCCGCGCACCCGCCGTCGTGTTCGGCCACCAGCGGCTCGCGGCAGGAATCGGCGCCTTCGCGAGCGGAGTCGTCGGCGGCGAGGGATATCAGCTGGCCGAACGGACCGGCGGCGCGGGGTGGTTCTGGGCGGCGGTCGCCGCCCAGTGCGCGCTGCTGCCGCTGCTTCTGAGGGGGCGGACCGCGCTCACAGACCGAGGTCGCTGAGGCCGGGGTGGTCGTCGGGGCGGCGGCCCAATGGCCAGTGATACTTGCGGTCGGACTCCTTGATGGGCAGGTCGTTGATGCACGCGTGCCGCACGCGCATCAGGCCGTCGTCGGCGAACTCCCAGTTCTCGTTGCCGTACGAGCGGTACCAGTGGCCCGAGTCGTCGTGCCATTCGTAGGCGAAGCGCACCGCGATGCGGTTGCCGTCGTGCGCCCACAGTTCCTTGATGAGGCGGTAGTCGAGCTCCCGGTCCCACTTGCGGGACAGGAAGGCGACGATCGCGTCGCGCCCCGCCACGAACTCCGCCCGGTTCCGCCAGCGGGAGTCCTCGGTGTAGGCAAGGGCCACCCTTTGGGGATCACGTGTGTTCCAGCCGTCCTCGGCGAGGCGGACCTTCTCGGCCGCGGTCTCCCGCGTGAACGGGGGAACAGGGGGTCGTGCGGTCATGGCTCTCTCCTGGACGTCGCGACTGCGGCAGTGATCGTCCTGAAACTGCCATGGATCACCCGGCAGCGGAAGCCGGCTTCCGTCTTCCGTGTCTCGTACACATGGCGGGACGTGTGGCCGCCGCGGCGGGAGTCGGGGCAGACTGGCCCGGTCGCACGACAGGAAGAAGGCTGATGGCCAAGACGTATCGCATCGGATTCGGCACGCGCGTGATCAACGGCGTGTTCCGCACGATGACCAGGTTCGGGATCGGCAAGAGCTACCGGTACATCCTGACCGTGCGCGGCAGGAAGTCGGGCCGCCTGCTGTCCACTCCCGTCGACGTGATGTCGGCCGGCGGGGAGCGGTGGGTCGTCGGCGCCTACGGGGTGAGCAACTGGGTGCGCAACGCCCGTGCGGCCGGGCAGATCGAGCTCAGCAGGGGCGGCAGGTCGCGGACCGTGCGGGTGGTCGAGCTCGGTCCCGAGGAGAGCGTTCCTGTCCTTCGCCAGTACTGGCGAGAAGTGCCCGTCACCCGGGCCTACTTCGACGTGACGGCCGACTCGACGGACGAGGAGTTCGCCGCCGAGTCGGTACGTCATCCGGTTTTCCGCCTGGCCTAGGTTCAGCCGGTCTTCGCCCCGGTGTGCAGCGCGAGGGCGCCGCGTGCGGGCAGGGTGGTCTCGATCTTCCCGTCGTCGCCGACGGCGACCGTGTTGCCGTCGCAGCTGTCCGGCGATGCCTTGGCGACATTGCAGTACGTGCCGCCGGGCAGCGACGTCGCGAACGTCTGGGCCAGCTCACCGTCTCCGTTGTTGAGGGCGACGAACCCCTTGGCGCCACGGCCGAAGGCGAGGGCGCCGCCGCCGTTGTCCCACCAGTCGGTCAGCTCCGCGGTGCCCACCTCGTTGCGGAACCCGACCAGGCCGGTGATCGCCTGCTGGGCGTGTGTGTTCGTCCAGCCGTCTGCTCCGCTGGGCGGGCCCGCGTCCTTTTCGGACCACTCGTAGCCGGAGTACACATTCGGTGAGCCGTAGGGGGACGCGAGCATGAAGACATTGGCCAGGGTGTAGGCCGCGCCGTCCTTGTAGGTGAGGGTCGAGCCGTTGCGCTCGGTGTCCCAGTTGTCGACGAACGTACGGGCCGAGCCGCTGCCCAGCTTGCCGTCCGCGACCGTCTTCAACTGCGCGATGTTCCCACCCTGGAAGGCGCTCTTGAGGTGGCCGCCGTAGCGGAACTCGTCGACGTCGCCCACGCCGGTGTACTCGTCGGGCTGAACGGCCTCCCCGCCCCCGTGGATGACTTCGGACACCCAGAAGCCGGGGTCGCTCATCTTGCCCTTGATGGCGGCCACGTCGTCGGCGGCCATGTGCTTGGCGGCATCGATGCGGAAGCCGTCCACGCCCAGGGAGCGCAAATCGTCGAGGTAGGCGGCGATGGTGGTGCGCACCGCGTCGCTGCCCGTGTCCAGGTCGGCTAGGCCCACCAGTTCACAGTTCTGGACGTTGTCGCGGTTGGTGTAGTCGTTGATGCTCGTGCGGCAGGTGTGGAAGTCCGCGTCCTGGAAGTAGCCGGGGTACTCGTACTTGCCGTACGCCGTGCCGCCCGTGCCCGTGCCCGCTCCGGCCGCCATGTGGTTGATGACGGCGTCCGCGATCACCTTGACGCCCGCCTGATGGCAGGCGTCGACCATGCTCTTGAAGGCGGCGCGGTCGCCGAGACGGCCCGCGATCTTGTAACTGACGGGCTGGTACGAGGTCCACCACTGGTCGCCCTGGATGTGCTCAGAGGCGGGCGACACCTGGACGTAGCCGTAGCCTGCCGGGCCGAGTTGGTCGGTGCAGGCCTTGCCGACGTCCGCGAACTGCCGCTCGAACATGGTGGCGGTGACGGTCTTGTCGCCGGGCGGTGTCGCCTGCGACTGCGAGGGCGCGAACGTCGCGAGACCGGCAGCGGCCAGGACCCCGGCCGACGTGGTGGCAAGGAGGCGGTGACGGTGCTGCATGGTGCGGCTCCTTCGGGACCGGGCACGGCTGTGCCCAAGAAGGGCAGTTGCTCGTGGGGGAGGCTGCCGTGGGGGGATTCCGGTTGGGAGCCTGCCGTGCACGCATGTACGCGTCAATACTTTCTGCAAGAGATTTCAACTACTGATGATGGATGCGTCCCCGTTGCCCGGCGTGGCCGGTAGATACGACAAGTGGCGCTGACGGGGCGGGAAATGCCCTGTCGGCGCTACATGCAAGAACTTGCACGCCGAGCACGTGGATCACGCCGATACATCGGTCATCAGGGGCCGGCGTGGGCTGCCATGTCGGTCCTCGGGCAGGCCGATGACCACGGGTCCCGGCCGTCCGGTGAGCGTGCCGTGGGCCTTCGCCACGCAGGCGGCGCCACGCTGTGCGCGCCGCTCGCCCTGGGGGCCGAGGGTCGCCGCGGACAGGCCGATTCCTAGTTCTTACTGGGGGGTAGGCCTGCCGGGATCCTTGTTATACATTCCGTCTAACAAGCGGGCCGCGGGGCGTCGCGGGACGACGCCCCGGTCCGTTGCCTGAGCGAACACGACAACGTACGCATCAGAGTCAAGGAGCCGCAGCATGGCAAGCAGCACTGTTCGGCCGACACCCCAGGACCGCCCCGAAGAGGACGACGTGGCCCGGCGATTGCTCGGCTCGGCCGCCGTGTTGGCCTACGACCCGGCCACCGAAGTGGACTGGGAGACCCCCCTCGACCGGGACTTCCACGGGGCGAGCCCGGAATGGTGCTCGCTGTACGGCACGCCGTACTGGAACGAACTCACCGACGCCCAGCGCAAGGAACTGACGCGGCAGGAAGCCGCATCGGTGGCCAGCACGGGCATCTGGTTCGAGATGATCCTCCAGCAAATGGTTCTTCGCGATGTGTACATGAAGGACCCGACCAGCGCCGAAGTGCAGTGGGCGCTCACCGAGATCGCCGAGGAGTGCCGGCACTCGATCATGTTCGCCCGCGGCGCCGAGAAGCTGGGCGCTCCCGCCTACCGGCCGAAGCGGTTCGCGATGGAACTGGGCCGGGCGTTCAAGACGGTGGCCTTCGGGGAGGCGGCCTACGCCGCGATCCTCGTGGCCGAAGAGGTGCTCGACGTCATGCAGCGCGACTGGATGCGGGACGAGCGTGTCGTGCCGTTCGTCCGCACGATCAACAACATCCACGTCGTCGAGGAATCGCGGCACATGAAATTCGCCCGCGACCAGACGAGCAAGCGCCTCTCCGGAGCGGGCCGGCTGCGCCGCCAGATCAACGCGTTCGTCGTCGCGATCGCCTCGTACTACATCGTCACCAGCATGGTGAACCCCAAGGTGTACGCGAACGCCGGGCTCGACGAGAAGCGCGCGCTCGCCGAGGCGAAGGCCAACGAACACCACAAGTCCATGATGCGGTCCAGCTGTTCGGGTCTGATGGAGTTTCTGGCCTCGTCCCGCCTGCTCACCAAGCCCGCCCTGGCCTTCTACAAGCGCGCCCACCTCATCTGAGCCGATCCGATCGATCCAAGCCGATCCACGTCGATCCAAGCTGATCCAAGCCGAGCGAGTCGAGCCGACGCCATGACCTACGCCATCACCCAGACCTGCTGCAGCGACGCCACCTGCGTCGCCGTATGCCCGGTCAACTGCATCCACCCGACGCCGCAGGAACGGGCGTTCGGCAGCACGGAGATGCTGCACATCGACCCGACCACCTGCATAGGCTGCGGCGCCTGCGCCGACGCCTGCCCGGTCGAGGCGATCTTCCCGGTGGACAGCCTGCCCGCCGCACAGCGGGAGTACGCGGCGATCAACGCGGCGTACTACGCGGACCAGGAACCCGAACCCGCCCCGGACGGGCCGAACTTCCACGCCTGGGACGAGCCGACCTTCCCGCGCGTCCTTCCCTCGGACTTCGCGCCGCTCAAAGTCGCCGTCGTCGGCACCGGACCGGCCGGGATGTACGCGGTCCAGGACCTGCTCCTGCACACCAGCGCCGAAGTGACACTGATCGACCGGCTGCCGGTCAGCGGCGGACTCGTACGCTTCGGAGTAGCACCCGACCATCCCGCGACCAAGAAGGTCGGCGACACGTTCGCCCGTTTCCACACGCATCCCAGGGTGCGCATGCACCTCGGGCTCGACGTGGGAGCCGACGTCACCGGAGAGGACCTGGCCGCCCACCATGACGCCGTCATCTACGCCGTGGGCGCGTCGGCCGACCGCACACTGGCCGTCCCGGGCGAGGACCTGCCCGGCAGCGTCTCCGCGCGGGCCTTCGTCGCCTGGTACAACGGCCACCCGGACGTGGCGCCGGACGCGATCGACCTCTCCGCGGAGCGCGTGGTCGTCGTCGGCAACGGCAACGTAGCCCTCGACGTCGCCCGCATCCTGCTCGCGGACCCCGACAGCCTCGCCCGCACCGACATCGCCGACCACGCGCTTGCGGCGTTGCGCGCGGAGAAGGTGCGCGAAGTGGTCCTGCTCGGACGGCGGGGCCCGGAGGACGCCGCGTACACCACGTCCGAACTGCTCGCCCTCAAGCACGTCCCGGGCCTGGACCTGGTGGTCGACGACCACGACCCCCGGACCGCGCCCGCCATCGACGAGGCGGACGCCACCACCGACGCGAAGGGCAGAGCGGCCCTCCTGCGCGGCGTCACGCGCGAGCGGATCGACTGGGCGCAGCCGCCCGCTCCCGGGAAGCGCATCGTGCTGCGCTTCCACAGTGCTCCGGTGGAGATGGTCGGCGAGGAAGCCGTCCGGGGTGTGCGCGTCGTGGAGGCGTCGGGGGAGCGGACGATACGGACGGACATGGTGCTGCGCGCGATCGGTTACCGCGGGGTGCCGGTCGCCGGACTGCCCTTCGACGAGACCACCGGCACCGTGCCGCACGAGGGCGGCCGGGTGACCGGAAAGCCGGGCACCTACGTGGTGGGCTGGATCAAGCGGGGTCCCAGCGGCGGCATCGGCGCCAACCGCACCTGCGCCGCCGAGACGGTCACCACGCTGCTGGCCGACGCGGTCGCCGGCGCCCTGCCCGCGCCCCGGCGCGCGCCGAAGGCCTTCCACCGGCTCGCCCGGCGCCGCAACCGCGGGGGCGGTGCCGCGCTGAGCCGCTAGGTGGCTCACTCGGCGCGCGTCTCGGCCAAGGTGTGTGCGACCAGGGCGTTCGCGTGTCCGTGCCCGAGTCCGTGCTCGGTCTTGAGCCAGCCCACCAGTTCACCGTGCTTGGTCAGCGGTGCGGCATGGATGAGGTCCTTCCACTCCGCGATCGGGCGCCCGTACTTCTTCTCGATCGAAGGGAAGTAGCTGGCAGGGCCCTTGGTGGCTTCGGTCATGGTGACGCCGTCCCGTCTCGCGGAGTGTTGTTGCCAGTAGGACGGGTGGAGTTCGATCAAGTCATCGGCCGGCCGGGGTGTCGTGGGTCACACCACACGCCGCCCCGGCCGGGCCCCGCGAACGAATGGCGGGGCCGCGCGGACGGGCTTAGCCTTGGACCAGTGAACGCCCCCGTTCACTGCCTGCCTGACACGCCAGCAATCCCATGACGGGCTCTCGGACGACACCCTCGGATTCTGCCGCCTCCCCGAAGCGGGGCAGCGGCAGCGGTATCGCACTCCTCGTCATCGCCTCGTGCCAGCTGATGGTGGTCCTCGACATCACCATCGTGAACATCGCGCTTCCGCACATCCAGACCTCGCTCGGCTTCTCCACCGAGACCCTGTCCTGGGTGATCAACGCGTACACGCTGACCTTCGGCGGTCTGCTCCTGCTCGGCGGGCGCCTGGGTGACATCCTCGGGCGCCGCAGAGTCTTCATGTTCGGCGTCCTGCTCTTCGTGTTCGCCTCGCTGCTCGGTGGACTCTCCCAGGAATCCTGGCAGTTGCTCGCCGCCCGCTCGCTGCAGGGCGTCGGCGGCGCCATCGCGTCGCCCACCGCTCTCTCGCTGATCACCACGACGTTCCGCGAAGGACCCGAGCGCAACAGGGCGTTCGGCGTGTTCGCGGCCGTCTCGGCCGGTGGCAGCGCGATCGGACTGCTCGCGGGCGGACTGCTCGTGGAGTGGCTGGACTGGCGCTGGGTCCTCTTCGTGAACATCCCCATCGGCCTGCTCATCGCCTTCGCCACACCCCGCTACATCCGCGAGTCCGAGCGCCACCCGGGCCACTTCGACCTCCTCGGCGCGCTCACCTCCACGGTCGGCATGGTGCTGCTCGTCTACGGCTTCATCCGCGCCTCCGAGGACGGCTGGAGCGACAGCCTGACCATCGCGTCCTTCGTAGCGGCCGTCGTGCTCCTGGGTCTGTTCCTCACCGTCGAGCGCCGCTCTCGGCAGCCCATCACCCCCCTGTGGATGTTCCGCGACCGCAATCGAGCCGGTGTCTACGGGATGATGCTGTGCCTGGCCGCGGCCATGTTCGGGATGTTCTTCTTCCTGACGCTCTTCGTGCAGAACATCCTGGACTTCAGCCCCCTGCGGGCCGGTCTCGCCTTCCTGCCGGTGAGTGCGATCATCGCGGTCGGCGCGGGACTCGCCTCCCAACTGCTGCCCAAGTGGGGGCCCAAGCCCTTCATGGTGGTGGGTGCGACACTGGCCGCGGTGGGGCTCGGCTGGCTGACGCTGACCGACGTCGACAGCACGTACATGGGCAGTCTGCTCGGCCCCGTGCTGGTCTTCGGCTTCGGCATGGGCATGCAGTTCGTCTCCCTGACGCTGATGGCGGTGTCGGGTGTCGAGCCGGAGAACGCCGGGGCGGCCTCCGGGATCCTCAACGCCACCCAGCAGGTCGGCGGTTCGCTCGGCCTGTCCGTCCTGGTCACCGTCTTCGGCACGGCAAGCCGCAACGAAGCCACCGACCAGGTACCCCGCTTCATGGCGGAGGCGAGCCCGGCCGAGCTGGCGGAGTTCCGCAGGACGCAGGAGCTGCCGGGGCGCTGGGGCGACCAGGTCCTCGCATCGGGCATCTCCGGCTCCTTCGTCGCCGCTGCCGTCTTCGCCGTCGTCGCCGCACTCATCGCGCTGATCGTCATCCAGGTGCGGCCCGCCGACCTGGAGCGACTGCAGGGCTCCGGCGCCGACGCCGTTCCGCTCGCGCCCGCCGCCGACGCGCCGGACCCGGGCGCGAGTGACGCTCCTCCTCCCCGCGGCGCGGCTCCTCCCCCCGGCTGACGTGGCTGAAGCCGCGACCGCAGTACCCCGATGCCCGGCTGTCGCATGGCCTGATTCTCCTGGTGTGTCCACGAGTTGAGACCGGGCAGACGTAGAATGACCAGCCGATCGGGGGCTCGGGGGCCGGTGGGGGCGGCGCGGGGCGAGGACCCATGGAGACGGGCTTGAACACGGACACCGACTACCGCTTGCTGGGCCCGGTCGAAGCGTGGCGCGCGGGCCGTCGCCTCGCCCTGGGCGGACCCAAGCCCCGGGCCCTGCTCGCCGCCCTGCTCCTGGAGCCGGGGCGCGTGGTGTCCGTCGACGCGCTGATCGACGCCATCTGGGACGGGAGGCCTCCGGACACGGCGCGTTCCCTGATCCAGTCGTACATCTCCGCGCTGCGCCGCGCGCTGCCCGCCGATGTCATCGAGACCCGGCCGCCCGGATATCTGATCCACGCGGACGCCTCCCTCGTCGACCGTGTCGAGTTCGAGCGCCTCGCTGTGCAGGGCAGGCACGCGGCAGCCGCAGGCGATCACGCCACGGCCGCCCACCTGTTGGGGGACGCCCTCGCTCTGTGGCGCGGCCCCGCCCTCGGCGGGATCGGCGAGACGCTGCGGACCATGGCCGATCAGCTGGACGAGGCGCGGCAGGCGGCGCTGGAGGAAAGGATCGGCGCGGAACTCGCGCAGCGGGGCCGCGAGCAGGAGCTGGTGGCCGAGCTCACCGCGCTGGTCGCCACACATCCCACCCGCGAGCGGTTGCGCGGCCAACTGATGCTCGTCCTCTACCGGTTGGGGCGTCAGGCCGACGCGCTCACGGTCTACGTGGACGGGCGCGACGTACTCGCCGAAGAGCTCGGGATCGATCCCGGTCCCGAACTCAAGCGGATGCACGAGGCGATCCTGCGGGCGGACGAAGCACTGCTGACCGCGGCGTCGGATGCCCCCGATCCCGCCCCCAGGAACAGGGAGTCCGCCGCCGTTCCGGTGGCCGCCCTCCTGCCGCCCACCATCGGCGACTTCACCGGACGTGAACTCCAACTCGCCGAGGTCCGCCGTGCGTTGTCGGGGCCCCGCGATGCCATGCCGGTCGTCGTGCTGTCCGGGCCCGGCGGCGTCGGCAAGTCCACCCTGGGCGTCCGGGCGGCGCACCAGGTCGCCGACGCGTACCCGGACGGGCAGCTGTACGCCGAACTGCGGGGCGCCACCGACCCCGTTGCGCCCGGCGAGGTGCTCGGTCGGCTCCTGTACGCCTTGGGGGCCGACCCGCCCGACGGGGACGCCGAGCGGCGCGACCTCTTCCGCAGTCTGGTCGCGGGGCGCCGCGTCCTCCTCGTGCTCGACGACGCGGCCAGCGAGTCCCAGGTGCGCCCGCTGCTTCCGGGGAGCGCCACCTGCGGGGTGCTGATCACCGCGCGGGCCCGCCTCGGCGCCCTGCCCTGCACGCACCGCGCCGATCTCGACGTGCTCGACACGGAGCCGGGGGCCGAACTCCTGGGCCGCGTCGCGGGGGAGCGGCGCGTCAGCGACGAACCGGACGCCGCCCGGCGCATCGTCGAGCTGTGCGGCGGGCTCCCGCTCGCCATCCGCATCGCGGGCGCCCGCCTCGCCACCCGGAGGCACTGGACCGCGCGCATGCTCGCCGACCGGCTCGCCGACGAACACCACCGCCTGGACGAACTCGCCGTCGGCGACCTGGAGGTGCGGGCCGGCCTCGGCCTGAGCTATCGGGCCCTGGACGCCCCCGCCCGCACCGCCCTGCGCCGCCTGGGCCTGCTGGCCGCGCCCGACGTGGCCGCGTGGGTGGTGACCGCGCTGCTCGACGTGCCGGAGGCCGAGGCCGACCGCGTCGTGGAACAGCTCATCGACGCCCAGCTCCTGCACTGCACCGGCGTCGACCGTGCCGGCCAGCCCCGCTACCGGCCCCACGACCTGGTGCGTGTGTATGCCGCGGAACGCGCCGACGCCGAGGACCCGCCCGCCGAACGGGCCGCCGCCGTCGGCCGCGCCCTGGGCGCCTGGCTCTGGCTCACCGGCCTCGCCGCGTCCGCGACTCCCTCCGGCGCCGTCGAACTGCACCGCGGGCTCCTGGACTCCGGCGGTTCGGGCCGATCCGCGGCCGCCGACCTGCGTCGGCTCGTGCGGCCCGTCGGACCTGAGGCCACCCAGCGGGCGCTCGCCGACCCGGCCGCGTGGTTCGAGGCCGAGGCCGACGCGATCGCCGCCGCCGTCGAGCGCGCGGCAGCCCTCGACCTGCACACCCTCTCCTGCGAGGCGGCAGCCGCCCTGTGCTCGTCCGCGTACACCGTCGGCAACCGCTTCGAGGCCTGGTGGCGTACCCACGACGCGGCGCTGGCAGCGGCCCGCCGGGCCGAGGACAGGGCGGGAGAGGCCTTGTTGCTCATCGGCTTGGGTCAACTCCGCTACGAACAGGACCGGTTCACCGAGTCGCAGGGCTACTTCAAGCAGGCGGCCGACCTCTGTGCCGAACTCGGCGACATACGCGGTCGGGCCGCCGCCTTCGCCGGGCTCGGCAGCGCGCTGCGGGAAGCGGGACGGCTGCGCGCCGCGCAAGAGACTCTCGTCCGCGCCGTCGACGGCTTCCGCGGGCTCGGCGACGACCCGGGCCTCGGCCTGTCCTGCCGGTACGCCGGGTCCGTCCAGCTCGAACTCGGCGACTTCGGGTCGGCGCGCGCCTTCCTCGACGAGTCGCTGCGGGCCTACCGCAGGCTCGGCAGCCGCCGCGGAGAGTCCCTCACGCTGCGCTCGCTCGGCCTGGTGCACCGTGCCCTCGGCGAGTACACGGCGGCGGAGGAACTCTCCAGCCGTGCGGTGGACCTCCTGAGTACCCTGGGGGACCCGCTCATGCTCGCGTACGCCATGCAGGCCAGGGCCAAGTCCCGTATCAGGATGGGGCGGTGGCCCGAGGCGGCGGCCGAGATCCGTGACGTCCTCGACGTCTGCCGCGGCCAGCGCGACCGCTTCGGCGAGGCGCTCGGCCTGCGCACCCTGGGGGAGTGCGAGCTCGCCGCGGGACGCCTCGACACCGCCGAGCAGCACCTGACCTCGGCCGCCGCGCTCTGGAACGACCTGGGGCTGCCGCTGCCCCGCGCCCGCACCTTGCGCGATCTCGCCGCGGCACGCGAGGCGGCGGGCGACCGGGCGGGGGCAGGTGCGCTGCGCGCCGAGGCGCGGGAGGTCTTCACGGCGTACGAGGCACGCGAACGGAACGAGCCAGGGCTCTGAGCCCAGTGCCCGAGGCCTGCAGTCCGCTTGGCGCGGACTTGCAGAGAATTTGCAGCGACCTGCGTCATGCTCTGGTGTGTCGGCGGGTGAATACGCCCACGGCAACGGGGGATCGCAGAAAACAACGGGGGACTCAGCGGAACTCGGGGGAAGCACGGGGGAGGCCACTGATGCCTCGTACGGCCCACACAGCCGGCACCGTCGGTCGTGTGGGCCGCTCGTCGCGTAGAGCCCCTGCTGCCAGGGCACGGAGGGGACTCCGGGGGCGGGCGGCAGCCCGCCCCCGGAGCTGTGCCCGCCACCGTCGCCACGAAGGGGCAGACATGTCGCCGATCATCCTCATGAACGACCCCAGAGTCGTCGGCATACCGGTCCACGAATGCGGGGAAGCCCTCGTCGACCTGCGCCAACTGCCCTTCGTGGATGTCGACGAACGCCTCGCCGACGCCGCGGGTGCCTACGCCCAGCTGCGGGAGGGCGTCGCCTGGCGCCTGGCCCGCGCCGCCCGGCTGTTGCCCGAGGGGCTGCGCCTCCTGGTCACCGAGGGGTACCGCCCACTGGCGCTCCAGATCCAGTACTTCGAGGAGTACGCCGCCGAGTTGCGGAAGGCCAACCCCGACTGGTCGGACGACTATCTCCAGAATCAGACGAGCCGTTCCCTCTCGCCGCCCGAGGTGGGCCCGCACGTCGCGGGCGCGGCGGTCGACCTCACCCTGTGCACGGCCTCCGGCACCGAACTGGACCTCGGCACACCCGTGAACGCCAGCCCGGAGGAGAGCGACGGCGCCTGCTACATGGACAGCGACCACATCTCACCGACCGCCCGCCGCAACCGCCGCACCCTCACCGCGGCCCTGGCCACGGCCGGCCTGGTCAACTACCCCACGGAGTGGTGGCACTGGTCCTACGGCGACCGCTACTGGGCCCTGACGACCGAGGCCTCCGCAGCGCGGTACGGTCCGATGACGCTGGACACGTCGGCGAACTGAGGCCCGCCGGCCCGCGACGCCGTATCCCCTTGCCGCGTCGCGATTTCGGCCGAGCGCCGAAGAGCGCCCGTGTCCTGGAAGGTCGGCTTCCTCAACGGCCAGCCAAAATTCCCCGGTTGACCTAAGATCACCACGCTCCCCGTTCGTAAGGGAGTTCGGAGATTACGGGGAGGGTTTGTTCGTTGTGGTGAAGGTGTGCGCGATCGCCGGGGCACGTGCGCCATGGTGAGTCGTCTCAAGCGCGGGTCAGTGGGCCGGGAGGCCGTGGTCTGGCTGATGGCCGTTGTCCTTGCGATCGCAGGGGCGGTGCTCGCCGCCCTCGACGCGGCGGCCGAGTGGCGCCAGGTCCTGGCGGGCGGCTGCGCCGCGGTCGCGGTGCTGCTGCTCGCCTGGGTGCTCGTACTGGTCCGGCAGCTGTCCGCCGAGCGGGCCGACCGTGCCCGCCAGGAGCGGCTCGCCGCGGCCCGGGGAGCCGAGGTGGCGCACCTCGCAGGCGTGCGGCTCCCGGCGATCGCGGAGCGAGTGCGGGCCGGGCAGCGACTGGAGGGTGTGCCGGGGCCGTTGGCGGCGCCGGGGGAGACCGGCGAGGAGTTCGCGCGGGCCTTGTCCGCCGTGACCGTCGCGCTGGGATCGGACGAGGCGGTACGCCGCGAGCGGGGCCTGCGGGACTCGGTGCAGGCTGCCTTCGAGTCCGTCGCGCGCACCATGCACGCGATGGCCACGGTGCAGCAGCAGGTGCTCGACCGGGTCGAGCGTTCCATCGACGACCCGCACCTCATGGGCGAGGTGATGAAGGCCGACCACGCGGCTGCCCAGATGACCCGCAAGGCGCAGACGCTCCTGGTGATGTGCGGGATCTGGCCCGCCCGCAGGGAGACCCGGCCGGTCTCGCTGTACGACTGCGTACGCGGCGCACAGTCGCGCATCGTGGAGTACAGCCGGATCGAGGTGCACGGTGGACAGACCCTCTACGCGGTGCCGCCCGCGGTGGAGGGCCTGATGCACGCCATCGCCGAACTCCTGGAGAACGCCACGGTGTTCTCGCCGTCGCGCTCCCAAGTCGTCGTCACCATCCGTGAGGTGGGCGCCGGAGCGGTCCTGGAGATCGACGACGCGGGGCTCGGCATGCCGCCGGACGTGCTGCACCGGGCGATGGGCCAGCTCCGCGACGACCAGGACCTGGCGCGTCTGGGCGCGGTGCCCCGGCTCGGCCTGGCCTGCGTGGGCCGCTGGAGCCGGGAGCTCGGCTTCAACGTGGAGCTGAGCGGGGCCTCGGCCTACGGCGGCACGCGCGCGGTGACGTTCGTTCCGTTCCGGCTGCTGACCGAACCCCCCGCGCACCTCACGGGATCCCATCGGGCGAACGCCAGGACGACCGCGCCGCAGCAGGCAGCCGGGCCCGAGCCCGCGGCCGTTCCCGCGCCGCAGACGTCGGCCCCGGGCGAACCACAGGAACCCGGTGCCGCCCACGTGCACGAACAGCACGACCCCGCCGAGCAGACGGAGTTGCCCGTCCGCACCGCACGCGGTACGGCACCCGCGAGCGAGACAGCGGTCGGTCTGCCCCGGCGGCGCAACCGGCGCCAAGCGGCCCCGGACGTGGCCCGCCGCCCGGGTCCCGAGCAACGGCAGGCGCCCGCCGCCGCACCCGCGGCCCCCTGGACGCCGGAGGCGGCGCGTGCGTCGATCGCCAGCGTGGTGTCCGGTTCGCTGCGTGGCCGCGCGGCCCTCGACGCCGAGCAGGCCGCGGCGCGGGAGGCGAACCGGTCGGCCGGGCCATCGCCGACCGGGACACCGCCACAACCCCCCACCCCTGACGAGCATGACGGAGGCCGGCAGTGACCGGAATCATCACCCCCCTTCCCGACCTGGGCTGGATGCTCCGCCCGCTGATCGAGATCCCCGGGGTCCGGCACAGCGTGGTGGTCTCCGAGGACGGGCTGCGGCTCGGGCACGCCTCCGCGGAGAACCTCTCCGGGCCGGTGTCCGACCTGAGCGTCGCCGAGGCCGAGTCCCTCTCCGCGGCCTGCGCGGCGATGACCATGACGGGCCGGTCCACGACCGCGCTGCTGTTCGGGTCCGCCACCGGCGTACGGCAGTTGATGCTGGAGTCCGACCACGGGTTCGTACTGTTCACGCACGCCGGTGTGGGTGCGCACCTGGGGGTCGCCACCGACCTGGACGCGGACGTCGGCCTGGTGGCCCAGCAGATGCAGTTGCTCGTGGTGAAGATCGGCTCGCACCTGAGCAGTCAGCCGCGGGATCCGGCCGCCACGGCGTCATGACGGACGCGCGGCCGGAGGAGCCCACCGCCTCGGCGATCCGCCCGTACGTGATCACTCGCGGGCGTGCGGCGTCCGACACGGAGGCGCTGGCCTGGGAGTCCCTGGTGATGGCGACGGACGCGGCGTTCCCCGCCTCGCTCCAGCCCGAGCACCAGACCATCCTGGCGCACTGCCAGGGACTCCTCTCGGTGGCCGAGGTGGCTGCCCACATCGGCCAGCCCCCCTCGGTCGTACAGGTGTTGCTCTGCGATCTCCTCGAATGGGGGCTCATCGTGACCCGACCGCCCGTGCCGCCGGCCGAACACACCGATGTGACCATGCTCAGAAAGGTCCTCCATGGTCTCGAAAGCCGCCTCTGACGCGCCGTCCCGGGCCGCGCGGCCATCCGGACCCGGCGCCGCTGCGGAGACCGGGCCCGGATCCGGGAAGTACCTCACCTCCAGCGTCGCGGGCGCCGCCAAGATCCTGGTCGTCGGACCGCTGGGGGTCGGCAAGACCACCCTGATCGGCACCGTCTCGGAGATCAAACCCCTGTCCACCGAAGCCGTCATGACCCAGGCGGGAGCCCGGGTCGACACCGTCGTGCCGGGCGGCAAGACGACCACCACCGTGGCCCTCGACTTCGGCCGGATGACCATCGACGGGGAGCTGGTGCTCTACCTGTTCGGCACCCCCGGCCAACAGCGGTTCCTGCCCGCGTGGCGGGATCTGGCCAAGGGCTCGCTCGGCGCCCTGGCCCTGGTGGACACGCGTGACCTGGAGGCGTCCTTCGACGCGCTGGGCAACCTGGAGGAGCTAGGACTGCCCTTCGCGGTGGCCGTCAACGTCTTTCCCGGCAGCCCCCGGCACAGCGCGGACGAGCTGCGCGCGGCCCTCGACCTGCTCCCCGAGACCCCCGTGGTGACCTGCGACGCACGCGACCCCGCGTCCTCGGTCCGGGCGCTCATCGCCCTCGTCAGCCACCTCATCGATGTCGCCACGGAGACCCCATGACCTCGCCCCACGCCGCATCCGGGCCGCCCGCACGCTGCCCCGTCACCGGAACCGCGGCGCCGGTGACCGCGCTGTACGGCCCCGATCTCGACGGCGACGCGTTGCCCGCCCTGTACGAGCGGCTGCGTGGCGCCCATGGACCGGTGGCGCCCGTCGCCATCGCTCCCGGCGTCGACGCCTGGCTCGTCATCGGCCACCGTGAACTGCTCCAACTGACCCGCGACGAGCAGGACTTCTCGCACGATCCACGCCGCTGGAGCCTGCTCAGGGAGGGCCGGGTGCCCGCCGACTCGCCCATCCTGCCCATGGTCGGCTGGCGGCCCGCCCTGCTGTTCGCCGACGGACAGCAGCACCGCAGGATGCGCGCCGCCGTCTCCGCCGCCCTTGCCGGCATCAACGGCCACGAACTGCGCCGCTCCGTGCGGGCCGCGGCCGAGCAGGTGATCGTGTCGTTCGCGGAGCGCAGCGAGGCCGACCTGGTGGCCGACTACGCGCGCAAGCTGCCGATGCGCGTCATCACCGCGCTGCTCGGCGTGGACGAACAGACCGGCCGTCACCTGGTGGAGGCCGTCGCGGGAACGGTCGCCGCCACCGCCGACTCCGCCGACGCCAGCAAGCGCATGGGCGCGATCCTGCTCCAGTTGATCGAGGAGAAGCGGCGCCGCCGCGGCAACGACATCACCTCGGCCCTGTTGCACCACCCGGCCCGGCTCACCGACGAAGAGGTCCTGCACAACCTCGTCGTCATGTTCGTCGCGGGCAACCAGACCACGGTCAACTGGATCGCCACCACCCTGCGCATCCTGCTGTGCGACCCGCAGTTCCGCTCCTCGCTGACCGGCGGCCATCTCAGCGTCGACGACGCACTCGACCTGGTCCTGTGGCGCTTCCCGCCCACACAGAACTTCCCCGCCCGCTACGCCACCCGCGACATGACCTTCGGCGGTCAGAGCATCCGCACCGGCGACATGCTCATCCTCGGTCTGGCCGGGGCCAACGCCGATCCGCAGATCCTCCCGGACGACGGCGTACCGGTGGTGGGCAACCGCTCGCACCTGGCCTTCGGCGCGGGCCCGCACATCTGCCCCGCCCAGGACCCCGCCCGGCTCATCACCCGTACCGCCGTGGACACGATCCGCCACCGGCTGCCCGACCTCGAACTGGCCATACCGCAGAGCGAGTTGGAGTGGATCAAGTCACCCTGGAGCAGGGGGCTCGCCGCGCTCCCGGTCCGTTTCACCGCCCCCGTCCTCGCCCAGCATCCCGGCGCTTTGCCGGACCACAAGACCGTGCAGTGACCGGACACACCGCAAGCCCCCGCACCGCGCCCAGACCGCAGCCGTCCCGCCCCGCGACCAGGAGAGCCCGTTGAACACGTCACCGGAGAACACCGCAGCCGACCAGCCGCACCGCTTCGACCCGGCCGGCGGCTGCCCGCACGCGGACAACGCCCGGCTCCTCGCCCGCGGCGCCGTCGCCCCGGTGGTCCTGCCCGGTGACGTACAGGGCATGGCGGTCCTCGGCCACGACGCGCTCAAGGAGTTCCTCGCGCACCCCGATGTCGCCAAGAACGCCCAGCACTTCGCCGCGCTGCAGGCGGGCGAGATAGCCGACGGCTGGCCGCTGAAGACGTTCGCGACGGTGCAGGGCATGACCACTGCCGACGGTACCGACCACCGCAGGCTGCGCTCCCTGATGGGCAAGGCGTTCACCGCGCGCCGGGTGGCGGAGCTCCAGCCGCGGATCACGGCCCTGACGACCCAGCTGCTCGAAAACCTGGACCGGGCCGCCGCCGAGGGTGACGGCGTCGCGGACCTGCGGAAGCATTTCGCGCTGCCGCTGCCGATGGGCGTCATCTGCGAACTCCTGGGCGTGGACGCCGAGTACCACGACCGCCTCCACCACCTGTCGAACCAGATCGTCGCCACCGACATCGGCCCCGCGGAGGCGATGGCGGCCAACAAGGAGATGGTGGCAGTCCTCGGCGCGGTCGCCGCGTCGCGCGCCGAGAACCCGGGAGACGACCTCACCACCGCCCTGATCGCGGCCCGGGAGGAGAACGGCGACCGGCTGAGCCCGCATGAGCTCCTGGGCACCCTGATGCTCACGATCATCGCCGGGCACGAGACCACGCTCAATCTGATCACCAATGCCGTACGCGCCCTGTGCACCCATCGCGAGCAGCTCGCCCTGGCCCAGACCGGCAAGGTCAGCTGGGCGGACGTGGTGGAAGAGACCCTGCGCTGGGACAGCCCCGTCAGCTACTTCCCCTTCCGGTACCCGACCCGTGACCTCACGCTCGACGGCACCGTCATCCCCCAGGGCACCCCCGTACTGGCCGGATACTCCGCGGCGGGCCGCGACAAACAGGCCCACGGCCCCGACGCCGACCGCTTCGACATCACCCGCGACAACGCCACCACCCGGCACCTGTCCCTGGGCCACGGCGCACACTTCTGCATGGGCGCCCCCCTGGCCCGCATGGAGGCCACCATCGCCCTGGAGCAGTTGTTCGGCCGTTTCCCCGACCTGGACCTGGCGGTCCCGGAGCCCGAGCTGCCCCGGCACGCTTCCTTCGTCGGCAACAGCGTGCAGAAGCTCCCCGTGCGCCTGCGCTGACGCGGCGGCCTCAGCCGACCGGCCGACCGAGCGGGTACTCGGCGCGGTCCTGCCAGCGTGTGCCGTCCCGGACGATGAGGTGGACGGCGCGGACGCGACAGTTCAGTGGCAGGAGGGGCGCCAGCTCGGCCTGCAACGCGTCGTACGCGGCGTCCTGGGTCGCGGGGCCCTCACTGTTCGCGACGGTCAGATGCGGGGCGAGCGGGGGGTCGAATATCCCCCGGTAGGGCACCGCATCGGGCCAGCGTCGGGTGAGGCACTTGGCCAGGGCCGTGACCGGGGCGTGCGGCCACGGGTCGAGGTAGAGCACGCCGGGATAGCGGGCGAACTCGGCGAAGGTCAGGTCGAAGGCGTCGTGCGCGGCGAAGAGAGCCGACAGTTCGCGGTGGTCCACGGCGTCGAGGCGGCTCTCGTGCACGAAGGGGTAGAGCACGGTCACGTGGGCCGGGAACCCCGCTCGGACCAGCGGGTCGGCTTCGGGGACCTTGATGGTGAGCGCGGTGTCACCCGGTACGTCCGGCCACCCCTCCACCGCGGGCTCGCGCTCGGTGCACTCTTCGTCGGCGTTCATCACCGGCCATGATCTCAGGGGCGGGGAACAGTTCCGCACCCGCGGAATGGCCGGGCCCCCGCCGGATGTTCGACGAGACATGACGACCGATCGGCGCACGATCACCGACCCGGGCACTCTCCACGACCCGCATCCATTCGGCTACAGCCACGCCGCGTCGGCCCCCGGCGAACTCGTCTTCATCGGCGGCCAGTACGCCTCCGACACCACCGGTGCCCCTGTGCCCGGCGCCTTCGCCGCCCAGGTGGACCTGGCCTTCGACAGGTTGCGGTCGGCCCTGGAGGGTGTCGGTCTCGGATACGAGCACGTGGTCCGGCTCGGCACCTTCATCGTCGATCACGACCGGGACAAGCTGGAGGTCCTGGGCAAGGCGCTGCACGCCCGCTTCAGCGAACGGCTCCCGGCGCAGACGCTCAGCGGCGTGGCGGCTCTCGCGCTCCCGGGGATGCGGTTCGAGGTGGACGCCGTGGCGGTGCGGCCGTGAACGAAGGGACGAAAGCCATGGCGAACAGCGAGAACAGTGCCCTGCTCGTGATGGACGTCCAGCGCGAGATCGTCGACCTCGCCGACGACGGCTCGGGATATCTGCCGCGCCTGCGCCGGGCGATCGACGGCGCCCGCGCGGCGGACATCCCTGTGATCTACGTGGCCATCGCGTTGCGGCCGGGCGCCGAGAGCGTGAGCATCCGCAACAAGGCGCTCACGGCCGTCGTACGGGCGGGCCTGCACACCGAGGGCGAGCCCGGCACCGAGATCCACCCGGACATCGCGCCCCTGCCGGGCGACGTCGTGGTCACCAAGCGGCGCGGGAGCGCGTTCTCGGGCAGCGACCTCGACCTGGTGCTCAGGGCGCGCGACATCACAAGACTGGTTCTCACCGGCATCGCCACCAGCGGCGTAGTACTGCACACCGCGTGTCACGCGAACGACCGGGATCTCGGTCTCACCGTCCTGTCGGACGGCTGCCTCGACCTGGACCCCGAAGTGCACGCGCTCCTGACCGAGAAGCTGTTCCCGCAGTGGGCGGAGGTCGTCCCCGTGGAGGAGTGGCTCAAGGCTGTCGCCCCGCGGTAGCGCCTTTTGCCCAGAGCTCTTCCCGCTCAGACCTCGGTGACGGCCGTCAGGACGACGGCCGAGTCGTCAAGCGCGGTCAGGCCGTGGCGCTCGTGCGGGACCGGCGCGAACTCGCCCTCGCCCAGCTCGAGCGTGTCGCTCGCCGTGGTGAGCTGGACCCGCCCGCGCAGGACGAACAGGGTCGCGGCCGTCGGCGCCTCGTGCTCACCCAGCTCGTGTCCGGTGATGAGCACGATGAGGCTCTGCCGCAGCGGACCGTCGTGCAGGAGCAGCTCGGCGCTGCGTCCGTGCGCGGCGGTGCGGGCCTTCTCGAGGTGCTCTCCGACCAGCGCGTAGAGATCGGCCACGGTGTGTCCCTTCGACGGAGAGCGTGTGGGCGTGTGCGGGCATGCGTCTCCCAGTGTTCCCGCTGCCCGCGCGGGCCGCATCCGGCGAGCGGAACCTGATCACCCGATGGTGGCGTCCTACCGGGCACGTTGCGCTCATGGCCGGGGAGCGGAGGCGATGGGGGAACCGGGTGGAGCGGGTGGACAGCATGGCGGTGCCGCGGACGCGGACCGAGGGACCGCGGCGGTGGCTGCGGCGGCGCGGTGACCGGCTGCGGTGGGGCGCGGACGCGGCGGGCCGCTCTCCCTGGGCGCGGGGCCGGGTTCTGGCCGCGCTCGCCGTGCTGACCGCGGGACTGCTGGCTTTCCACTCCGCCGTGCCCAACACCGTGGGCCGCTTCGGCAGTCTCCTGGAGACCTTCCTGCCCTGGCTCGGCCTGGCGGTTCCCCTGCTGCTGGCCCTGGCCCTGCTGCGCCGCTCGGCCCTCGCGCTCGTGGCTCTGCTGCTGCCCGCCGCCGTCTGGGGCGCTACCTTCGGCGGGCGGATGGGGGTCGGGGACACCCGCGCCCACGACATGACGGCCGTCCAGCACAACGTCAGCGACGTGAACGCGGACCCCGCGGGCACCGCCCGCGCCCTGCTCGACGCCGGGCCGGACCTCATCGCCCTGGAGGAACTGACGCCCTCCGCGCTCCCGGCGTATGAGAGGGAACTGTCGCCGCGCTATCCCTACCGGGCCGTGCGGGGCACCGTCGGACTCTGGTCGAAGCATCCGCTCACGGACGTCCGGGCGGTGGACATCAGGCCGGAGGGGGTCGGGAAGGACTGGAACCGCGGGATGCGGGCGCAGGCCCGAACGCCATGGGGCGACGTCGCGGTGTACGTCGCCCACCTGCCCTCGGTCCGCGTGCAGGGGAACGGCTTCAGTTCCGGGCGGCGGGACGAGAGCGCCGCCCTGCTGGGCGAGGAGCTGGCCGCCGAGAACCTGGACCGGGTGATCCTGCTGGGCGACCTCAACAGCACGGTGGACGACCGGGGCCTTGACCCGGTCATCGCGCAACTGGACTCGGTGGTAGGGGACTTCGCGTTCAGCTGGCCCACGGCCTTCCCCGTGTCCCGGATCGACCACGTCATGACCCGTGCGGCGACCGTCACCCACGTCCGGACGCTGCCCGCCACCGGCAGCGACCACCTGCCCGTCGCCGCCGGTATCAGCATGGACCCCTGAATGGACCTCTGAATGGACCTCTGATCAGGAGTTCTGCCGCTGCCAGTCCGCCTGCGCCGTGTTGAGCTGGTCGGCGAGGTCGTCCAGGAAGTCCTGCGCGCTGGTCTTCCCGAGCATGACCTTCTGGAAGGCGGGTTCGTTCTCGGCCTTGGAGATCGTGTTCCAGTCCGGCAGGTAGTACGGCAGCTGAACGATCGTGGTGGCAGGGGAGTTGAGGGCCTCGGCCGCCAGGCGTGTCGGCTCGGACTTCTTCACCCAGACGTCCTTCACCGCTTTGTTGTTGGCCGGGATCAGCCCTGCGGATTCGTTGAACTTGGAGCTCGCCTCGTGCGAGGAGGCGAACTCGATGAACTTCCAGGCGGCCTTCTTCTTGGTGCTGGTCTTGAAGATCGAGAGCCCGTCGATCGGGTTGGACACCTGGACGCGCTTGCCGCCCGCCGTCTTCGGGTTCGGCAGGCCGCGGAACTTGCCGGTGCCGAGTGCCTTCACGTGGTCCTGGTAGGAGCCCAGGTTGTGGCTGAGCATGCCGATCCGGCCGCCGTCCCACTGGGCGACCATCTGCGTGAAGTTGTTGTTGAGGTCGGCGGCCGGGGTCGTCTTCTTGTAGAGGTCCGTGTACTTCTCCAGGGCGGCGACGTTCTTCGGGTCGTTCACCGTCGTCCTGGTCTCGTCGGCGTTCCAGAAGGACTTGATGCCGCTCTGCCCGTACATCGCGTCCAGGGCCTGGGCGATCGACCCCACGCCGCCGCGGATGGTGTAGCCGAACTGGTTCTTGTCCTTGGCGGTGAGTCGGTGTGCCGCTTCGTAGAACTTGCTCCACGTGGTCGGCGCGTCCAGACCGGCGGCCTTGAAGAGGTCCGTCCGGTAGTACTGGACGCCGTTGTTCGCCGAGGTCGGGACCATGAGCAGCTGCGACGTGCCGCCCGCCGAAGTCGTCGACTCCAGCATGCTCTTGCTCAGTTCGCCGTCCAGCGGACTCTCGGCCAGCCGGTCCTGCAGCGGCTCCAGTGCGCCCTGGGCGGCGATCGCGGCGAGCATGGCCGCACCGACGCTGCCGACGTCCGGGAGGCCGCCGCCCTGGATGGAGTTGTCGTACTTCGACTGGGCGTTCTCGGCGGGAACACCGACGTACTCGACCTTGATGTCGGGGTACTTCTTCTCGAAGTCCTTGATGATCTCCATCCAAATGCCGCGCCGGACGGCCGTGTTGTTGTCCCAGAAGGTGATGGTCCCCTTGCCGGTGCCCTCGCTGCCCTCCTCGCCCGCGATGCCGGATCCGTCGTCTCCACAGGCGGTCGCGGTGATGCCGAGCAGGAGTGACAGGGCTGTCACTGCTGGGGCGGATCGACGTGGGCCCTTGCGGATGCGGGAACTCATGGGTGGGCTCTTCTCCTCTGAACTCTGGCTCTGGGTACGCCGACGCAGGGGTTGCGTACACCGCGTATGGCATACCGCGTCTCGTATATGACATACGAAGTGTGCGACTCGAAGCTAGGAGCAGGTAGTTGGTTCGTCAACGCATCTGACGAACTTGCTCTGGGGAGATCCCGGGATGGGCTCCGACCTACAAGCAGTGCTGGGCGGCGCGGTGTTGCGCACCGCGACGGCCCACCGTCACGGCACGACGGCGACCTTCCGAACCTCCTCCGCCGTAGGTATGTTGCTCCCGTCTCTTCCTCGCGCTGGGGGAAGGGGCGCCCGGGGGGTCGGCCGTCATCAGGCGGCCGGCCGGGCGCCCCATCACCGAGAGGAGGAGATATGGCCGAGCGCAAGTCGTCCAAGCGGACAGAGGTGGGTCGGGATCTCGCGACGCGCATCACGGCGGCCCTTGCGGGCCGCGCCCTTTGGGCGGTGATCGTCGAGTTTTTCCGCCGCGATCTTTGAGGGCCGCAAGGCCCACGGCAGCGTTCAGCGGCGCCCCTTGGTGTCCCCAGTCCAAAGGGCGCCGCACTGTCCGCCCGGCGCGCCCGGCCCGTCGTCTAGAGGAAGCTGACGTTCTGGGCGAGGGCGAGGCGGCCGGAGTAGTTGATGGTGTTGGTCGCCGGACGCATGTACGCGCGCCAGGCATCCGATCCGGACTCGCGGCCGCCGCCGGTCTCCTTCTCGCCGCCGAACGCGCCGCCGATCTCGGCGCCGGACGTGCCGATGTTGACGTTGGCGATGCCGCAGTCGGAGCCCTCGGATGACAGGAAGAACTCGGCTTCCTGCTGGTCGCGGGTGAAGATGCTGGAGGACAGGCCCTGCGGGACATCGTTGTGCAGCGCGATGGCCTCCTCCAGGGTGTCGTACGTGAGGACGTACAGGATGGGCGCGAAGGTCTCCTGACGTACGACGTCGCTCTGTTCGTCGACGCGCACGACGACCGGTTCGGCGTACGCGGCCCGCGGAGCCGTGTCCGCGAGGCGCCGGTTGCCGCCCGCCAGGATCTTGCCGCCCTGTGCCTGTACGCGGGCGAGCGCGTCCTGCATGCCGTCGAGGGCGGCGGGCGAGATGAGGGGGCCGACCAGGGTGCCCTCGTCGAACGGGTCGCCGATGGGGAGCTTGGTGAACGCGGCCGTCAGGCGCGCGACGAGCGTGTCGGCGATGTCGCGGTGGACGATCAGACGGCGCAGCGTGGTGCAGCGCTGGCCTGCCGTGCCCGCGGCGGCGAACACGATGCCCTGCACGGCGAGGTCGAGGTCGGCCGAAGGCGCCACGACGGCGGCGTTGTTGCCGCCTAGTTCGAGCAGGCTGCGCCCGAACCGGGCGGCCACGCGCGGGCCGACCTCGCGGCCCATGCGGGTGGAGCCGGTGGCGCTGACGAGCGCGACGCGCGGGTCGTCGACCAGGTGCTCGCCCACGGTGCGGTCGCCGAGCAGGAGACGGTGCACGTCGCGGGGCGCGCCGACCTCCTCCGCGGCCCGAGCGAGGAGCCGGTCGCAGGCCAGCGAGATCAGCGGGGTCAGCTCGGACGGCTTCCAGACCACCGTGTCGCCGCAGGCCAGCGCCACCGCGGTGTTCCACGACCACACCGCGGCCGGGAAGTTGAACGCGGAGATCACCCCGACCACGCCCAGCGGATGCCAGGACTCGGCGAGCCGGTGGCCGGGGCGCTCGGATGCGATGGTGCGGCCGTAGAGCTGGCGCGAGAGACCGACCGCGAAGTCACAGATGTCGATCATCTCCTGGACCTCGCCAAGCGCCTCCGAGCGGATCTTGCCCGCCTCGACGGTGATCAGGTCGGCGAGGTCGCTCTTGTGGTCCCGCAGCAACTCGCCCAGACGACGCACGAGTTCACCCCGTCGCGGTGCCGGGGTGGTGCGCCAGGCGCGGAACGCATCGCCGGCCGCGGCGACGGCGTCCTCGGCGTCGGCGGCGGTCGCCGCGGTCAGGCCGAACAGGTCCTCGCCGGTGATGGGCGTACGCGCCCGGAAGTCGCTGCCCTCCGGGACCGTTACGCCGATGCGCGCCAGGCTCGTGCGGGCACGGGCGCGCAGGTCGTCGGTGGTGGGCAGGGCGGTGGTGGCGGTCATGGTGCTCCCTGGGTGAGGTGTGCGGGTGGGAGGGGTCAGCGGTGCGTGCCGTCGAGGTCGAGGCCCAGTTCGCGGCCGACCCGGGTGATCGAGGAGCTCTGCTGGTGCTGGTACAGGGCGTACGGGTCGAGGACCTCGCGGCCGATGGCGCCGGAGAGCCAGTCGCTGTCGTACGCGGCGCCTTCCTGCTCCGTGTCGCGGGAGCCCTCGCCGCTGAGGTTGGACTGGAAGATCCCGGCGGCGGAGCGCGGCAGGAAATCCTCGTAGACGACGGGTTCGGCGTGCACCCAGCCTCGGCTCTCCAACTCGGCGAGGGTGGCGGGTGGTCGAGTGCCGTCGTGCGGTCGGCCGGGTGCGGTGCGGTAGGTGAAGTAGGCCAGCTCCCGCGAGGCGAGTTCGCGCTCGGTGGCGGGGACGTGTGCGGACCACAGGGCGCGGGCCAGTTCGCCGCGGTCGGCCGCGGGGCGCCGGGCGGCCTCGTCGTCGACGAGGGTGAGCAGCCGGTCGTAGAGCGCGCGGCCCGTGGAGGTGAGGGCGATGCCGCGGGCCTCGACCTCGCCGAACCGCACCCGCAGGGCGCCGCGGGTGACGCTGCCGTCGGCCAGACGCAGGGCGCGCGGCTCGGCCAGGGCACGGAACGACGTCTGGCGCAGCAGCAGGTCGGGGCCCTTCCAGCCGGGCGGTCCCTGGATGGTGTCGATCATCTCGATGCCGCGGTCGGTCATCCGCCGGTAGAGCTCGTCGATGTCCAGGACGCGCGGGGTGAGGTGGTTGATGTGGGTGGAGCGGACACCGCCGATGTCCGCGGCGACCGCGGAGACCCTCGCCAGCTCCTCGTACCAGCTCTGGTCGATGGGCTCCGAGGACAACTCGAAGGCCCGCACGGCGAGATGGAGGAAGCGCTCGGCCTCGGGATCGGGCAGCTCGTGTCCCGCCTCGGCCCGGTCGGCCAGGGTGAGCAACTCGGGCGGGAACAGCTCACGCCCGGCGAGGAACGCCTCCAGGCGAGAGCGCAGGTCGGCATCGAAGAAGCGCGGGTCAGCGGGCGTGAGCAGCGAGGTGAACACGCGGAAGGGATTGCGCGCCAACTCCTCGGTGTCCACCGGGCGGAACGCCGTGGACACGACCGGCACCGCGCTCGCGGCCGCCTCCCGCAGGTCGTAGAAGCCGACCGGGCGCATGCCGAGGGCGCCGAAGATCCGGGCGACGTCGCGCAGTTCGGCGGGGGTGCCCACGCGGATGGCGCCGTGCCGCTCCGCGGTGACCCGGCCGATGGAGCCGAGCCGCTCGGCGTCCGCGCCCCGCGCCCGGAGGATGTCCTCGTTGACCTCGCGTGATACATCCACGAGCGTGTTGTAGGCGGGGACTTCTCGCCCGTACATCTCCGAGAGCCGTGCGGCGAAGGCGGCCCGCAGCTGCCACTGGCTGATCATGGAAGGTCTGCCTTTCGAAGGGGCGAGTTCGGGAGAGGGGTCATACGACGTGGGCCTCCGGGCGGATCGCGGCTCCGGATCGGAAGCGGTCGGCGCTCATCGGTGCGATGTCGACGCACGGTTCGCGTTCCAGGTGCAGGTCGCGCACGACCTCGCCGACGGCGGGGGCCTGGAGGAAACCGTGGCCCGAGAAGCCGGTGGCGTACAGGAAGTTGGGCAGTTCGCCGCAGCGGCCGATCAGGGCGTTGTGGTCGGGCGTGACCTCGTACAGGCCCGCCCACCCGCCGGCGATCGGCATTGCGGCGAGGTCGGGGGCGCGGTCGCGTACGACGTCCTGGAACAGGTCGAGCCACTCCGGGGTCCACGTGGTGTCGAAGCCCTCGGGCTGGCGGGGATCGGCGAGGCCGAACAGCAGCCCGTCGTCACTGTTGTGGAAGTACGCCGACGAGGTGAAGTCGATGGTGAAGGGGATCCGCGGGGCCCGTGGCGAAAGCCTGTCGGTGAAGGCCAGCTGGCGGCGCACCGGCCGGACGGGAAGGTCGGCCCCGACCATGGCGCCTATGGGCCCGCTCCAGGCACCCGCCGTGCAGATCACGGTCGAGCAGGCGATGGCCCCGCGGTCGGTGTGCACGGCGCTGACGCGGTCGCCGGTGGTGTCCATGCCGGTCACGCGGGTGTGCGTGGCGAAGCGGACGCCCGCTGCGGCCGCGGCGTCGGCGTAGCCGTGCACGACCAGGCCGGGGCGTGCGTGTCCGTCGGTGGGGGAGTGGACGGCGGCCACGAGGCCGTCGGCGCTCACATACGGGCACAGGCGCCGGGCCTCGTCGGCGTCGACCATGCGGCTTGGCACGCCCAGGCTGTTCTGGAGGCGCACGCTCTCGGTGAACTCGGCGGCCTGCCGATCGCTGGTGAGCAGGAAGAGATAGCCCACGGTGTCCAGGCGGATGCCGGCGCCGGGCCGGTGCTCGAAATCCCGGAAGGCGCGCAGACTGCGCTGCCCGAGCTCGATGTTGAGCGGGTCGGAGAAGTGGGCGCGCACGCCGCCGATCGGTTTGCCGGAGCTGCCGCAGGCGAGTTCGCCGCGTTCGACGACGACGATGTCGCGCACGTCGGCCTCGGCGAGGTGGAAGGCGATGGAGGCCCCCATCACGCCCCCGCCGACGATCACGACATCGGCGGTCCGAGGAAGGGCATGGAACACGGGGGAGGAAGCGGTGGACGGACGCGACGAGGAGGACAAGTTGCCGATCCCTTCCAGAGGCCGGCGCCCGGGGCGACGGCCTGAGAAGGCGTCAGTTCCCGGGCGGGGCATGGCCGTCAGTACGTGCTCGGTACTTGCTCAGTGGCGTGCGGGGCGCTGATCAGCTGACTGCCCGTCATGGTGACGCAATTCGACCGTTGACGTCCATGAACAATTCCTGCTCCTGATCTTTGAGGATCTCTATAGGGTCATTCCATGGACTGGACGAGTTCCCAGCTGCGGTCCTTGGTCGAACTGACCCGGCGCGGCACCATCACCGCCGTCGCCCAGGCTCTCGGGTACACCCCGGGCGGCGTCTCCCAGCAGATCGCCGCGCTGGAGAAGGCCGCGGGCACACCGCTGCTGCGACGGGTGGGCCGCCGCGTGGAGCTGACCGACGCCGGGGTCACGCTGGCCCGGCACGCCGAGCGGATCCTGGCCACGGAGGCCGAGGCCGTCGAGGAGCTGGAGCGCGGCTGCGGCGCGGTCTCCGGCACCCTGCTCGTCGGCCTGTTCGCCACGGCCGCCGCCGAGATCCTGCCGCCCGCCCTGCGCGAGGTCCACGCCGCTCACCCCGAACTGGCCGTGCACAGCCGCGACATGGACGTGGACGAGGTGTACGACGCCGTCGCCTCGGGAGGCGTCGACCTGGCGCTCGGCCTGGACTACCCGGACGTACCCATCCCGCGCGACGCCGCTTTGCGGGTGACCCGGCTCTACCGCGAGCGCTTCGCCCTGGCGGTGCCCACCGGCTGGATGGAGGGCCGCGACCGCGCCGCCCTGGCCGACACCCGCGACCTGGCGTGGATCCTGCCGTCGGCCGACAGCTACTACGGACGCGCCGTGCGCACCGCCTGCCGCCGTGCGGGCCTGGAGCCGGACGTGCAGCACGAAGTGACCGACACGGCGGCGACCCTGGCCCTGGTGGAGGCGGGCATCGGGGTGAGCACGGTGACCGAGCTGATGCTCGGTCTGCGTGCCTCGCGCTTCGACGTGGTGCGGCTGCGGGAGCGCGTCGAGCGGCACGTCGTCGTCGTGTGCCGCGCCAACGCCGAACGCCGCCCGGCGGTCGCGGCGCTGGTCGACGTCTTGCGGACGGTGACCGACCAGCGCCGCGGGGCACGTACGTAGGGGTCGCGGGGGTACGCGCGTACGGGCACCCTGGTGACTCGGGTCGTCGCGCCCCCGTCACTCCTCTCGCAAGGCCACGACCAGTTCACGCGGCAGGCCGTGGGTGTCGTGGAGATAGTGGAAGTCCTCACCGTCCAGCGGACCCTGGAACCGGGGCCTGGCCAGCACCTGTCGGCCTCGCTGCAGGAGCTTCCTGAAACGCTGCTCCTCGTCGAGCAGCACGCGGCGCACATCGCCGGGATCCACGTCCTGATGGAAGTGGTCCAGGGTGTGGCGCACCAACTCGTCCGGAAGGTCCACGAGTTCGCGCGAGGGGTCGTCCCGCCACAGCACGGTGAGCAGGCGTCGGACGAGACGGCGCAGCACGTAGCCGCGGCCGGTGTTGGCCGGGCGTACCCCGTCGCCGATCACCACGATGGCCGAACGCAGGTGGTCGCAGACCACCCGCAGCGACGGCACGTCCAAGGGCCACAGGCCCGGCACGAGCCGACGCCAAGGGTCGAAGAGGTCCCCCTCGAAGACCGACGTCCGCCCCTGCAGCAGCGAGGCCAGCCGCTCCAGGCCGAGGCCGGTGTCGATGTTGCGCTGGGGGAGCGGCACGAGGGAACCGTCCGGCAGCCGACGGTGGCGCATCATCACGTGGTTCCACACCTCCACCCAGCGGTCGTCACCGGTCGGCGTCGACTCCGGTGGGGTGTCGCCGGACCAGAGAAAGATCTCCGAGTCGGGGCCGCAGGGGCCGGTGGGCCCGTTGGACCACCAGTTGTCCTCGACCGTGAACTCCACCGGCATGCCGCGGTCCTGCCACAGCTCCAGGGAGGTGGTGTCGGGCCCGACCTGCTCGTCGCCACCGAAGACGGTGGCGTGCAGCAGGCTCGGGTCGATGCCGAACCCGTCGGTGAGCAGCTGGTAGCCCCAGTCGAGGCTCTGCGGACCTTCGTAGTCGCCGAGCGACCAGGTGCCGAGCATCTCGAAGACGGTCAGATGGGTGGAGTCACCGACCTCTTCCAGGTCTGTGGTGCGCAGACAGCGCTGCACATTGACCAGACGCCTGCCGAGCGGATGCGGCCGTCCCTCCAGGTACGGGGTGATCGGATGCATGCCCGAGCTGGTGAACAGCACCGGGTCACCGGGCGGCGGCAACAGCGTCGAGCCGGTGATCCGACGGTGCCCTCGCTCCTCGAAGTACTCGACGAACGTGCGGACGACGTCTTCGGTGGTCAGTTTGCTGTCCATGGGATGGCTCCTTCGCGAACTCAGCGGGGAGGCACCGGACGACGGGTCCGCACACCGGATCCGGGCGGGAAACGCCACAGAAAAACACCGGCGGACCGTGTCCGGTCGCCGGTGGAAAGTGGGGAGTTACGTCAGGCGGCGGCAACCGGCGAGCTGGTCGCTCGCGCGGTCGCGGTGGTGATGGGGCCGGTGACGTTCTTCATGCGGCTGACGATAACGCGCGCGGATCTCGGGCGCACATGATTTTCCGGGAGCGGGCCAAGGGCACCATCGGCCTCACGGGCGGTCGCACACGCGCGCGCAGTGCGTCACTTGGTGACATAGGGTCTCGTCAGGACAACGGAGACACCGGAAGGGAAGGGCGGCGAGGCGTCATGGCGACGGAGAAGCGCAGCGGGGGAGGGATGAGTGACCAGCGGCGTGCGCGGCTGCGTCTTGAGATCTCCCGGGAGGCGGCGCGGCTTTTCTGGGAGCAGGGAGTGGCCGGCACGAGCGGTGACCAGATCGCGGAGGCCGTGGGCCTGTCCACGCGCACCATCTGGCGGCACTTCCGAAGCAAGGAGAGCTGCGCCGAGCCGATCGTCATGCAGGGAGTCGTCACCCTGCTGAGTGTGCTGCGCAGGTGGCCCCGGCAGAGCTCCCTCGAGGACTACTTGACCGAGGAACTGGCCGGACTCGGCGACAAGGCGCCCGTCACCCTCGCCGACGAGATGCTCGCGATGAAGATGATCCGGCTCGCCGACACCGAACCGGCCCTGCGCACGGCGTGGCTGATGGCCTGTGACCAGACGGAACGGGAGTTGTGCGCGATCATCGGCGGCCGTCTCGAGCGGCCGGCCGACGATCTGGGCGTGCGGACGCACGCCGCGGCCGCCGCTGCGGTCGTGCGCGTCCTGGACGAGCACATCGGCGCTGCCATCCTCGCCGGAGCCGACGTCACGGAGTTCACGGACGTGGCGGCCGTCTCCCGGCGATACGCCCACGCGATCCGCACGGCGACCGGCGGAGCGGTCGGCGACCCCGTCGCCTGAGGGCATCGAGCCCCGAGCGGCGATCAGCGACCCCAGGAGCGTACGGGCCCACCGTCATCGGCATGGAGGGTGCGACCCGCGTGAGGCCGCCTTCGCCAAGTGGCTCGTCGACAGGCCCGCCGCTGAGGCGGTCCACGATCTCAAGACGACCGGAGACGGCCTACGCACGCCGATCGCACCGGGGGCACCGTGCGGCCGTTCGCGCGCTACCCCCGGCGGTGTGGAACGGCGTCAGTCCTGGTGGACGATGTTCGTGCCGGGACCGCCGGAGAGGGTGTCCTGGCCCGCGCCGCCGTACAGCTCGTCGTTGCCGCTGTTCCCGTAGATCGTGTCGTTACCGCTGTTGCCGTATAGGACGTCGTTGCCCTTGCCGCCGTACATGAAGTCGTCGCCGGCTCCGCCGCGGATCGTGTCGTCGCCGTCACCGCCGGACAGGCTCTGCCTCTCGGCGCCGCCCTGGATCACGTCGTCGCCCGCGCCGCCGTCGACAGAGCTGTCGTCACCCTCCGAGTAGATCGTGTCGTCGTCGTTGCCGCCCTGCGCGATGCTGCCGTCCGAGGCGTGGAGCGTGTCGTCGCCGTCACCGCCGCCCACCACGCCCGCCTCACCCACCGTGAGGTCGTCGTCGCCCGTCCCTCCGCGGACGGAGTTGCCGTCGACGCCGCCCGTGTGGGTCCAGGTGTCCTTGCCCTCACCCAGGTCGGCCGAGGTGAAGTAGTACGCCTGGTCGGTGTTGTTGGCATAGGCGACGGCGTCGTCACCGTCGCCGAGAGCCAACTTCAAGGTGGCGTACGGATCCTGGGTCTCCAGCGTGGCGACCGTGCAGGAGACCTTGGTGCGGTCCGCGCTGTCGGGGTAGGAGCAGCCCTCGCCCGCGCTGATCGCGACGGCGTCGTCGATCACGTAGGTGACCTCTTCGGATCCGTCGGACATCGACGCGGTGACGGTCACCTCGTTGGTCTGGCCGAGGGCTGCCGTGTAGAGGATGCCGTGATCGCTCGCGCTGAACGCGGCGGTCGCCTCCGGCGCCACGGCACCGGCGGTCCCCGCGAGGACGAACGGAGCGGCCAGCCCCGTACCGAGAGCCAGCGTCACTGCCGACGCGGTGCGGACGACCCGGCGGCTGATGGGGTGAGAGGGCATGGCAAAACCTCCGTGCGACGTATGTGGTGCTTGCAATTACGTGTGACCGACGGGGTTTGCGGTTGGTTGTAACGCGGATCGCGGGGGAGGAATGCGCGAATTCCCGATCCGCATTCTGAACTCGCCACTGACCAGCGGAGTTTGACTGCTCATCAGTGCGGCGGCAATTCGAAGTACGGCTCAGTTGGGTTGAAATTCATGATGGCGATGCGGCTTCGCGGCGTCGCACGTACAGGACCGTGCCGCCCGCCAGGACCACGACCCCGGTGCCCGTGAGAGCGCCGAGCAGACCGAGACCGGGGGCGTCCGTGGGCGAGGCGGCCGCGTTCTCGATGTTCGGGGTGGCGTCGGCCGCGGAACGAGCGCCGGTTGACGGCTCGCCACCGTGCTTGTCGTGGCCCTCGTGGCCCTCGTGGCCCTCGTGGCCGTCATGGCCGTCTTGGCTTTCGTGGCCCTTGTGGACCGCTTCCGCCTCGGTGTTCTCCTCGCCCGCGCCCAGCCCGCTCACCTCGGCGCCGGACCGTTCACCACCGGTCAGTCCGGTCACCTCGCCGTTGCCGCCGTCGAAGACCACGTCCGAGCAGGAGAAGAAGTTCTCCTGGCTGTCGGAGCGGATCCACTGGACGAACAGGATGTGCTGACCGGTACGTTCGGGCAGTTGCAGGTCCCAGTAGTAGTGGCCCGCCTCGCTGCCCGGTCCGCCTTCCTGCGGCGGGTCCTGGACGGTCCGGACGTTCTCCAGGTCCGACCAGCCCAGCGGCTGTGCCGGGTCGAAGCCCTCCTTGGTGATGTAGACCTCGAACTTGCCCGGGTGATGGGCCCAGTTGCTGTAGTTCACCTCGATGGTGGCGCCGGCGGTGAGATGGGTGACGGGCCAGTCGATGCGGGTGGCGTTGTACGGGGAGAAGTCGTAGGGGCTGCGGTCGCCCGCGCTGCACAGCGTGCCGTCCTCGACATAGCCCTCGCCGCGGCCACCCGCGTTCGAGTCGAGTACCGCGAACCAGTTGTACAGCGGCGTGGTGCCCGCTTCCTCCACCGCCGCCCTGCAGGCGGGGTTCGTCGGCATCTGGGTGGAGGAGTTGGCGAGCAGATCCTTGTAGCACAGGTAGGTGCGCGACCCGGGCACCATGGCCACGCCATGTGCGGCGGCGGTGCCCGGGACGGCCAGCACGGCCGCGGCGGCGATTCCGGTGGCGCCTGCGAGAGAGGCCAGGCGTCTGACGCGCACCGAGTTCCGTAAGCGGGACCGGACTCGGCAGGGCACAGGGGAGCGGGGGATGGCGGCCATGGGAACGTCTCCTTCGGGTCCTTCGGGGGTGCCGATTCGGGGGGTCCGATTCGGGGGTCCGATTCGGGAGTTTCCGATGAGTGGCTCGCCCCGTGGTCGCTGCCGGGCCCGGAAAGGTTGCCGCGCCGGGCCGACGACCTGGGCGGCCCCCGCGATCCGCGACCTGCCCCCGTCGTCACACCCCCTCAGTCCAGGTCGGACATGTCGAGCACGAAGCGGTACCGGACGTCATTGCGCCCGAGCCGGTCGAGGGCCTCGTTCACGCGGGCCGACGGGAGCAGTTCGATGTCGGCGGTGATGCCGTGCTCGGCGCAGAAGGCCAGCATGGCGGCCGTCGCCGGCCTTCCGCCGCTGCCCGCGGAGCTCAGCCGCTTGCGTCCGACGAGCAGGTCCATGGTCTCCACGGTGACGGGGCCGAGGTGCCCGAGGTGGCTGAGCGTCCCGTCCATCGCGACCAGGCGCAGGTAGGGGCCGAGGTCGTGCGGGGCGGCGATCGTGTCGATGACGACGTCGAACCGGTCACGGGCGGCGGCCATGCGGTCGGGATCGGTGGAGACGATCACCTCGCGGGCCCCGAGGCGGCGTGCGTCGTCGGCCTTGTCGGGCGAGCGGCTGATGACCGAGGTCTCGGCGCCGAGCGCCACGGCGATCTTGACGGCGAGATGGCCCAGACCGCCCAGGCCCGCTACCGCGACGCGGGTGCCAGGACCCACGCCGAGCGACCGCAGCGGTTCCCAGACGGTGATCCCGGCGCAGAGCAGGGGAGCTGCGGCGGCCGGGTCCAGGCCCGGGGGAAGCGGGTGGGCGAACCCCGCTCGTACGACGTACTCGCGGGCGTAGCCGCCCTGGGTGGTCGAACCGTCGTGGCGGTCGAGGCCGCCGTAGGTCAGGGTCGGGAACGCGTGGCAGAAGTTTTCCTGGCCGGCCCGGCACATGGCGCACGTGCCGCACGAGTCGACGATGTTGCCCACGGCGACCGCGTCGCCGACGGCGAAGCCCGTGACCTCGGGCCCCGTCTCGGTCACCACGCCCGTGAACTCATGGCCCGGTACCAGGGGTTGGCCGTCTTCGCGGGCCTGGAGGGAGTGCAGGTCGGTGTGGCAGACCCCGCAGTAGTCCACCCGGACCGCGAGGTCGTCCGGGCGCAGGTCGCGCCGCTTCAGCGGCATCCGCCGCAGCGTCGCCGCCGGTCCCTCGGACGGCCCGTCGGCTTGCAGGCTCACAGTGGTCCTCACGGGAGTTCCTCCTCAGACAGACTGTTCGGTCTATTTGGAGAGTAGGCCTCTGCGGGCCGCCAGGCAAACCAACTGTTCTGTTCGGTAGCCTGGCGGGCATGGCCGATCAGCCCCTGACCACGCGCGGAGCCGCGACCTACCAGCGCCTTCTCGATGTGGCGACCCAGGAATTCGCCGAGCACGGGATCGCCGGGGCGCGCATCGAGCGGATCGTGGCCGCCGCGCGCACGAACAAGGCGCAGCTCTATGCCTATTTCGGCAACAAGGAAGGGCTCTTCGACGCCATCTTCTTCGGTTCGCTGGAGCGAATCGTGAACGTCGTCCCGATCGACGCCACGGACCTCGCGGACTGGGCGGTGCGCCTCTACGACGAGTATCTGCGCCGCCCCGATCTCATCCGGCTCGCCACCTGGGCGCGCCTGGAGCGCCGGCCGACGGGTCACCTCGTCGACGACCCCGACCGCCTGGGCGACCGCAAGCTGCGCGCCATCGCCGAGGCGCAGGCCGCGGGCCTGGTGCGCGCAGGGGACCCGTTCGACGTGATGGCCATGGTCATCGCCATGTCGATGGCGTGGTCCCCGGTCAGCAATGTCTACGCCGCGACCGTCGATGAGCCGGCGGAACTGCACGAGCAGCGTCGCGCGCTGCTCCACGAGAGTGTCCGGCGCGCCATGGTCGACGACTAGCCGGCCGGGGGCTGTCGGACCCCTGTCGGGGCTGTCGGGGATTGTCGGACCGCTGTCGGTGACCTGTCGGCGGTGCCTGACACCTTCCGAGGAACGGCCGCCGGGGCTCACCGGACGGCTCGACCCGGAGGAGTCACCATGCACACCCCCGTCACGATCATCGGCGCCGGACTCGGCGGCCTCACGCTGGCCCGCGTACTGCACGTCCATGGAATCCCGGCCACGGTCTACGAGGCCGAGGCGTCCCCCGCGGCGCGCGCGCAGGGCGGGATGCTCGACATCCACGACTACAACGGACAACTCGCCCTTGTGGCAGCCGACTTGATGGACGAGTTCCGTGGCCTGATCCTGGAGGGCCGCCAGGCCATGCGGCTCTTCGACCCGGACGGCACGCTCCTGCACGAGATGGCCGACGACGGCACGGGCGGACGCCCCGAGGTGCAACGCGGCGAGCTGCGGCAGGTCCTGCTCGACTCGCTCCCGGCGCACACCGTCAGGTGGGGACACAAGGTCAGCGGCGCCCGCACCGTCGGCGACGGCCGCCACGAGGTGACGTTCGCCGACGGCAGCACCGTCGTCACGGGCCTGCTGGTCGGCGCGGACGGCGCTTGGTCACGGGTCCGACCGCTACTCTCCACCGCCACACCCGCGTACATCGGCAAGTCGGTCGTCGAGACCTACCTGTTCGAGGCTGACACCCGGCACCCCGTCGCCGCGCAGACGGTCGGCGGCGGGGCGATGATCGCGCCCACGCCGGGCAGGGAGATCTTCGCTCACCGGGAGAGGGGCGACACGCTGCATGCCTACGTGGGCCTGTTCGAGCCGCGGGAGTGGTTCGCCGCCATCGATTTCACCGATGCCGCCGCGGCCACCGCGCGGATCGCGAAGGAGTTCGAGGGCTGGGCGCCGGAACTCACCTCGCTCATCACGGACACCGATGTCCCGCCCATTCTGCGTACCCTCTACGCCCTGCCGGACGAGCACCGGTGGAACCGGGTACCGGGGGTGACCCTGCTCGGCGACGCCGCCCACCTCGCGGCCCCGAACGGCGAGGGCGCCAACCTGGCCATGCTCGACGGGGCCGAACTCGGCAAGGCCCTCGCCGCACGTCCCGACGACATCGAGACCGCGCTCACCGAGTACGAGCAGGCCATGTTCGCCCGCAGTGCGGAGCCCGTCACCTTTGGAGGCGCGGAGATCCACGGGATCGACTCCGAGAACAACACGGCCCAGGCCATGCTCAAGATGATCGCCGAGGAGGGTCGGCCGGCGACGTGAGCCCGAACCGTGTGCGGCCCCGTCAGGGGACGCGCACCAGGTGCACCGCCGCGCTCGCCCAGTCGCCGGGCGGCAGTTCGGGCCGCAACCCGTAGCCGCTCAGCACCGCCGCGGAATGCACCGCACCCGTGCGGGCGTCGCGGTAGCGGGCGGAGGGATCGAGCCCGGCGAGACGCAGAGACGGGCGTGCGGCACCATGCCGGGGGGCCCGCTGCCAGACGAGGAGCAGCGCCTCGCTGCCGTCCGCCGCCGTGTACTGCACCGCGGCCGGGCCAGGCAGTAGTCGGCGTACGCGTCGAAGCAGGTCGAGAGCGCCGCCCGGTCGGCCAGCCATCTGCGGGCTCGTGCTCGCGCTGTGTTGACCGGCGACAGCGGCATCGGGTGTGGGTGGGTCGTCCCGGCATCAGGTCGTCACGCGCGATCCGTTGCCCGGACGCCGTGCGCACAGAGTGACCTGGTCGTCAGCCTGTACGTGGCACAGGCCGCGGGCCAGGTGACGAGGCGCGGCATGGCCCTGCAGGCGTCGTACGCGTGTGAGCGGTGCACGGTCGTGTTGCTGAAACGGCAAGGGCGCTTGCCGAACTGCTAGTGCCTGGCGCACGGTGTCCGCATGACTGAGACGAAGAAGAGAGACATCGCCACCGCCCCGCACGCAGGTGCCGGCGCGGATGTCGACGCAGACGTGGATGTACTGGTGGTCGGGGGCGGCGCGGCCGGTCTGTCGGCCGCGTCGACCCTGTCCCGGGCCAGGCGCTCGGTGCTGGTGGTCGACTCCGGGGAGCCGCGCAACGCTCCCGCCGACGGGGTGCACGGGTTCCTCTCCCGCGAGGGTCTCCCGCCGGGCGAGCTCCTTGAGATCGGCCGCGACGAGGTCGCCGGGTACGGCGGGCGGATCGCGTCGGACCGGGTCACGGGTGTCCGCCGGGTCGGCGAGCGTTTCGTCGTGGACACCGCGGGCGGTCGCAGCCACGGCGCGCGACGCCTGCTGGTGACGACGGGGCTCGTCGACGAGCTCCCCGATGTCCCCGGCGTACGCGAGCGGTGGGGCCGTGACGTGCTGCACTGCCCGTACTGCCATGGCTGGGAGGTGCGCGACGAGCCGATCGGCGTCCTGGCGACCGGTCCGATGGCGGTGCACCAGGCGCTGCTGTTCCGTCAGTGGTCGCCGGATGTGACCTTGTTCCTGCACACCGAGGGTGAGCTGACCGAGGAGCAGTGGGAGCAATTGGCCGCCCGTGGCATCGCTGTCGTCGACGGTGAGGTGGCCGGCCTCGACGTCGAGGATGATCGGCTCTCCGGGGTACGGCTGGCCTCGGGCAGCCGCGTCCCCGTGCGGGCTCTCGCCGTGGCCCCGCGGTTCGAGGCACGCGGCACGATGCTCGCGGGGCTCGGCCTGACGAGCGTGAACCACCCGATGGGCGTGGGGAGTTACGTGGAGGCGGACGCGGCCGGATTCACCGGGGTCGAGGGGGTGTGGGCGGCGGGAAATGTCACCGACCCGATGGCCGGAGTCGTGGTGGCCGCCGCCGCCGGTATGAAGGCCGCGATCGCGATCAATGCCGATCTCGTGACCGCCGACACCGTGGCGGCGGTGTCGGTCCGGCGCGCCCCGGAGGTCTTCGGACCGGCGGCGGAGTCGGCCAACTGCCGCCAGGTGCTGGGGGAACGGCGGCACGGTCTCGAGTCCGTCCTGGCCGGAGGAGAGGCGCGCCGTCGCGGCAACAGGGGGGAGTGAGGGGCCCGGACGGGGACCGCAAGGGCGGTGGCGCTATCCCGTTGAAGGCTGTCATGAATGCCACTGGGAGGCGACGGCAGGCACGGATAGCTTCGGCGGTGATCCCGGCACGGACCGGGCGCGCACCACCGCTGAAGGAATCTCATGCAGGCCACCATGACCTATGTCGCGCCGATACTGATCGGCGTCCTCTACGCCCTCGTGATGTCCCTCATCCGCGAACCGAACCGGCGCCGATTCAACGCCATCATGGTGGCCGGGGCAGGCGCGGCCTATCTGAGTGGCGGCGGCCTGGGAGGTTGGGAGTTCCTCTTCGCGGCCGCCGTCACCTTCTGCGCCTACCGGGGCCTCGAGTCCTGGACCTTCATCGGCATCGGCTGGCTGCTCCACACCGGCTGGGACCTGCTCCACCACGTCAAGGGCAACCCGATCATCCCCTTCGCCCACGACTCGTCCCTGGGCTGCGCCATCTGCGACCCGGTCATCGCGCTGTGGTGCCTGCGCGGCGGACCCTCCCTGATCAGCCTCGTCCGCGACCGGGCCGCGCGGGCGCGGCGACCGGTGGCGCAGCCGTGAGAGGCGCCGCCGCCGCGTTCATCGAGTCCATGTAGCCTTCACCGGCGCGCTCTGCCCCTGGGTGCCCCGTTGTGTCTCACCGCTGCGCCGAGGACTTGTCCCATGCCTCAGACGAACCTGCCCGAAGAGCTGCATCCGGAACTCCCCGAGTCGTTGCAGGACATACTCGACCGTCAGCAACTGCACGCCGCTCTCGAGTGGTTGGAGACCAATCCGCCGCACGTCATCGCCGATGAGCTCGGCCGGATGGACGCGGTCGACGCGGGCATGGCCTTCCGGCTCCTCGACAAGGACCGGGCGCTGACCGTCTTCGAGGAGCTGGAGCCGGTCGACCAGCAGCAGATCCTGGAGGGGCTGCGCGATCACACCTTCCTGGAGCTCGTCGAGGGCATGGACCCCGACGACCGGGCCAGGATGCTGCGAGAAGCCCCCGCCAAGGTCGCCAAGCGGGTGCTCGCGGGACTGAGCCCGCACGAGCGGCGGATGACCTCCGCGCTGCTCGGCTATCCGGAAGGCTCCGTCGGCCGCTACATGACCCCCGAAGTCGTGGCGCTCGGCCAGGACCTCACCGTGCAGCAGGCGTTGGACGTCGTACGCGAGAAGGGCGGTCAGGCCGAGACGGTCTACACGCTGCCGGTCGTGGACCACGGCAGACGCCTCACCGGCATCGCCGAGCTACGCGAGCTGGTGCTCAGCCCGCCGGAGACGATGGTCTCCGCGCTGGTCGTCACCGAACCGGCATCCGCGTACGCCAACGACTCGGCCGAGCGGGCGGCCCGGCTGATGCGCGAGACCAACGACCTGAACCTGCCGGTCGTCGACAGCGAGAACCGGCTCGTCGGGCTGCTCACCATCGACGACGCGCTCGAAGTCATCGAGGCCGCCGACTCCGAGGACATGGCCCGGCAGTCGGGCGCGGCGCCGTGGGCCGGGCACTACATGGCCGCGACGGTCTGGCAGCTCGCGCGCTACCGGGCGCTGTGGCTGAGCCTGCTGCTCGTCGCGGCGACCCTGACCGTCAGCGTGACGCAGTCCTTCGAGGGCACCCTGGAGAAGGCCGCGCAGCTCGCCATGTTCATCCCGATGCTCATCGGCGCGGGCGGCAACGCAGGCGCCCAGGCCGCGACCGCGTGCGTACGGGCCCTTGCCGTCGGCGAGGTGCGCGGCTCGGACCTGCTGAAGGTCATATGGCGGGAGTGCCGCGTCGGCCTGGTCCTGGGCTCGTTGCTCGCGGTCGTCGGCATGGTTGTGGGCGCGCTGTTCGTCAGCGCGAAGATCGCCCTGGTGGTCGGGATCACCCTGGTGGTCATCTGCGGCTGGGCGGCGACCATCGGCGGCACGATGCCGCTGCTCGCCAAGCGGCTGCGGATCGACCCGGCGGTGGTGTCGGCGCCGATGGTCACCACACTGGTCGACGCCACCGGTTTGATCATCTACTTCATGACGGCGAAGGCCGTTCTGGGGATCTGAACTGCGAGCGCTCCACCAGGGCAGTTGTGGCGCCGTGACCGGTCTTACCGGATTCCGTTACGCGCTCTCCGGGTGATCGCAATGTCGGGTGCATACGTTTATGTTCCTCATGGGGCGACTCGTCGCACCGTGTGGACCGCGTACTGACCGACACCCAAGGGGATCACTGCCGTCATGCGAAACACCCGCCGCCACAGCCTTCCGCGCGCCGCCGCCGTCACCGCTCTCGTCGGAGCGGTCCTGCTGATTCCCGCCACCGCCGCGCTCGCCGACGGGCACGGCCCCGAGCCCGTCCCGGCGCAGGCCGCGGCCAAGCCCGCCCCCGCCACACTCACGGCGAAGGCTTCCGTCCCCCATGTCCGTGCCTGGCAGGAGCTGCGCATCACGGGCAAGGCGACCGGGCTCAAGGCCGGGAGCAAGGTGACCCTGCAGCAGAAGCAGCACGGTGCATGGAAGTCGCTGCCCGCCAGCACGGTCACCAACGCGTCCGGGAGCTACGGCCTGCGCGCCAAGCTCGGCCTCAAGGGCAAGAACGAACTGCGTGTGGCCAGTGGCGCCACGGTCTCGCCGGTCGTGACGGTGACCGTCAGCTGACCTGGGGCGGCCTGTGTCCCAGGGTTTGGCGTGTCAGGCCTCCGGCGCGCGAACGACGAGCAGGTGGTAGTCCATGTGGTTGCGGCAGAAGGAGCGGTAGGGGGCCATGAGCGGATCGGTGTGGGCCAGGGCCTCCTTGCCGAACCGCTCCTCCATCTCGCCGCGCCGATCCTCGTAGAGCACGCACATGAGCTCGCCGCACAGCGCGGCGTTCGCGGTCATGTCCCGTACGGACTCGAGGTGGAAGCCGGTCTGTCGGAGCTCGTCGGCGAGGGTGGCGAAGGAGGTGAGCGGGGGGCAGGACCACATCCGCGTATAGGCCGCCACCTCCTCGGCGGTGGGGCTGCCACGCAGGGTGAACTCCGTGAACAGGAGCCGCCCGCCGGGACGCAGCACCCGCAGGGCCTCAGCCAGCCCTGCGGGTCGGTCCGAGAGATGGGGGATGCAGTCGATGGACCACGCGGCGTCGAACGCCCCGTCCGCGTAGTCCAGTCGCATGGCGTTGCCGTAGGCGAAGTCCACGCGCTCGGTGAGGCCCTGGACCGCGTGGCCCCGGGTGGTGAGACGGTCCTGACACCGCGCGAGCTGGCTTTTGCTGACGTTGATGCCGGTGACGCGGGCGCCGGTGCGCTCGGCGAGGCGGACGGCCGGCCCGCCGGTGCCGCAGCCGATGTCGAGAAGATGCTCGTGGGGTGCCAAGTCGATGGTGTCGACGAGGAATTCGGTCTGCCGGTCCTGGGCGAGGTCGGCCAGCGCGGTCAGTGTGGTGACGGGCGGGCGCTCGCCGTGCGGCGCGTACATGCCGATGTGGAGGGCGGTCGAGCCGAGCGTCATGGCGAGCATGTCGCCGAACTGGTCGTACATCGCCCCGACTTCTTCGGGGGTGGGGGCCGTCGTGCCGCGTGCGTCTCGGTCTTCCACGGTCATGGTGCATCCCTTTCGGCGACGGTGGTCGGTCAAGGAATCGCGTTCGAGAAGCTCGGACGCTAGCACCGGGCGGAGTCAAGGGTGGAGCCCCGAAAGCGCCAAGCAGCTCAGGTGTTCAGTAGACCCGTGGCGCAGCTGCCCGGCGCCTGCGACGGCGAGCGCGCCCCCGAGGCGTTCATTCACGCTCTGCGGGTGCCTGTGGCCGGGCGGCGGTGTTCTCGGCCTCGGCGTGCGCGTCGACCTGCCGTCCCACCTCACGTGCCTCGTCGGTCAGCATCCGCAGCCTGGCCTCGGCCTGATCGGCGCGGGCCTGGAGGCGGGCCGTGTCGTCGGCGATGACCTGGCAGGCCAGATCCATCGCGGTGTCCACATCCTCGGCGGAACCGTGCTCCGCCAGCTCCTCCAGTGCGCTCTTGACCGCGGGGATGCCGCCGCGGTGATGGATGTCGTTCCAGAACTCATAGTCCATCGGGGCAGTTTGCCGGATCGCGGACGGCGGAGCGAACCGCGGCGGTCACCAAGGCCCCACCCCTCCGAGCAGCCGCCCGGCTGAGGCGCAGGACCCGGCGCGCTGGTCCCGCGGGCTCGGCAGGACTTCACGGCAGGCGATCGCCGCGCGGTCGGTGGCCTCGGAGCACAGGCGGCAGTGCTCGTGCGTGAAGGGCGCGGGGTGAGGCGATCGCGGCGCACGGCCGTCCGCCGAATCGTCCCGGTGGACCCGGACCTCCCACGCCCATCATGTGGTGCGCATCACACGGCTTTTGCGCATCGCCGGGAACTCTTCCGCCCCGCCGGCCGACTCCTGCACCGGCCCGCTGTGGCCGTCCCGCACCACACTTCGCCCAGTTCATCCAGGAGAGCAGCTCATGTCCGCCGAACCCACACTCCTCGCCCCGGACGACGGGCAGGAGACCCAGGGAGCGCCGCCCTCCGCAGGACGGACCGGATGGGCGTCGCTGCGTCCGCTCGTACTGCGACTGCACTTCTACGCCGGGGTACTCATCGCCCCCTTCATCCTGATCGCCGCCGCCACGGGTCTCCTGTACGCCTGCTCGTACCAGGCCGAGAAGATCGTGTACTCCCACGAACTGCGCGTCCCCGTGGGCGAGAACAAGGCGGAGCTGCCGATCTCGAAACAGGTGGCGGCCGCCCGCAAGGCACACCCCGAGGGCACGGTCAGCGCGGTGCGGCCCTCGCCGGAGGACGGCGCGACGACCCGGGTGCTCCTGGCCGGAACGCCGGGCGTCGACGCGGACCACACCCTGGCCGTGTTCGTGAACCCATACAACGGCGAGGTGCGCGGCGCGCTGGAGCAGTACGGCTCCACCGGCGCGCTGCCGCTGCGTACGTGGATCGACGAGCTCCACCGCGATCTGCACCTGGGTGAGACCGGTCGGCTCTACAGCGAACTCGCCGCGAGCTGGCTGTGGGTGATCGCGGGCGGCGGTCTGGTGCTGTGGTTCGGGCGGCGGCGTTCCCAGCGCAAGCTGCGCGGGGCCACCGGCCGTCGTCGCACGCTCTCGCTGCACGGTTCGGTGGGTGTGTGGGCCGCCGTCGGACTGATCTTCCTGTCGGCGACGGGGCTGACCTGGTCGACGTACGCGGGCAAGAGCGTCGGCGACCTGCGCGAGGCCATCGGGCAGACGACGCCCGTCCTGACGGCCGTCGCGGGCGGCGGGGAGCACGCGGGCCACGGCGGATCGGGCTCGGCGGGAGAAGCGGGTGGCGACGGTGTCGGGCTGGATGCCGTCCTGAAGGCGGCCCGTGCCGAGGGGCTCTCCAACCCGGTGGAGGTCGTGCCGCCCGCCGACGCGTCGTCCGCGTACGTCGTCCGGCAGATCCAGCGCAGCTGGCCCGAGAAGCAGGATTCCGTCGCCGTCGACCCGGCCACCGGTGAGGTCACCGAAGTGCTGCGGTTCGCCGACTACCCCGTGCTCGCCAAGCTGACCCGCTGGGGCATCGACGCGCACACCGGCACGCTGTTCGGGCTCGTCAACCAGATCGCCCTCGCCGTTCTCACCCTCGGCGTGATCCTGATGATCGTGTGGGGCTACCGCATGTGGTGGCAGCGCGGGCGCGGCAGCTCCTTCGGGCGGCCGATGCCGCGCGGGGCGTGGCGACACGTACCGGCGTACGTCCTGGTCCCGCTGATGGCGGCGGTCGCGGTGCTCGGCTACTTCGTGCCGCTGCTCGGCATTCCGCTGGCGGCATTCCTCGCCGTGGACATCGCGTTGGGGGAGATCGCCTACCGGCGCGGCAGGCGCACCTACGCCTGAGCCCGTTCAGTCGTGGGTGGCCGCGCCGCTGAGGCGGTGGTCGGCGAGATCGAGGATCTCGCCGACCACGCGGCGCAGGTGCCCTTCGGGCGGGCCGTAGATCATCCGTCGCCCTTCCTTGCGTACGGACACGAGCCCGGCGAGGCGTAGTTTGGCCAGATGCTGACTGACCGCCGGGCGGGCCGCGCCGCACGCGGCCGTCAGTGTCGTGACGTCGGCCTCGCCCTTGCCGAGGGTGTGCAGCAGGGCGAGCCGGGTGCGGTCGGCGAGAAGGCCGAGTACCTCGGCCGCGTGGGAGAAGTGCTCGGCGCTCGGATCTCGCGGGTGCGCATCGTGCGCAGGTGATAGGTGCATGCGTGCGCTCATACGCACATAATGGGTGCGGGCGCCTCGCGGTGTCCACTTGCCCGTCCCGCGTCGGAAGGCCGTACTCGTGAGTGAGCAGCACGGACACCCGCACCCTCCGCACGAGCACCACCACCATCATGGCCACGCCCCTGTTCATGAGCCCGGCGGCGCGGGGCGGTCGGCCCGGTGGCGGCACACGGCCGGGCACGTACTGAAGCCGCACTCGCACGGGGCCGCGGACAAGGTCGACCCGGCGCTGGAATCGTCCGCGCGCGGCATGCGCGCTCTGTGGATCTCGCTGGCCGTCCTGGGCGTGACGGCAGTGGCTCAGGCGGCGATCGTGGTCCTCACCGGCTCGGTCGCGCTCCTCGGCGACACCGTGCACAACGCGGCGGACGCGCTGACCGCGATCCCCCTCGGCATCGCCTTCGTCCTGGGCCGGCGGGCCGCCACCCGCCGCTTCACGTACGGCTACGGCCGCGCCGAGGATCTCGCGGGGATCGTCATCCTCCTGACGATCGCCGCGTCCGCGGCCTTCGCAGCCTGGGCGGCGGTCGACCGGCTGCTCGACCCCCGCGCCCTGGACCACCTGTGGGCGGTGGCCGCCGCTGCCGTCATCGGCTTCGTCGGCAATGAGTGGGTCGCCCGCTACCGCATCCGTGTCGGCCGCGAGATCGGCTCGGCCGCTCTGGTGGCCGACGGCCTGCATGCCCGTACGGACGGATTCACCTCTCTCGCCGTCCTGTTCAGCGCGGGCGGCGCGGCCCTTGGCTGGCGGCTCGCCGACCCGATCGTGGGCCTGCTGATCACCGCGGCGATCCTGGTGGTCCTGCGCGACGCGGCGCGCGAAGTCTTCCGCCGGGTGATGGACGCCGTCGACCCGGCCCTGGTCGACGTGGCGGAGGAGGCGCTCCTGACGGTTCGTGGTGTACGCGGTGTGGGCGAGTTGCGCCTGCGCTGGATCGGGCACCGCCTGCGCGCCGAGGTGGCGGTCGTCGTCGACGGGGAGTTGTCCGTGCGGGAGGCACACGAGCTCGCGGTCGACGCGGAGCATGCCCTGCTGCACGCGGTGCCGAAGCTGACCGCCGCGCTGGTGCACGCCGACCCGGCGGCCGTGCCCGGAGTCCCGGACCCGCACCGGGTCCTTGCGCATCACGGGGTGTGAGCGGAGGCAAGCCGCAGGAGTGCGCGCTCCGGCGCTGATCCGGCAGCGGCTACTATCTGCGGCCATGGCGTCAGGTCTGCGGGACACGGTGCACGGAGAGCGGCGGACCGCCGCGCGCTGGGCCGTGTTCGGGATCGGCCTGGCCACCCTCCTTGCGGTCCTGTGCGTGTGCTTCGGCTCCGCGGCCCATCATGACGACGCGTTCGCCCGCAACATGGTCTCCGTCTCGGTCTCGGTCTCCGCTGAAAAAGCCTCCTTGGGCCACAGCTGTCCGCCCGGCGACCGGTGCGCCTCGGCCACGCACGCCGCGGCCATCGCGCTCCCGGCACCTGAACCGTCGGTGCCGACCACGCTGGGGGAGGCGGGACTGCCCGCGGCCCCGGCCACGCCACATCCCGTGGCGCGGGAGCCCGTTCACCGTCACGCCCCGGATCTCCACGTCCTTCAGGTGCAGAGGACCTAGGCCACACCTCCGCGCGCCCCGCACCCGTCCGGTCACGGACATGTCCTCCCGCGGTCGCGCGCATGGGCCGATCACCTCACACACCATCCCCCTCACCACCGCCGGGCCCCGGGCCTGGCGGGGACAAGGACATCCCCGGACATGGTCACCTCCAAGACAGGCAAGAAGGCCGCGGTCTCCGCCGAACGCAAGGCCCGCATCCAGGAATTGCGCCGTGCCGAGCAGGCGCGCGACCGGCGCAACCGCGTCATCGCCATCGCCGCGGGCGTGGCGGTACTGGCCGGGCTCGCCGGATTCGGCTCGTACGTCCTGCTCGACGCGTCGGAGAAGAAGGACAAGGAGAAGGCTGTCGCCCAGGCGCCGGTCAGGGGAGAGAAGACCTGGGACGCGAAGAAGCTGGGGCGCAACCATGTCGCGAAGAAGGTCGACTACCCGATGACCCCGGCAGCGGGTGGCGACCACAGCCAGGCGTGGGCCAACTGTCAGGGCGATGTGTACGACAAGCCGCTGGGCGAGGAGAACGCCGTCCACTCGCTGGAGCACGGCGCCGTCTGGATCACGTACAACGACAAGGCGTCGGCAGCCGACATAAAGACGCTGAGCCGGAAGGTCAGCACGACGCCCTACACCCTGATGAGCCCCGTGAAGGAGCAGAAGGGCGCCCTCACGCTCACCGCGTGGGGCCGACAGCTCACCGTGACCAAGGCGTCCGACCCCCGGGTCGAGCAGTTCCTTGGCAAGTACGTCCAGGGCGAGCAGACTCCCGAGCCTGGTGCGGCCTGCACGGGTGGGGTCGGACCGGCGTGAGGGAGAGCCGCTGAGGGGCGAGCGCTTGAGCGTGAGCGACCGGGCGGGTCGGGAGAAGTCGACCACTCGGCCGCTCCGGTCGGGTGCCATCGAAGAGCGGTACGCCTAGTCTCTCTGGTGTGCTGAGCATCGTTGACGATCTGGCCGGGTTCGGACCGCTGCGGATGTGCGCCCACGCGCCGTCGGCCGACGGTCCCGACGACTCCGACGACCTGACCGGTCTGCGCGTGCTCCTTGTCGCGGACGTTCTGGCCCGCGTCGTCGAGCTGCGCGGCCGGACCGTCCTCATCGGGTGGACCTGCCCACCGGCGGCGTCGGCCGACGCCGCCGGTATCCGTCCGGCCGACGCCCACGGCAGCCCCGACGAGATCGCCGAAGCTCTCGGCGGGCCCCCGGCGGTGCACCTCACCAGCAGTACGTACGCGGGGGCGGGCGGCCTGTCCCTGCACATCGGCGCAGCCGCCGCCACGGGAGTCGCGGACGACGACGAGAACCGGGACGAGGGCGGGTCCGAAGAGGGGGACGCGCTCGCCCTGCGGTTGCTCCTGCTCGGCCACCCGCACCACGAACCCGTCGTCGTCACCAGGGAAGCCGTCGGCGCCGCCGCCGAGCGGCTCGCCAACTGGCGTAAGGCGGTGGCCGCTTGGGCCGATGAGCCGTCCAAGGCGATGCCCTCCGGCTTCGTTGACCGGGCACGCTCCGCCTTGGAGAAGGGGCTCGACACCCCGGCGGTGCTGCGGCTCCTCGACGATCTGGCAGCGGCCGTCGACGTGCCGGGCGGTGCGAAGTTCGAGACGTTCGCCCACCTCGACCGCGTACTCGGTCTGGAGGTCGTCCGGGATGTCGGCCGCTCGCATTCCGCCGAGGTGTACCGGTGACCTGACCTGACCTGACCTGACCTGACCTGACCTGACCGACCGGCTCGGGCTGCGGCAGCCGACGGCCGGCCGACAGGGTGCGGAGGCTCGGCTACCGCTTGGAGGCGGTCGGCTTACCCGGCTGCTGCCCCAGCATCTGCTCCAGCATCTGCCCCATGGCGGCCACCACGGACGGCTCGACGCGGTAGTACACCCAGGTCCCCCGCCGCTCGGAGGCCAGCAGGCCCGCTTCCTTGAGCTTCTTGAGGTGATGGCTGACGGTGGGCTGGGAGACACCCACGTCGGAGATGTCGCACACGCAGGCCTCGCCGCCCTCGTGCGAGGCGACCAGTGAGAACAGGCGCAGCCGGACCGGGTCGCCCAGCGCCTTGAACATCGCGGCGGTACGGACCGCTTCCTCGGCGGAGAGGGGGCGCTCGGCGAGCGGCGGGCAGCACGGAGCCACGGCCGTTGTCATGTCGGCCGGCTGCACACGCACCTTCGTATTCGACATGCATCTATGTTGACACATGTCTAAGCAGACTCCCAGTGGAGCTAATGGCCGTCCTCTGTATCGATGGATGTCTATGTTGACGCCCGTCGAAACAGGTGGGATGCTGGTCGTGAAAGTCATCGATGGATGTCGAATCAATGAGGAGTCGCTGTGACTGTGCCTACGGCCGAGGTGCCGCCCACCGTCCTGCCCGCCGTGGTCATCGGAGCCGGCCCGATCGGTCTGGCCGCCGCCGCCCACCTCGTCGAGCGCGGCATCGAACCCCTGGTCCTTGAAGCCGGACCGGCCGCGGGCAGCGCCGTCCGCGAGTGGAGCCACGTCCGCCTCTTCTCCCCCTGGGCCGAAGTCGTCGACCCCGCAGCAGAGAAGCTCCTGGCTCCCACCGGCTGGGGGAAGCCGGACGGCACGACCTACCCCACCGGCGGCGACTGGGCCGGTGCCTACCTGGAACCGCTCGCGGACGTGCTGGGGGAGAGGGTCCGCTTCGGGGCGCGGGTCACCGGTGTGTCCCGGCTCGGGCGTGACCGCGTCGTGGACGCCGACCGGGAGCGGCAGCCCTTCACCGTCCACGTCACGTACGCAGACGGCACCGAGGAGCGGCTCACCACCCGCGCCGTCATCGACGCGTCCGGCACCTGGTCGACGCCCGGCCCCATCGGCGGCGACGGACTCCCCGCCCTCGGCGAGCGGGCCGCGGTCCCTCGCGTCTCGTATCGCGTCCCCGACCTCAAGGACCCGTCCGTACGCGCCCGTTACGCGGGCAGGCGCACCGCGGTCATCGGCTCCGGGGCCTCCGCGTTCACGGCGCTCGCGTCCCTCGCGGACCTGGCGAAGGAGGCGCCCGGCACGCACGTGGCATGGATCCTGCGGCGCGGGATCGGCGGCTCCACCTTCGGCGGCGGAGAGGCCGACCAGCTGCCCGCCCGCGGGGCGCTCGGCCTCGCGGCCAAGGCGGCCGTCGACGAGGGGCACGCCGACGCCGTCACCGGATTCCGTACGGCGGCGATCGAGAAGGACGGCGAGCGGCTGGTCCTGGTGGCGGAGGACGGCCGCCGCCTGGCACCGGTCGACGAGGCCATCGTCCTCACCGGCTTCCGCCCGGACCTCTCCTTCCTCGCCGAGCTGCGCATCGGCCTGGACGAGCGTCTCCAGGCCCCGGTCGCCCTCGCCCCGCTGATCGACCCCAACGTCCACTCCTGCGGCACCGTCTATCCGCACGGCGTGGGAGAGCTCTCCCACCCGGAGCGCGACCTCTACCTCGTCGGCATGAAGTCCTACGGCCGCGCCCCGACGTTCCTCGCCATGACCGGCTACGAACAGGTGCGCTCCATCGCCGCCGCCCTCGCCGGTGACCAGGAGGCCGCCGAGCGCGTGGAGTTGACCCTGCCGGAGACCGGAGTCTGCGGTGGAGCGGGCCTGTTCGACGAGCCGGATGCCGCCGAGTCCGAGGAGGGCGGCGGCTGTTGCGGCGCCCCGGCAACCCTTCAGGTCGGCGCAGCCGCTGGGGGCTGCTGACCCCGGAGGTCGCTTCGCCCCGGCGCTGACGGATGGCGGATCATGGCGGGGTGAACCCCTCGGCCGTCCGCACCATCGAGCACCTCGTGGCCCTCGACGCCACGTCCGGCGCGGCCTCCGCGATGCCCGCGGTGCGCGAGGCCATGCGGAGCGTCCCGGAACTGTCCGCCGACCCCCGGACCATGGGGGCTCTGCTCGGCCATGGCACCGACCGGCTCGCGGAACTGGCCGAACTGTGCGAGGTCATCGGGTGGATCCTCTTCGACGCGGGCTTCTACCGCGGGGCCCGCCGGATGAACGCACGGGCGCTGGCCCTGGCCGAGCTGTGCGGTGACCGCTGGACGGCCCGCTTCGTCCTCCTGAACGACAGCATGCTCAAGGCGCACACGGGGGCGCCGCGCACCGCCCTGGAGTCCGCGGACCGCGTGGGCGGGGCGCGAGCGCTCCCGGCCAGGGTCAGCAGTCTCGTCCTGATCCGTCAGGCCCACGCGACCGCCATGCTGGGTGGCCACCGGGAGTCCACGGATCTGATGGCCCGCGCCCAGAGCCGGTTCCTGGACGGCGTCTCGCGCCACGATCCGCCCTGGGCCTGGTGGATCGACCGGACCGAGCTGCTCGGCCACCAGGGCTGGGTCCTCGCCCGGCTGCACCGATGGGACGAGGCCATCGCCCTCCTGCACGAGGCGGCCACCGCACCCGGCCCCGCCTACCGGAACCTGTTCACCGCACAGCTCCTCGCGGCCCTGTCCCGTGCCGGAGCGTGGAGGGAGACGGCGGACCTCATCGCCGAGGTCGCTCCCCGCGCCGACCGCATCGGCTCCGTACGGGCGACCCAGACCCTCGGGCGGACGGCGTCCTACCTGCTCGGGAGTCCCGGAACCCCGGCGCCGCTGCGGGAGGCGGCAGCGTTCCTGCTGGAGTCCCTGCCCGCGCGGGAGTCACCCGCTCTCCTCCACGGTCTGTGACGCCCTGACGTCGACCACGATCTTTCCGCGGACTCCGCCCGCCTCCAGCGCCCGGTGCGCACCGGCGACGTCCGCCAGCGGGTACACCGAGTCCACGACCGGCCGGATCGCTCCGCTCTCCGTCAACCGGGTCAGTTCCGCGAACAGTTGATGGCCCGGGTTGCCGCTGAAGAACCGCACGCGTCGCGGACCGAACACCGCGGACCCGACGATGTAGGAGAGCGACGCGGCCATGCGGCCGGCGTCGAAGGTCACCGACACCATGCGGCCGCCCGGCGCCAGCAGCCGGCGGTACGCGCCGAGCTCCGTGCCGACCGTGTCGAGTACGACGTCGAAGGGGCCGAGGTCGGCCGCCCCGGTGGTCGCGTAGTCGAAGGCCTCGTCGGCTCCGAGCTCCCGGGCGAGGTCGAGGTTCTTGGCCCCCGCGAGCGCGGTGACGTGCGCGCCGTAGGCCCGCCCGAGCTGGACGGCCACGCTCCCGACGCCGCCGCTCGCGCCGCGTACCAGCAACCGCTCACCCGCCGCGAGACGGGCCTTGTCGCGCAGCGCCGTGATCACCGTCGTGCCGACGCCGGGCAGGGCCGCGGCCCGCACCGGATCGAGACCGGCCGGTGCGAAAGCCAGCTGCCGCGGGCGTACGATCACGAACTCCGCCGCGCTGCCGAAGCCTTGGGACCGCGCCAAGGCCCCCCACACCCGGTCGCCCGCCGAGAGGGCGGGCATCGGCGAGCCCACGGAAGCCACCTCACCGGCGAAGTCGATCCCCGTGCGCTTGGGGAACCCGCGCCCGGCCAGTCCCGTCACCAGCCGGACCCTCCCTGACCTGCCCAGCAGCTCACCGCCGTTCACGCTGGCGGCGTGGACGCGCACCAGCACCTCACCCGGCCCCGCGACCGGCTTCGGCAGCGTGCCCGCGTACAGGACCTCCGGCGAGCCGTACCTGTCGTACAGTGCCGCGCGCATGTCACTCATCGTTTCCCTGTCTCCATCTGTGGCCGCCGGACATCACTGTCAGCGACGCTAACGCGCTAAACGGAGAGGGCCGTCCACTTGAGCTAATGTGAGAAACATGCCTGCTGATTCCTCTCGCATGCGGCCTCGGACGCGGCCCACCACGGACATCGCCCCGGCCGCGGAGGCGGGCGCGGGGCTGCGCGCGGACGCGCTCCACAACCGCCGACGGGTCCTGGAGGCCGCCCGCGAACTGTTCGCCGCGCGCGGCCTCGACGTGCCGATCGCCGCCATCGCCCGCCGGGCAGGCGTCGGCGTGGCCACGCTCTACCGCCGGTTTCCCACGCGGGACTCCCTGGTCACAGAAGTCTTCGCGGACCAGCTCGCGACGTGCGTGGCGGTCGTCGACGACGCCCTCGTGGACCCCGACCCCTGGCACGGGTTCCGCACGGTCATCGAGAAGGTGTGCGCCATGCATGTGGCCGACCGCGGATTCACCGCGGCGTTCCTGACGGCGTTCCCGGACGCGATCGACTTCGAGCGTGAACGCGTACGCGCCGAGCGGGGTTTCGCGCGGCTGGTGCGCCGCGCGCAGGAGGCCGGACGCCTGCGGGCCGACTTCGATCCCGCGGACCTGCCGCTTCTCCTCATGGCCAACAGCGGCATCTCCGCATGCTCCACCGACTCGGCGCCGGCCGCGTCCCGCAGATTCGTCGCCTACCTGCTCGACTCCTTCCGCGCCGACCGCAGCGCCCCCGCGGAACCCTTGCCGTCGCCGGTTCCCCTGGACTTCCGGCACATGGGGTCCCGGGGCTGAGACGGCTCTGGTGGTCAGGTCTGCGGGGCCCTGCTCGCCGACCGGTCCCGGCCGGCGACCGGCACGTCGAGCGGGCGGGCGAGGCCGACCACTCCTTCGTCCAGGCGCTGCAGATGGCGCAGGACGCGGTAGGTGACGGTGCCCGAGCGGGGGGCGCCGGAGCCCTCGGCCTCCAGCATCGAGGCGATGCTGGCTCCCGACTCGACCTCGCCCGTGGCCTTGTCGTCGTCCACGTACCCGGCGATGACCTCGATGTTGCGGGCGATACGCAGGCCGGCCCGCTCCAGACGGGGATCGGCCGCGACGTTCTTGCTGTACGGCACGAGCTCGGCCGTCGCCGCCAGGGAACGGGCGTGGTAGGCGCAGGTCTCCAGGAGCGCCACGAGATAGCGGGCGGTCCTGCGGCGGCCGCGCAGCGGGGTGATCGGGTGGGTCAACGGCTGGACGGAGGCGCGCAGATCGTCGAGCGCGGTGTCCAAGTCCCGTGCCTTGTCCAGGAGATCGGCCGCCGGGCCGCCACTGAGCTGCTCGACCGAGGCGGAGATGACGTCCGCGAGCCGGGTCAGGACCGTGTTCAGGAGTTCGTCGGTGCGATGGTCGGTGCGCACCGGAAGCACGAGGACCGCCGCGATGATGCCGCAGGCGGCCCCGAGCGCCGTCTCCTCGATGCGCAGCCAGAGCACGGCCAGGCTGTAGGTGTTCAGGAGCGTGTAGAGCAGGCCCAGCATCGCCGTGACGAAGAAGGACATCAGGGCGTACGACAGGGGAGCGGTGAAGAACATCGCGAAGATGAAGACCAGGACGAGCGCGAACGCGACCCAGGTGTGGTTGCCGACCAGACCCGCCAGGGCCACACCGGCGACCACCCCGAGCACCGTGCCGAGCAGCCGTCGATAGCCCTTGACCAGGATCTCGCCGGTGGACGCGGTGTTGAGGAACACCACCCAGCAGGTGAGCACCGCCCAGTACCAGCGCTGCGTGGAGAGGAACTCGCCGCCGATGATGGCAAGCGTCGAGCCCACCGAGACCTGGAACGCGGCCCTGGTGGTGGGGCGCCGCAGCCCGGTGCGGTCGTCCGCGCCGGCTTCGGCGGCCTCCTCGGCTCCGGCGATCGCGATGTCCTCGGCGTCGAACTCCTCGCGGGAGCGGGTCGTGGCCGGTGAGTCGTCGGACTCGTCCTGGGGGCCGTCGAGGGCGAGTCGCAGGCCGAGGATGGCGCGTGCGGCCTCACCGATTCCGCGGAAGACGTCCTGGACCGCCGCCGATGCGCGGGGCAGATTGTCCTCGTCGCGGTAGCCGAGCAGCCTGTTGCGCACGTGGGCCAGGCCCGTGCCGCGGTTGTCGGCGACCGGGCGGCCGACGAGCAGGTGCAGCGCGTTGAGGTCACGGCGCAGGGTGACCGTCGCGTCGTCCTCGGCGCGGATGCGCGTGCCCGTCGCGGGGACGGGCGCGTGCGGCAGGTGCAGAGTGAGGGTGTCCGCGCGTTCGGCGCTGCGCGCGTTCAGGAGGAGTACGCCGAGACGCTCGGCCGCGATCTCCGCGTCCGCCACGCGGCGTTGGACCAACGTCGCCGTGGCCGCGTCGGGGGTGCCCTCCTCGAGGCGGTCCTGGATCATCAGGGCCGTCTCGTGCAGTCGCGCGGTGCCGCGGCGCAGCTCGTCGAGGACCTTCTCCAACTGCTCCGGCGCGGCGTCGAGCAGCTCCGTCTGCGTGGCCACCAGCTGCGCGAGCCGCGCTCGGAACGCGACCCGCAGCCGCGCCAGATCGCGCCCGGGAGTCTCCGGCACGACAGCGAACCGTACGACGGCGCTGCATACGAAGGCGACAGCGAGGGACAGGCAGAGGCCGGGCAGGGCGGCGGTGGTGGCGCCCACGAACAGCGAGACGAAGTAGACCTGAAAACCCATCAGGCCAAGGGCGGTGCCCCGGTCGCCGAACCGGCGGCTGTAGACGGCGCCGAAGATCAGCGCGACGAAGAAGATGTCACCCGCGACGACCTGGTCGTGCAGCAGCGCGCCCAGGATGATCGCCGTGAGCGCGACGGGCAGTCCGAGCGCGAGCGTGATCGCCTGGCCGCGCACCTCCTTCTCCTTGATGGCGAAGGTGGAGACCATCGCGGTCATGGCGCCGGCGACCATGTGCGTGACGTCCGTGCCGAGCAGCGCGAGGACGACGAGGGTGAGGGCGATCGCGCCGACCGTCCGCAGCCCCGCCATCAGGCGCAGGAGTCCGGGGTCCGACGCCACGAAGCGGTCCCATGTGCCGGTCCTGGTCCGCCGTCTCACTGCGCTCACACCCTCATCGCCGCTGTTCAGGCCGGATTCTGTCATGGCGGGGTGCAACCGGGGCTTGAGGGTTCACAGCGTGATACGCCCGGTGCGCCGACCGGGATCGGGGCGAAGTCTCCGGGGTGACTTCAACGAAAGACTTGAAGTCATGAATCCAGCAGACGACGAACTCACCGGGTCACGGCTGTGCGCCGAGACCCCCGAATCCCAGGACACGACCGATGGGCCCGCCCGGCGGCGCTGGTGGACCCTCCTCGCCGTGAGCGCGGCCCAGCTCCTCGTGGTCCTGGACGGCACCATCGTGAATATCGCGCTGCCCTCCGCGCAGAGCGCGCTCGGCATGTCCGACGCGAGCAGGCAATGGGCCATCACCGCGTACGCGCTGGCCTTCGGCGGGCTGTTGCTGATCGGCGGCCGGGTCAGCAGCGTGCTCGGCCACCGGCGTACGTTCCTCATCGGCCTGATCGGCTTCGCCGCCGCGTCGGCGCTCGGCGGGGCCGCCGTGAACCCCGAGATGTTCTTCGGGGCGCGGGCCCTGCAAGGGGTGTTCGCCGCGATCCTGGCGCCCGCGGGACTTTCGTTGCTGACCATCACCTTCGCCGAGCCGGGCGAACGCGGCCGTGCCTTCGGCGTGTTCGCCGCGGTGGGCGCCGCGGGATCGGCGGTCGGCCTGGTCGCCGGGGGACTGTTGACCGAGTACGCCGGCTGGCGCTGGTGTCTTTACGTCAACGTGTCCGTGGCCCTGCTCGCCGTGCTCGGCGCGACGTTCGTGCCGCGGGACCGGCCGGTGCGGGGCGAGGGGCGGCTCGATGTGGCGGGCGCCCTGCTCAGTGCCACGGGTTTCGCCGCGATCGTGTACGCCTTCAACGAGGCCGAGCCGCTCGGGTGGGGTTCAGCGAAGGTGCTCGCCCTGCTCGCGGGGGGTGTCCTGCTGCTCGCCGCGTTCGCCGCCGTCGAGGTGCGGGCACCGAGGCCGCTCCTTCCGCCGGGCGTCCTCGTGCACCGTGCCCGCGCCGGTGCGTTCGCCTCGATCACCCTGCTGTTCGTCGCGATGTTCGGCTTCTACCTGTTCATGAGCTACTACACGCAGACGGTCCTGGGCTACTCACCCGTCGAGGCGGGCCTGACGCTGATCATCAACGCCGTGGCCGCGTTGGCCGGCGCGACCCTGATCGCCGGGAAGCTGCACGGACGGGTCGCGCCCGCGGCACTGATCGTGCCGGGGCTGCTCTGTGCGGCGGCGGGGATGTTCCTGCTCACCCGCCTGACGTCGCAGAGCACGGATGTCTTCCCGCTCTACCTGGTGCCGGCGCTGATCCTGACCGGTCTCGGTCTTGGCTGCGTCCTGCCGCCCACCGCGAGCCTGGCCACAGCGGACATGCCGCCGCACGACATCGGAGCCGCGGCCGCTGCGTACAACGCGTCCCAGCAACTCGGAGCGGCGCTGGGTACGGCGCTGCTCAACACGGTCGCGGCCGGCGCCACGGCGTCGTACCTGGTGTCCACCGCGGACGCCACGCCCACGGCGGCCTCCGTGCACGGCTACACGACGGCCCTGATGGTCGCCTTCGTCGTCCTGCTGGCCGCGGCCTGCGTCACCGCGGCGCTGCTCCGCCGCGCGCTCCCGCGCGCAGTCCGTCCATGACCAGGTCCAGCAGGCGTCCGGCGCGCGACTGCCAGTCGCCGTGCGGATCGATCTGCCAGAGGCCCGCGATGGCGAGCAGGAAGTCGTCGGGAGTGAGGCCGGGGCGGATGGTGCCGGCCTCCTCGTTCGCCTTCAGGAGGAGCGTGACGGCCGACGTCACAGGACCGTGCCCCACTCCGGCGAAGCTGCCCTTCACGCTGGTGGCCTTGCGCATCGCGTCGGCGAGGCCCGCCTTGGCCATGGCGTACTGCGCGAGGCGGTCCATCCACTCCCGCAGCGCCTGGTCGGGGGCGCGGGTCTGGAGGAGCTGGCAGGCGGTGTCGGCGACCTGCTGGACCTCGTACCGGTAGACCTCGAGGACGAGGGCCTCGCGGTTGGGGAAGTTGCGGTAGAACGTCCCCTGCCCGACGCACGCCTTCTTCGCGATCGCGCTGAGCGGGGCGTCCGCCGAGTGCGTCAGTTCGACCAGGGCCACTTCCAGGATGCGCTCGCGATTACGTTGTGCGTCCGAGCGCAGCTGCGGGTCCTTCTTCGGGTGCACTCGTCCTCCTCCCGAGGATCGCGTCCCGGACCACTCTTGCTAAGCGGACAGCTGTCCGTTAAGTTTTGAAGCTAACGGACAGCTGTCCGCTTAGGGTCACCATACCGGCAGACCCCCCTCACGCACAGCGCCATCTCCTCCCGGAGTCTCCCGCGGGACCGCCTCGCACGACGCTCCCGCTCGCACGTGACAGAAGCTGACAGAACCGAAAGAAGGCTGATCGTGGCCCTATCGACGTCCAGCGCCATCACGCTGAACATCAACGGCGAAAAGCACACGCTGCCCGTCGACCACCGCACCACCCTGCTCGACGCCCTGCGCGAGCGCCTCGATCTGACCGGCACGAAGAAGGGCTGCGACCAAGGGCAGTGCGGCGCCTGCACGGTGCTGATCGACGGCCGCCGGGCGGTCTCCTGCCTGCAACTCGCCGTCGCCTCCGAGGGGCGCGAGATCACCACCATCGAAGGCGTGGCCGAAGGGGACCAGCTGCACCCGGTGCAGCAGGCGTTCCTCGACCTCGACGGCTTCCAGTGCGGCTACTGCACACCCGGCCAGATCTGTTCGGCCATCGCGGTCATCGAGGAGCACGCGGCGGGCTGGCCCAGCGCCGCCACCACCGACGTACGCCCCGAAGCGGGCGTGCCCCAACTGAGCGCCGACGAGATCCGGGAGCGCATGAGCGGCAACCTGTGCCGCTGCGGCGCGTATGTGTCGATCGTCCAGGCGGTCGCGCAGGCGGCAGCCGCCGAGACCGAGGGTACGGAGGCCGTGGCATGAGGGAATTCGGCTATCAGCGGGCGTTCGACGTCCCCGGCACGGTCGCCCTCCTGGGCAACGACCCCGACGCACGCGTCCTGGGCGGCGGCACGAACCTCGTCGACCTGATGAAGACCGGCGTGGAGCGGCCCGGACTGCTCATCGACGTACGCGAGTTGCCCCTCGACCGGATCGAGGCGACGGACGAAGGCGGTCTGCGGATCGGCGCGACCGTCACCAACAGCGACCTGGCGGCCGACCCCGAAGTGCGGCGCCGCTACCCGGCGTTGGCCGAGGCCGTCCTGGCCGGCGCCTCGGGCCAGCTGCGCAACATGGCCACCGTCGGCGGAAACCTGCTCCAGCGCACCCGCTGCGGCTACTTCGCCGACCTCTCCAAACCCTGCAACAAACGCGAGCCCGGCACCGGTTGCCCCGCCATCGAGGGTGAACACCACAACCACGCCATCCTCGGCGCCACCGAGCACTGCGTCGCGGTGCACCCCTCCGACATGGGAGTGGCGCTCGCCGCCTTCGACGCCGTCATCTCGTACGAAACGGCGGAAGGCGTCGGCGAATTGCCGCTCGCAGACTTCTACCTGTCCGTGGGCAGCACCCCGCACCTGGAGACCGCGCTGCCGTCCGGCGCGCTGATCACCGGCATCACCTTGCCGCCGGCCCCGGTCGCCGCCCACTCCCGCTACCGCAAGGTGCGCGAGCGTGCCTCGTACGCCTTCGCGATCGGCTCGATCGCCGCAGCCCTCGACGTCCAGGACGGTGTCGTACGTGAAGTACGCCTGGCCTTCGGCGCGGTGGCGTCCCGGCCGTGGCGCGCACGGGAGGCCGAGCGGGTCCTGACGGGGGGCCCCGCGACCGCCGAAGCGTTCGCCGCCGCCGCGGATGCCGAACTGGCCGCCGCGCAGACCCTGCCCCACAACGGCTACAAGGTGACGCTGATGCGCAACCTCGTCGTCGCCCTGCTGACCGAGCTCACCGAGGAGGCGACCCGATGACGGCGCGGACCACGACGACCACGTCCCCCGCGGCGACGAGCGCCACCGGCGTTTCGTACAGCCGCGTGGAGGGCCCGGACAAGGTCACCGGCGCGGCCCGGTACGCGGGGGACATCCCCTTCGCCGAACTCGCCCACGGCTGGCTGGTGCTGTCCACGATCGCGCGCGGCCGGATCCTCTCGGTCGAGGCGGACCCCGTCCGCGCGATGCCCGGAGTCCTCGCCGTCCTGCACCACGGCAACGCGCCGCGCGTCGACGGGGACTACGTGAGCATGCTCGGCAAGCCGGACCCGATCGTCGAGGTCTTCCAGCACGACCGGGTGCCCTTCGTCGGCTGGCCGGTGGCGATGGTCGTCGCCGAGACCTCCGAGCAGGCGCGAGAGGCCGCCGAGGCGCTGATCGTGCGGTACGAGGAGGAGCCGCACGACGTCGCGTTCTCCGCCCAGCACCCAGGGACGTACACGCCGGACGGCGACGGCCATCTGATGGAGAAGGGCGACCTGGAGGCCGAACTCGCCGCGTCCACCCATGTGGTGGACGAGGAGTACACCACCCCCGAAGAGCACCACGGGTCGATGGAACCGCACGCGGCGATGGCGCGCTGGGACAGCGGACGGCTCGAAGTCGTCGACTCCAACCAGGGCAGCACCTGGGTCGCGGACGAGCTGGCGAAGCTGTTCTCGCTCGACCCGGCCTCGGTACGGGTGCGGTCCGAGCACGTCGGCGGCGCCTTCGGGTCCAAGGGCGTACGCGTGCACCAGATCCTCGCCGTGATGGCGGCGACGCAACTCGACCGCCCGGTCAGGGTCATCATGACCCGTCGCCAGCTGTTCTCGCTGACCGGCTACCGCAGCCCCACCATCCAGCGCGTCAGGCTGGGCGCCGAGGCCGACGGGCGGCTGCGCGCCGTCGACCACCAGGCGCACAGCCTCACCTCGACGGTCCATGAGTTCGTCGAGGCGAGCGCCGGGTTCGGACGGCCCATGTACGCCTCCGACGCCCACCGCAGCGTCAATCGCGTCGTGCGCCTCGACGTGCCGACGCCGACCTTTGTGCGCGCGCCCGGCGAGGCTCCTGGCTCGTTCGCCCTGGAGTCCGCGCTCGATGAACTCGCCGAGCGGTGCGGTGTGGACCCCATCGCGCTGCGCGTGCGCAACGAACCGGAGGTGGGCCCCCTCTCCGGGCTGCCGTTCGCCAGCCGCAACCTGGTGGCCGCTTTCCAGGAGGGTGCCCGCAGGTTCGGCTGGGCGGACCGGGACCCACGCCCCGGCCTGCGGCGCGAAGGGCGCTGGCTGCTGGGCTCCGGCACGGCGGCGGCCACCTTCCCGGTGATCGTCGCGCCGTCCACGGCGGCCGTGACGGCCCAGGCCGACGGTACCTTCACGGTGCGGATCAGCGCCGCGGACGTCGGCACGGGCGCGCGCACCGCGCTGAGCCTCATCGCCGCGGAAGCGCTCGAAGTGCCCCAGGACCGCGTCCATGTGCGCATCGGCGACAGCGACTTCGGCCCGGCCGCGATCTCGGGCGGCTCGATGGGCACGCGCTCCTGGGGCTGGGCGGTCACGGCAGCGGTGGGTGAACTGCGGGAGCAACTGGCCCTGGGCGGCGACATTCCGCCGCAGGGCATCACCGTGCGCTCCGACACCAGCGCCGCCATCGGGGCCCTCGCGCAGAAGGAACGGCACTCCTTCGGCGCGCAGTTCGCCGAGGTCGCCGTCGATGTCACCACCGGCGAGGTGCGCGTGCGGCGCATGCTCGGCATGTTCGCCGCGGGCCGGATCGTCAACCCGCTGACCGCGCGCAGCCAGTTCGTCGGCGGGATGACCTGGGGCCTGTCCATGGCCCTGCACGAGGAGGCCCACCGGGACCAGGCGTCGGGCGGCCATGTGGGCGCCGACTTCGCGGGCTACCACTTCGCCGCCAACGCCGACGTGCCGGTCATCGAGGCGGACTGGGTGGAGGACACGGACGCGGACGACCCGATCGGCATCAAGGGCATCGGTGAGATCGGCATCGTGGGCGCCGCCGCGGCGATCGCCAACGCGGTGTGGCACGCGACCGGCGTACGTCACCGGAACCTGCCGATCCGACCCGACCGCGTCCTTACCGGGGGAGGAGCCCGGGGTGCTTGACATCGCCGCTGAGCTGAACCGCTGGGTCGAGGAGGGCCGGGCCTTCGCCGTCGCCACCGTCGTGACGGTGGGCGGCAGCGCGCCGCGCGCGCCCGGCGCGGCCCTCGCCGTCGACAGCGAGGGCACGGCCATCGGCTCGGTCTCCGGCGGCTGTGTGGAAGGGGCGGTGTACGACCTGTGCGTCCAGGCGCTCCAGGACGGAACGGCCGTGCGCGAGCGGTTCGGCTACAGCGACGAGGACGCCTTCGCGGTCGGCCTGACCTGCGGCGGCGTCATCGAGGTCCTGGTGACACCGCTGGGCGCGGGCGCGCCGGCCAGGCAGGTCTTCGCGGCTGCGCTCTCGGCCGCCGCCCGCGGGGAGGCGGCGGCGATCGCCCGCGTCGCCCAGGGCCCGGCCGAACTCCTGGGCAGGGTCGTGCTCGTCCACCCCGACGGATCGTACGAAGGAGGTCTGGAGGGTCATCCGGACCTCGACCGGACGGTGGTGGGGGAGACCCGCGCCATGCTGGACGCGGGCCGCACCGGCGAATTCGTGGTGGGCGAGAGCGGATCGCGCTGCGGTGAGCCGCTGACCCTGTTCGTCGAGTCGCGCGTGCCGCCGCCCCGCATGATCGTCTTCGGTGCGATCGACTTCGCCGCGGCCCTGGTGCGCACGGGCAAGTTCCTCGGTTACCACGTGACCGTGTGCGACGCCCGTCCGGTCTTCGCCACGCGGGCCCGCTTCCCCGAGGCGGACGACATCGTGGTCGACTGGCCGCACCGCTACCTCCGGGACACCGCGACCGACGGCCGCACGGCCTTGTGCGTCCTGACCCATGACGCCAAGTTCGACATCCCCTTGCTGGAGGTGGCCCTGCGACTTCCGGTCGCGTTCGTCGGCGCGATGGGCTCGCGCCGCACCCACGAGGACCGCAACCGGCGCCTGCGCGAAGTCGGCGTCACCAACGAGGAGTTGGCGTTGCTGCACTCCCCGATCGGTCTCGACCTCGGTGCGCGCACTCCGGAGGAGACCGCCTTGTCCATCGCTGCGGAGATCGTCGCGGCGCGGCGGGGCGGGACGGGCGTTCCGCTGACCGACTCCGGGATGCCGATCCATCACGAAGCGGGTTCCGCGGGGGTGGGCGGCTCTCACGCGGCGGCGTGACCTGGCTGCACGCAGGGAGCGTGGGCGGCAGCGGTGCTCGGTCACCGCTGCCGCCCCCGCGCTCAGGCCGGTTCCACCGCCTCCCACAGCAGCTGCACCGGATGCCATGCGTTCCGCTCGGTCCCGTGGAAGGTCTGCTGCCGGCAGGAGACACCCGTGGCGCCCACGACAGTGTCGGCGTCCCTTCGTCGTCCGCCGCCTCTGGCCTGGGGGCTCGACATCGCCGTGCTCGGCCCCCTCGCCACCTGGAGCCTGTCAGGGAGTGGGGATGCCGCCTGGCCGCGCGGGTCGCCCGAAACGGACCGGGACGCCCGGCGAGTACAGGACGCTCACCGGGGCACCGACCGGCCGCGGCAGCCCCGCTGCCGCGATCAGGTCCTCGTCGCACTCGATCAGATCGGCCCGGTGCAGCGGCCAGCGCGGATGCGCGTTCGGCAGGAACATCTGCCGCCCGAAGAACGTGTTGTGCATGCCCCACCGGGCGGTCAGGAAGTGCTCGAAATCGGTCGGCTCCTCGACCCGCTCGCCCACTCGGACGGCGATGCGGCTGTGCGCGCCGCGCGGCCCCGGCCAGCGCCTGGCACTCGTATATGTGACGGTGTCACCGCTGTGCCGGATGCTCATCCGCGACCACTGGTACGGCAGCCGGAAGGCGCCGCGCGCGACCGCCACCGGAATGAGGCGCGAGGCGTCGAGGGAGCGGAAGACGACCCCGCGGCGTCCGTGCGCGTCCACCGAGTAGAGGCGGACGTTGGTCTCGGGAAACGTCCCCAGGTAGGGGATGCCGGGCAGCCGGAACCAGCCGACGCGGTGCATGCGGAACGCGACGAGACCCACATAGGTGGCCCCGTCGTGCAGGTCGGGAACCGTCCCGGCCGGAAGCAGCGGCGCCACGTCCGCGGGATCCACGGCCCAGTGCACGAAGGCCAGGTCCAGCCACGACTGCGTGAGCAGCGGGTTCTCCGCCGACACGGGCGGATCGGCGGTGATGGGCTCCGGGACACCGGGGGTGAGGACCACGGGACCAGCATGGCAGGAGCCCCGGCCGCGCCCGCCACAGGGCCAGGTGTCCGGGGGCTCAGGCCCGACGGCTCGGGTGCGAGCGGTGTTCAGGAACGCGACTAGCGCTCCTGGTCGGCCCGCTCCGCGTTCTTCTCCTTGATGCGTACCGCTTCCTTGCGGACCTCGGCCTGCGTGGCGCGCTCCTTCTGCAGCCACTCAGGGTTGTCCGTCTTCAGCGCGTCGATCTGCTCCGTGGTCAGGGCCTCGGTGACCCCGCCGCGCGCCAGACCGGCGATGGACACGCCGAGCTTCGACGCGACGACCGGCCGGGGGTGCGGGCCGTTGCGCCGCAGCTCCTGCAGCCACGCGGGCGGGTCGGTCTGCAGGGCGTTCAGCTCGGTGCGCGAGACGACACCCTCCTGGAACTCGGCGGGGGTGGCCTCGAGGTACACACCCAGTTTCTTCGCCGCGGTCGCGGGCTTCATGGTCTGGGTGGTCTGGTGCGACGTCATGGTCCCCAGGGTATCGAGCATGTGAGCTACCGCCGACCACGACCGGTAACCTGGCGGAGTGACAGACTCGCAAGTAACCCCTTCGTTCAGGCTCGCGTATGTCCCGGGGGTGACGCCCACCAAGTGGGTGCGGATCTGGAACGAGCGGCGGACCGACGTGCCGCTTACCCTCGTCGCGGTGTCTCCCGGCGAGGCGTTCGAGCTGCTGCGCGGCGGCGGCGCCGACGCGGGATTCGTCCGGCTGCCGGTCGACGGTACGGACCTCAGCGCGATCCCTCTCTACACCGAGACGACGGTCGTGGTGATCCCCAAGGACCACGTGATCGCGGCGGTCGACGAAGTGTCCCCCGAGGACCTGGCCGACGAGATCGTGCTGCACCCCCTCGACGACACCCTCCCGTGGGAGAACCTGCCGGGACAGCCCGCGAACGAGCGCCCCGCCACGACCACGGACGCCGTCGAACTCGTGGCGGCGGGCATCGGCGTCCTCGTCGTCCCCCAGTCACTCGCCCGCCTGCACCACCGCAAGGACCTCACCTACCGGCCGCTCTCGGATGCCCCCGAATCGCGGGTCGCGCTGTCGTGGCCCGAGGACGCGACCACGGACCTGGTGGAGGACTTCATCGGGATCGTCCGGGGCCGCACCGTCAACAGTTCGCGGGGCCGCGCCCAGACCCCCGCTTCTGCCACGGATCAGCCGAAGCGCAAGAGCCCGGCCAAGAGCCCCGACAAGGGCGGCGCCCGGCGCAAGCCGACGGCGGGCAAGCCGACCGGGAAGACGGGCAAGAACGCACGCAGCGGTTCCGGCGGCGGCGCGTCCAAGGGCGGCAAGCGGGGCAAGCCCCGCCGTCGGCCGTAGCCCGTCTCACCGCCCAGGCGGCGGCCACCGGCAGGGCCTCACCCCGAGGTGTTCTGCCGGGCCCACCAGGCGAGCACCCCACCGAGAACGAGCAGCAGGCAGATGGCCGCATTGGTCCGCTTGTAGGCGACGAGGACCGCGGTGAACTCACGGATCGTCGCGGTGGGCCAGAAGTACGCGGCGGTGGGGGAGCCCACCACCTGGCCCCTGATGCCGGTCCGCCGAGCGGTGAGGGCGGCGCGGAAGGCGTGGTAGTTGTTCGTGACGACCACGCACTGGTAGTCCGGCTTCGACTTCTCCATGATCGCCCTGCTGAACCGCAGGTTCTCGTCCGTCGTCGTAGAGCGGTCCTCCCGCTCGATCAGGTCGGCGGGAAATCCACGGTCGATCAGATAGTCGGCCATGGCGTGGGACTCCGGCACGTCCTCGTCCGGCCCCTGGCCCCCTGAGGTGATGATCACCGGCGAGCCGCCGCGCTTGGCGAGGCGCGCGTGCACCGCCTGAGCCCTTTTGAGCCGGCTGACCAGGAGCGGCGGCACGGTGGAACCACCGACGAGCCCCGAGCCGAGTACGACCACGTAGTCGGCCTTGCGGCGCACCCGCAGCCGCCCGTACAGGAACGCGTAGAACGCGAAACACAGGAACAGGAACGAGAGATAGGCGGCAAGCCCACCGGCCGCCGTGCCCACCCCGATCCACACCGGCGTCCGCACCACCACGGCCGTGACCACCAGTGCCACGACGGCCAGGATGCACAACGCGGCCAGCAGGGAGAGCAGATTGGTGGGGCTCCTGCCTTCCTTGCGCACCATCTGCAGGCCGTTGAGGACCAGCAGGCACGTCAGTACGAGGATGCCCAGACCCCCCAGCACCACCAGCGCCCACCCCACGGTCTGACCCGATGCCGAGCCGGACCTGACCAGTTGGGAGACCCAGGCCGCGAGGGCACAGAGCATGGCGAGTCCCAGGATCACGGCATTGCTGAACTTCCTGCGCTCGCGCACCACGCGCACACAGAAGACGAGGAGGAGGAGAGCGGCCGGGGCGTAGACCAACATTCGGACAGCGTAGGCGCCGTGAGCCCGCGCTTCGGACCGGGATGTGAGGCCCTCCGCTGCGGTGATCTCCGTGATCAGGCCGTGCCCTTTCGGGCGGCGGGGAGTTGACCCCGGTATGAAGAAGCGAAGCGTACTGGCCGTTGCCTCACTCGCCGCCGGGGCTGTCATCGCCGCGATCAGCCCGCCCCCGGGAGCGGACACCGCGGACACCAGGGAGCCCGCTCACGCCGCGGCGGCGCTGGACGAGATCGGCGCCGCCGAACAGTGGGTCGACAGCCCTCCGCAGACGCCGGGTGCCGGTGTCGGTGTGGTCGCCCCTGACATCTCCAGCACCCAGTCGCTCTGAGGCGAAGGCAGCGGGGCCGGAACAGCTACGTGCCGGCCCCGCGGCCATCACACGCCCCGGAGGAACACGTGGAGCACTCGCCCACACTCGGAGGACCCACATGTTCCGTGCCCGACAGTTCCGCAGGAACCTGGCCCGCCTCGGTGCCCTGCTGACCTTGAGCCTGCTGAGCCTCCCGCTGTTCGGCTCCACCGCCTCAGCCGGCGGCACGTGCTTCGCCACTCACGCCGACGCCCCGATCTACGCCGGGGACAACCCATGGACCGAGATCGTCGGCCATCTCGATCCCGGCATCCCGGTGAACGGCACCCGCCAGGGCGCGGACGCCCTGTGGCAGGTCTCGCGCACCGACAACGGCCAGCAGCTCGGCTACATGCGGCCCGCCGACCTCAGGTGCGACGGCGGCTGACGCCGACCGCACCCACGAAACGCCTCGGCCCGCACGCTTGGCGGGCCGCTACCGTCCACCTCCTGACCAGCCGCTTCGGCGGCCTCCGACGCAGCGGGGGGTTCCTCATGACCAGCCGGCCCGCGACGACGACCCTGTGGCGCCCGACCGGCCCCAAGGATCTGCTCGACCGCGTCCGCGAGCTTGACCGGCAGCTCTACATCCCCGTCGTCGCTCGACGGTGCGTGTCGGGCGGCGTCAGTGCCTGTGCATGGTCTGCAACGCCTCGACCAGTACCTTCGGGTCGTGCCCGCCCTTGTAGACGGGCGGGGGCTGCTTCTCGAGCCCGAGCAACTGCGCGACGGCCGTCCACGCGGTGCGTACGGAGTATTCGACCGTGAACACCACGTCGTCGGGAACCTCGGCGTACTGCCCGATGAAGGCGAGGTTGGTGGAGCCCTCCGGCACGACCGGGGGCCGGTCGCCCGCACTGCGGACCAGGAACTGGCTGGTGATGTACGGCATCAGGGCCGGAAGGACGATCGAGTGGTCGAGGATCTGCGGACCCTCCTCGAAGCGCAGGTGGTGCAGGACCTCGTCGAGGATCTCCCGGCCGGTGCACTCGCGCATCGGCTTGCGGACGAAGTCGCCCTGCTCGTCCGGGAAGAGGGCGTAGCCCCACCAGACGTACGTGTCCTCGGGCTGGTCATGGAAGTGCGGCTGGTGGTTGAGGACGATGGTGAGCAGCCACTTGGAGTCCTTGAAGGTGATGAGACCGCCCTTGCCTGCCTCACTGCCGCTGAACTTCTCCATCAGCTTGAAGAAGGTGGGGTCCTTGATCGTCACCGTGAAGGACTCCCAAGTGGACTGCGGGATCGATGAGTTGAAGACCCCCGGCCTGCCGAGCCCCGACCGCTTGGCCGCGAGGCTCTCCCACAGGCGCCAGGCCCCATCGCCTCCCGAGGTGTCCAGATCGGGCACGGAGTCGGTGGACCCGAGGGTCGAACCGGCCGTCATCGAGCCGTTGGTGACCATGACGAGGTCGTCGGGGGCGAGTGTGATCTCCTCGGTCCGACCGCCCCGCGTGCAGCTGAGGGCCTCGACGGTGAGCCCGTCGCCGTCGGCCAGCGCCAAATCGGTGACGGTCGTGCCGAGTTGCACGGTCACGCCCTGGTCGGTCAGCCACTTCAGCAGCGGGCGAACGATGGAGTCGTACTGGTTGAAGCGGGTCCGGTAGATCCCGGACATGGAGTCGAAGGTCTTGAAGAGGTGGACGAAGCGGTTGAGATAGCGGCGGAACTCGATCGCGCTGTGCCACGGTTCGAAGGCGAAGGTGGTGCACCACATCCACCAGAAGTTCGTGTGGAAGAACTCTGGGCTGAAGCAGTCGGTGATGCGCTTTCCGTCGAGGAGCTTCTCGGGGGTGCCGACGCACTTGACCAGTTCGAGACGGTCACGTTCCGAGAAGCCCATCGAGTGCGAGTCGATCACCTTGCCCGATGCGTCGACGAGCCGGGCGTGGTCGTCCCAGGCGAAGTCCTCGTGGAAGGCGAAGGTGTCCTCGGTGACCGACTTGGAGGGATCGTCGAGGGAAGGGATCGAGCCGAGCAGGTCATAGGTGCAGTCGAAGTGGATCTCGAACATTCGGCCGCCGCGCATGGTGTATCCGGTCTCGGGTGATCCGGAGGCGTCGAGACTGCCGCCCTTACGGTCCTGCTCCTCCAGCACGACGATGTCCGATCCCACGAATCCGCCCTCGCGGATCAGGAACGCCGCCGCCGACAGGGAAGCGATTCCGCTGCCCACCAGATACGCCTTCGCCATGAACGCCTTCTTTCCGATTCGTACGCCGGGGTCCCCGCGCCCTCAGCTTCGGGCCATGCACCGGCCGGTGCAGCCGGGGGCGATCGAACGGGTTACCGCAGCTAGAGGCGGTGGGGCGGGCCAGCGGATGCGGATCACGCCCTGTGGTGTGAGCCTGGTTGGTGGGGGCGACACAGAGAGGCGGTTGCCCATGTCAGTCATGGACAAGCTCAAGCAGATGCTCAAGGGCCACGAGGACAAGGCCGGGCAGGGAATCGACAAGGCGGGCGACTTCGTCGACGGGAAGACCCAGGGGAAGTACTCCGGCCAGGTCGACACCGCCCAGGACAAGCTGAAGGACCAGCTCGGCCGGGATCAGGACCGGCCTCCGCAGCCGTGAGCGGCCTGTGATTGTCAGTGCCCGCGGCTAGCCTGGGCACTTCCATCCGCGCTGTGGCTGCAGCGCTGCTGCCCCGCCCCCGTTGATGCCGGGGGCGGGGCACTCTGCTTTCAGCACGCTTGGCAAGGGCTTCGGATGCAACGAGCCGTTCAGAGAACGACCCGGAAATGGGTCGTCAGGCGGTGGTCGTCGTCCAGGAGGTGGAAGGCGAGGCCCGGGGGCTGGTCACGGTCCGCGGGCTTGTCTCCCTCCCAGGGCATGCGCAGCGTCCAGGTGATGGCGGGTCCGACGATCAGGGGGCGCGCGGCGAAGGTCGTGGCGGCCGCGGTGTGGGCGTGGCCGGTGAGGACGGCGGCCACCTGCGGGTGCGCTTCGAGCAGGGCGGCGAGCTGGTCGGGGTGCTGGAGGCGGTGAGCGTCGGGCAGCGGGTGGTGCAGGTCGACGGGCGGCTGGTGGAAGGCGATCAGCGCGGGGGTGTCGCGGGGCAGCGCGGCCAGGGTGGAGTCCATCCACGCGAGTGTCGCCTCGTCGAGGTGCCCTTCGTCGCGGCCGGGAATCGTGGAGTCGCACATCAGGATGGCGGTGCCTGCGACGTGGTGGACCTGGTTGATGGGGCTGTCGTCGGACGCCTGGCCGAGCAGGGCCTTGCGGTAGGCGGCACGCGCGTCGTGGTTGCCGGGGCAGGAGAGGACCGGGAAGGGGGCGGCCAGGATCTGGGCCGCCTCCTCGTACTCGGCCTCGTCCCCGTGGTCGGCGATGTCTCCGGTGACGAGCACCGCGTCGACGGGATGGGGCATGGCGCGCAGATGGTCCATGACCTGTGTGGCGCGCCGGGTCGACCTGTCGCTGCCGTCCAGGTGCAGGTCGCTGATGTGGGCAAGCAGCGCGGTCATCGCTCGGTCTCCTTCGGGCGGCGGGATCCCCGCCTCGTGTCTCTAACGGAAATTCTCGGTTTTCCGTTAGGGACCCTAGAGTGTCCCGAGGATGCGATCAAGAGGTTGACGGCGGGTCCGGAAGGGCGCGGAGGGCGAAGGAGACACGCTGTGGAGCGCTGGCTGGCACTGGAACTGGCGAGCACGATCCGCCATGACGGGGACGGCGGCGTCGCCGACGACCTGACCACCGTCGAGGACGTCACCCGCTGGATCCATGCGCAGGACGGCCTGCTCCCCCTCCACATCCGGGCGGCAGGGAAGCTCACGGCGGACGACGTCCTCAGGCAGGAGATCATCGAACTGCGGGGCGCGGTACGGGCGTTGTTCGCGCGCGCGGTGAGCCCCGCGCCGCCCAGCCCGGCGGACGCCCGCCACCTGATGCCCGCAGCCGACGCGCTCGCCCGCCTGAACACGGTCGCCGCCCGGGAACTCGTCGCCCCGCAGTTGGAGTGGCCCCACGAAGGAGCCCCCGCTGCACGGCTCCTATCGGCGCAGAGCGATCCGCGTATCGGTCTCGTCGCGACCCTGGCCCGAGCCGCGGTCGACTTTCTGACCGGCCCGCAGCGCGAGCAGCTGCGCGCCTGCACGGCACCTCGATGTGTGCGCTATTTCGTCAAGAGCCACGGCCGGCAGGAGTGGTGCAAGGCCTCATGCGGCAACCGGGCTCGCGCGGCCCGCCACTACCGGCGCCATCACGCGGCACCTGAGGGCGGCTCCGCGCCGTCGTGACGCTGCTCGGCGTCGCCGCGGTGCTGGCTGTCCCCGGCAAGCGTGGACGAGTCCGGGCCGGCGAACTTCCAGGCGCCGACGTCGCGGTAGTGGATGGGCCCGGGGCCGCGGCCGATGTTGCTGGCGACCAGGTGCAGGCGCTCGGCCTGCCACGGGCGGCCGGTGAACCCGGTGAGCCCGGCGGCGGCTTCCACCACGCACGACGGGGTGTCCCGGCGGGCGCGGGCCAGCGTCAGATGCGGACGGAACGGCCGACTCGCATGAGCGATCCCGCAGTCGTCGGCCACGGCACGCACCTCGGTGGCGAGCAGACGCAACTCGTCGAGGTCTCCGTCGATCCCGCTCCACAGCACACGCTCGTCGAAGTGCCCGCCACCGCGCAGGGCCAAGGTGAGAGGGCCGCGGGCGCCCGCGAGGCGCGCGAGCGGCGTACGCAGGAGCGGAACCGCCGCGACGGAGACCTCGCCGAGGAACGCCAGGGTGATGTGCCAGTCCTCGATGCGGTTCCACCGCATCCGTGGGTGGGCTTGGTAGGCGGGGGAAAGGGCCGCCGCCAGTTCCTGCTTCGCGTCGTCGGGCGGGGCGAGAGCGATGAACACGCGAACGGTCGCGGGCTGAATCTGTACGTCCACAGAAGCCTTCGTACCGCATCCAGCTGGGAGGACCCGCATCCAGGTGGATGTTTATCCACCCCACGCCGGGCTTCGGTCGGGGGTGCCTTCCGCCTCCTGTCGTGGCGTCAGCGCTTGCGGGCTCGGTAGGCGGCTGCTTTGACGCGGTTGCCGCAAGCCTGCATGCCGCACCAGGTCCGGCGTGTGCCGCGGGAGCGGTCGACGTAGAGGCGGGTGCAGCTGGGGCGGCCGCATTCCTTGAGGCACGCGTCGTGGTCGGCGAGCAGGGTGATCGCGCTGCGGGCGACGTGGGCCAGCGCGGCTGGGAGGTCTCCGGTGAGGTGGAGGCCGGTATCGCTGAGGCGCAGGGTGAGCGGCGGCCCGTCGGCGGCGTGATGAAGGGTGGCCAGGTCGGCGGGCGTGTAGCGGCGGGCGTGCATGCGGTCGAGGGCGAGCCGGTGGATGGCTTCGCGCAGACGCAGGGCGGAGGCGAGGCCGGCGGGGTCGGCGGTCACCTGGTCGGGCAGTTCGTCGCAGGCCAGGACCCATTGCTCGACGTCGGAGGGGGTGGCCAGGAGGTCGTGGGGCTGGTCGTGGCGTGATTCCACGGTGGCGACGAGGTCCAGGGCGGGGTTGCCGCTCACAAAGGCGAAGTGCACGTCACCATCTTGACCGGTGACGGAGCGGTGGGCAAGACTCGTCACCGGTTTAACCGGTGACGCATTTGTCCGGCCGCCACGAGGAGGAGAGCTGATGTCTGGTGTGTGCGGAGTCGAAGTGGTCGTCTTCGATGTGCTGGGAACGATGGTGGACGAGTCGGGTGGGCTGCGGGCCGCCTTCGGTGAGGCGTTGGCCGCGTCTGACGACGCGTCCGGCGGGATGTCCGTGGATGAACTGCTCGCGGTGTGGTACCGGCATGTGGAGCGTGAGCAGCGGCGTATGGGGGAGGGGGACCGGGCGTACGCCAACAGTGAGGTCCTCGACCGGGAGGCGGCCCAACGGGTGGCCGAGTGCGCCGGTCTGCGTGATCCGGCGGCGGTCGGACGGCTGGCCGCCGCCGCACAGCGCCTCAGCCCCTGGGGCGACTCCGTTGCCGGACTCGCGCGCGTGGCGCGGCACTTCCCTGTGCTCGGGCTCTCGCATGCCAGCCGCGCGAGCCTGTTGCGTGTGAACGCCTATGCGGGACTGCGGTGGCACGAGGCGCTCTCGGGCGAGGATGTGCGGGCCTACAAGCCTGCCGCGGAGGTGTACCGCCTTGCCGTCGAGGCAGCGGGATGCCCCTCCGAGCGCGTGCTGATGGTCGCCGCCCATGCCTGGGATCTGAGGGGGGCTCAGGCGGTGGGCATGCGAACGGCCTACGTTCAGCGTCCGGTTGGGGACCCGCCGAGCTCCACCGATGCGTTCAACTGGCGGGTGGAGAGTCTGGATGAGCTGGCTGCCGCACTGGCGGTATAGGCGCCGGTGCGCTCAATGCCAGTGCCGTCCGGGGCGGGCGCTCGCTCGCCGGTGCTGTGGGGCGAGGGCCGGTTGGTGCTGGTGGGATCCTTTCGTCGGTGTCGGGTCAGGATGAGGTGGCCCGCGGGGCGTGGTGGTGGGACCTTTGTACGTCTTCGTGCGCCATCTGTACGGTGTCGTGTACGTGAACTGTACGGTTCGGGGGCTAGGGTGGCCCCAGGAGGTGCTTGATGTCCGAGCTGTTCGACGCGGTTGATGCGCTGATCGCATCCCGTGCTTCACTGCCGTCGCCGTCGGAGCGCAAGCGGCTGCGCCAGGCACACGGTCTGACCCTGGAGCAAGTGGCCTCGGCACTCCAGGTGCGCCGTGCGACGGTGAGCGGCTGGGAGTCGAGCAAGACGCGCACCGAGCCGCGCGGACCGGAACGCGACGCGTACGCGCGGCTGCTGAACCAGCTCGCGGAGCTCTATCCGGCCCCGGCCCCGTCCGAGGTCGCGCCGACGCCTGCGCCCGAGGCGGCGTCGGCCACGTCCACCGGTTCTCCCGGCCAGGCGGCACCGACGCAGGAAGGCGCGATCGCCGAACCGACGTCCGCTCCCGCGCCGGCAGCAGAGCCGCAGGACGTCCGGCCCGACACCACCCCTGCCGCCGAGCCGCGCCCCGAAACAGGTCGCGCCCGGCAGGCGCCGCATCGCCCGGCTGCGAAGACGACGGCGAAGAAGACGGCGAAGGAGACCGCGCGTCAGATCGCGAAGAGCCCTCGACCTGACGCTGCCGACCCCCGCTTCGAGAACGGGCCGCTGGCGGTCGTTGATGTCGAGGACGGCGAGGCGCACGCGTACTGCGTCGACGGCCTGGTCCAGACCGTGCCGGCCAAGTCCGTCCCGGCCCTGATCGAATGGACGCTCAAGGAAGCCAGGCTGGGCCAGCCCAAGCTCGCCGGTCCGGGCAAGGACGCCGACCCGCTGCTCGTGCTCACCGAAGCCGCCTTGGAGCGCTACGGCCTGCCCGCCACGCTCACCGACGAGGAGAGGCTCGCGGGGAGGATCCCGGAGGGGCACAAGGTCATCCGGCAACTGGCCCGCGCCGATTGGCAGTTGACCAAGCGCGGGTTCGGGCCGTGGGCGCGCATCTACCGGCCCGCGCAGGGTCAGGAACGCCACTGCGTGCAGCTGTGCATCCCGTCCTGGGGCGCGCTGGACACCCGGCACTGGGCCCATACGGAGCAGCTCCCACCGGCGGACCTCGCCCAGCTCCTCGGCACGTACGCAACCCGGGTGATGACGCCCCGCGGCTCCACCGCCGTCACGGGGCTGGAACTGATGACAGCCCTGCACCCGCCGACCCGCGCGTCCGCGCCGGGCCCGGACGGCAAGCGCCACTCGGAGCGCAACCCCGGCTCCCTGGGGAAGGAACCGGTCGACCCGGCGCCGTGCGAGGCACCCGACGGGCATCCGATGCTCGCCGAGCTGCCCCGTTTCCACGTCCGCGGTCCGGAGGAGAAGATCTTCGAGGAGGCGTACGACTGGGCGCGTCCGCTCACGGACGACGAGTGCCTGCGCCGCCACTTGGTGGGCATCGACGTGAACATGGCCTTCGCCGCCGGAGCCAACGGACTGATCGTCGGCCTCGGTGCGCCGACCCACGTCAGCCAGCCGGTGTTCGACCCGAAGCTGCCGGGGAGCTGGCTGGTCGACTTGTCCCACGTCGACCTGTCCCGCGTGAAGTCGGGCAAGGAATGGGTGGAGTTGGACGGGGGCCTCCTGCCCAGCCCGTTCACGCCGAAGGGCACCCGCCCGGAGGGCCCGGCCTGGTATGCGACGCCGACCATCGCCTACGCCCAGGAGCTGGGCTACGACGTCGCTCCGCTCGAGGCGTATGTGCGGTATGACAACGGCCGCTACCTGGACGGCTGGTACAGCCGCCTGCGCGATGCCTACCTCGCGACGATGGCCGACCTCGGAGTGGGCGCCGACCTGAGCCCCGAGGAGTTCCTGGCGGCGATGGACGGCTACCGGAAGCGCGACCCGGAGCTGGCCGTCGTGGTGTCCGCGATCAAGGCCACCGTGAAGGGCGGCCTCGGCAAGCTGCGCGAGCGCCCGCGCGGTGAGGGCTGGAAGCCGGGCCAGCCGTGGCGGGCCCTGTCCCGCCCGACCTGGCGCCCCGACATCCGCGCCGCGGTCATCTCCCGTACGCGGATCAACATGCACCGCAAGATCGTCAAGCACGCGGCGTTCACCGGCCAGTACCCGGTCGCAGTCCTGTCCGACTGCGCCGTGTACGCGGCGGACGGACCCTCGCCACTGGACTTCCTGCCCTATCGGGAGGGCAAGCCGCTGCCGGGCGGCTTCAAGCTCGGGGTGAACCCCGGCCTGGTCAAGTGGGAGGGTACCCAGAGCGTGTTGTGGGGCGAGGGCGTCCGCGAGCAGTTCGAGGCCCCGGAGCTCAACCTCGCGCGGTACATCAAGGACGGGACCGTCACCGGCCAGGACAACGGAGAGTAGGTAGACCTCGATGAGTCTGTTCGGGGATGGCCTGGACGAGGCGGTGCAGAAGGTGTTCACCCGCCCTGTGCCCAAGAGCGCGGGTGCCCAGATGCGCTACCTGGTCAAGCAGTACAAGGGCACCCGGGCGGTCGCGCAGATGCTGCGGGTCTCCCAGCGCACCGTCGAACGGTATGTGAAGGACCAGATCAAAAAGCCGCGCCCGGACCTGGCGGCCCGCTTGGAGCGCGAAGTGAAGGCACGGTGGCAGCCACAGGTGAGGGCAAAGGCCCGCGCGAAGGCGGCAAGCACCACCGGCATCGTCATCGACACCCGCGCCCGCCTCGGCTACACCGCCCCGATCGGCTCCACCGACCAGGACCGTATCCGCCACCTGACCGTGGCCCTCCCCCCGCAGTACGCGGCCCGCCTCTTCGCGGCCCAGGAAGCAGGCGCCGGCGAACAGGAACTCCGGGAGATCGCCGCCGAAGCACTCAAGGACATCTACTTCCAGGACAGCGGCCGCCGCGCCGGCTCCCTGGAGGAGGTGCGCTTCACGGACATCGAACACCTCGAGTTCGACCTGTGATCCCATCGATGCTTCGACAGCCCAGCAGCGGTGAGAAGTTGACGAGGACGAGCCGGTTCCCGGCCCAGAGGTCGAGCCGGGAGCAAGCCCAAGCGGGGTCGTAGGGATCGAACCGCTAATGCAGACCTTCGCTCAGAGCATGATGAGGAGGCGCGTCTTCGGCTTGAGTTTCCTGTTCACCGAACGGCTCTGCACATAGACCTCCAACTTGGGATTGTTTCCCGCCTTCACGGAGACGGTTCCCTGGATTCCCGAGCCGAACAGAAGGCTGCGCGCCGCGTCGCCCGTATAGGCGCGGTCGGTGTCCTTCTCGACCACGATGACTTCTTTGTTCGCCTGGACTTGTGCCCGTGCGCCCAACTGGTAGTAGCACGCCCCACGTTCGTACGTCACACCCGGATGTGAATCCACGAAGGGGCGGATCTCGGCCTCTTTGTCGACCTTCAGGAGTCGGTACCTGTCGGCCGGAATCGGTTCGAGATTCGCACGCACCTCGTCGACCGATATGTCCTGGCCGACGGCGAACAGATTCTTCGTTCCGCGCACACCCTGCTCGCGGGCCCGGAGGAAGCTCGTGGCGGCAGCGCGCACCGTGCCTATCGCCTCCTCGACGCCCTCCTGCGAATCCGCGTCCCAGATGGCGATGTTCCCGGCCGGGAAGCCGTAGTTCTGGGCGGTGCGCTTGGCCAGGGAGTTCGGGACGAGGATCGCGGAGGTCCAGTGGCCCGGAAGCCCGCCCATCTTCGCGGCGATCCTGTCGAGCCAGGGGCCGAGGATGGTCATGTCGCCGTCGTGCCGCCTGTCTCCGCCGGAGGCGTTCTCCTCGCCGTCCGTCACGACGATCTGGAGGAAGCTGTGCTCGCCGTACTCCTCCCATATGTGTCCCAGGTCGTCCAGGGACTTCACTGAAGCCTCAATGAGTGCCGTAGCGCCATTGTTGACCTGATAGAGGCCTCGCATGGACGGCAGGTGCTTCACGTCCATGTCCCACACCAGGTTCTCCACCCGGTGGTCGAAGGAGTAGAGGCTTATCCGGGTCTCGTGGCCGAGGCTGTCCGACTCGGCCTTCAAACCCGCTACGAACTCGTCCACAACGCGGATGAGTTGATTCTCGTGCGGACGCATGGATCCCGAGCAGTCCACTACCAGCGCGACGTGATTCACCTTGTGCTGGATCCTGTTGGCGGACATGTTTGTGCTCCTTCTCCGAGGGCTTCCCGAGTGATTTCACTCTATGCGGAGGCACTGACAATGGCCTTTGACGCGCCATCACCCGCAGGCTCGGAGAGCGGCTGGTGCCGGCACCTACGGGCGAGTGAGCCACGATGATCCATGGCCTGCCTGTTGGCGTCAGCCCTTCGCCGTCGCGTACGTGTGGAAGCCCTGCCCGCTCTTGCGGCCGAGTCGGCCCGCAGCCACCAGGTCGGTGAGCAACGTGCACGGAATGAAGCGGGCGTCGCGGGTGAGTTCGTGCAGGACGTGCAGGGTGTCCACGACGGTGTCCAGGCCGATCAGGTCGGCGGTGCGCAGCGGGCCCATGGTGTGGCCGAAGCACTCCTGGAAGAGCCGGTCCACGGTGGCCGCGTCGGCGGTGCCCGCTTGGACCACACCGGCCGCGTCGTTGTACGTGCCGTGCGACAGGCGGTTGGAGACGAAGCCGGGTGCGTCACCGACCACGATGCCCTCCTTGTTCATGCTCCGCAGCAGGTCATGGGCGTCGTCGAGGGTCTGCTCGCTGGTGTGGTCGCCGCGGATCATCTCCAGGGAGTCCTTGGCGTAGGCCGGGTTCATGAAGTGCATGCCCAGGACCCGGCCCGGTTCGTCGATGTGCTCGGCGAGCAGGCCGACCGGGATCGCGGACGTACAGGTCGCGATGACTGTGGTGGCCGGCAGCACGGCGTTGAGGGAGCGGAAGACCTCCTGCTTGACGGGGATGCTCTCGCGGGCGCATTCGACGACGAATGAAGCGGTGCGCAGCTCGGTCAGGTCGGCGCTGAAGCGCACCCGCTGCAGCGTGGGCCCGGACCCGTCGGCCGGTGCGCGGCGCAGCAGGGTGGCCATGCGCAGTCCGGCGCGCAGCCGCTCGGGGGCGGAGGCCAGCGCCTCCGGCACGGGGTCCACGACGGTCACTTCATGGCCTGCGGCCGCCAGGCAGTGGGCGACGCCGACGCCCATCGTGCCTGCGCCGACGACGCCGACCGTACGGCTCGGGATGGGGGGAGGGGTGGCGTGGGACACGGAATCTCCTGGGGCGGCGGGAGGAAAGGTCGGGAGGGGCGGTGGGAAGGGTGGGATCAGGCCGTGGTGACGACGCGTACCGCACGGTCCTGGGCGGGTGGCGGCTGCTCGGTGTCGAAGCCGAGGAGGACCCGGTCGCCGGTGCGCTCGACGACGTCGAAGCCGCTGAAGCGCAGGTTGACCAGCATCACCCGGTTCACCTCGGTGGGCACGAACTCCGCGACCGGGCGGCGGCCGCCGGCGAGCGCGTCCCGGACGATGTGGCCGATCAGGGCAGGGCCGACACCGCGTGACATGACCCGGCAGGAAAGCAGGAGCAGCTTCAACATGCTGTCGGTGTCCGTGAGTTCGGTGAGGGCGAGGCCGATCGTGCCGTACGACCCGAAGCGGTCCTCCAGGCTCGCCACCAGGACCTGGTGTGAGGGTGAGGAGGTCAGCTCGCGCAGCTCGTCCAGGTCGTAGGTGCGGCCCGTGGTGTTGAGCTGGTGGGTGCGGACGGTGAGCTCATGGGCGCGCTCGAGGTCCGTCTCGGTCGCCGGGCGCACGGTGAGGACCAGACCCAGGGTGGCCAGGAAGTCCTTGGCGGGCCCGGTGTGGCTGTCCTGGGCGCGCTTGCGGCGCAGCTCTCCGCGGTAGAGGTGGCGGCGGCCGCGGCTCTCGTCGGTGACGAACGGAGGCTGGAAGGCGGTCAGTTCGGGCAGCGTGGCAGCCTGCTCGGCCGGGTGGACGCGGACGGAGGGGTGGGCGGCAGCCACCTCCGCGCGTTCCACCGCGTCGTTGTCGATGAACGCCACGGTGTCGATGCCGATGTTGAGGGCCTCGGCGACGCGGCGTACGGCATCGGACTTGGCGCCCCAGCCGATCTCCAGGACCGTGAACAGCTCCTCGATGCCCAGTGCCTTGAGGTGGGCGGTGGCGGTGTCGTGGTCGCCGCGGCTCGCGGCGGCGTGCAGGATGCCGCGCTCGTCCAGGGCGTGAAGCGTGGCGAGGACCTCGGGGAAGGGCTGGGGGGCGTCGCCCTCCAGGACGGTGCCGTTCCATACGGTGTCGTCGAGGTCCCACACCAGGCACTTCACGGTCGGCGCGGGCGTGGGCCCCTCGGTGTGGGTGGAGGTGTCGGTCGGGTGGGCCTGGGTGGTCATCGCGGTCCTTCCTGGATCACTGTGCGGGTACGTGCGGTGGGTGCGGGCCGATATCCGTGGCGGCGCAACAGCCGGTCCCCGATGTGGAGTTCCGACACGAACTGCGAGCCCTCGATGAGCTCCATCACCTTGGCGTCCCGGAAGAACCGGCCCGCCAGGCTGTCCGGCGCGATCCCCGCGGCGCCCAGGGTCTGCACGGCCGCCCCGGCGACATCGGTGGCGGCGCCGGCCGCCGCGTACTTGGCGACCACGGTCTCCGCCACCGCCGACGGATCGCCCTGCCCGCGCAACCGGCCCGCCCTGGCGCACAGTTCACGGGCGGCGACTGATCGGACGGCGGCGCGGGCGAGCTCGGCGCGTACGAGCTGGTGCTCGGCCAGGGCGACGCCCCGCTGCAGGCGGTGCACCGCATGGTCGGCCGCGGTGTCGATGCAGGCTTCGGCCATCCCGACGCAGCCCCAGGCCACGGTGTAGCGCCCGTGGTCGAGGGCCGTGCCCACGACATGAGAGAGCCCCATGCCGGGCGGACCGACCAGGCGGTCCCGCGGGACCCGTACCGCGTCGAAGCCGACGTGGGCGATCTCGGCGGCGCGCATGCCCAGTTGGCCCTCGACGGGCTCGCGGTGCACACCGGCGCGGTCTCCGTCGACGAGCACCGCCGAGAGGCGTCCGGCGATCTGGCCCAGGACCAGGAACACATCGGCGGTCCTGCCGAAGGTGATCCACAGTTTGCGGCCGGTGACGAGCAGGTGGTCGCCGTCCTCGTCGATGCGTGTCCCTACGCCGGCGAGGTCCGTGCCCGCCCCCGCCTCGGTCGCGGCGAAGGCGGCGAAGCGGTCGCCGCGGGCCAGCTGGGGCAGCCACTGCTCGCGCTGGGCGGCCGTGCCCCAGCGCAGCAGCGCCGCCGCGACCATCTCCTGCACCGTGAGCAGGCCGCGCAGCGCACTGCAGACCCCGCCGATCTCGGCGCAGACCGCGCCGAGTTCGCCGGGGTCGCCTCCGGCGCCGCCGTAGCGCTCGGGCAGCCCGACCCCGAAGAGCCCGGCCCGCGCGACGGCCTTGCGTACCCGCTCGGGAAGGGCGCCCGAGCGGTCCCAGTCGGCGGCCTCGCCCCGGACGGCGGCGGCGAACTCCCCCGCGTCGGGGACGCCGGTCGGCTCGGCGGCGAACGTCATGATGCCGCCGCACCGCCCTGCGCCTGAGCGAAGCTCATGATGCGCGCGGCCGTACGGAAGTTGTCGATGGACAGGTCCTCGACCTCCACGGTCAGCCGGAAGCGGTGCTCCACGAAGGTGACCAGTTCCAGCGCGAAGAGCGAGTCGGCGAGTCCGGAGGCGAAGTAGTCCTCGTCCGGGCCGACTTCGGTGCCGAGTGCGGCAGCCAGGAAGGACAGGACGTCCTCGATCGTGGTCGTCGCGGGTGCTGTCGTCATGGGTGATCTCTCTCCTCTGGTCTCACAAGTAGTGGGTTGCCGCGGCGTCGCCGATCTCCACGAGCAGCAGGCTCCACGCGGCGGCCGGGCTCGCGCTGAGCAGGACGGCGCGCTGTCCGTCCTGGAGTCCGCCGCGTTCGAGCTCCGTGTGGAGGTTCAACAGGACGTCGTTCGGGCCGAGATGCCCGTACCGCCGGAGGTTGTCGGAGCACGTCGTGCTGATCTTGATGTCGAGTGCCTCCTCGGTGAACCGGAAGCCGCCCGTGGAGAGGTTGTGGCTGAGATAGCAGTCGATGTCCGCCGTCGTGAGCCCGTTGCGTTCCAGGAGGCGCTGGTGCAGGGCGCGCAGACGGTTGCGGGTCTCCACCGCGAGCTTGAAGGAGTACGTGGGAAGGTCGCCGCACTTCTCGCGCCATTGGCCGGTGGGCCGGTCCCGGTAGTCGACGTGGAAGAGGTCCCAGTAATCGCCGTTGGTCTCCTGGACGATGTCGAGGACGCGGACCCGTCCGCTGCGGGAGATCACCACGGCCGCGCCGCCGTCGCCGCTCACGGTCACCGGATGCCGGTAGCGCTGCGGGGTGGGCGGCTTGCTGCCGTGTGCCACCAGGACGTGCTCCAGGTCCGGGTCCGCGGCGAGCAGTCCGCGGGCCGCGAGCAGCGCCGGAGTGAGCGAGACGCAGCCCAGGCCGCCGACGGAGAACGTCACCGCCCGCCGGGCGCCGAGCAGAGCCTGCAACCGGGTGGCCGATGAGCTCATCAGCCTCTCGGGGGCACGCGCGTCGATCAGGATCAGGGCGCCCAGGTCGTCCGCCGCGAGCCCGGCATCCGCCAGGGCCCGCTGGGCGGCGTGGGCGGCGAGGTCGAACGCGGACAGTGAGTCGTCCGCGCGGACCTCGTCGATGCCGAGCTGTGCGCAGGTCACCCGCTCGGCCTCGCCGAGCTGGTCGAGGCCGGGCAGCTCCGCGACGGGCAGCACACCGTCCGGCTGGTGCAGGGCCACCGCGTTGAGTGCCGTTGCCGGGGCCATTCAGCGGCTCCTGCCCGTGTCGCCCGCGCCTTCGGTGCCTTCCGCGGCGGCGAGCTCGGTGAATGCCTCGACCAAGTGGTCGGCGAACTTCTCCATGTCGGCGTCGGCCACCGACCCCCGCGACACCACACCGATCTCGAGTGTCCCGTCGATCACATGGCTCTCGACCACGATCGGCACCTGCGCGAGCAGCGACTCCGGCAGGGTGGACAGGGCCATCGACCGCATCCGGATCGAGGCCCCGGCCAGCTTGGCGAGCCCGTTGTTGGCGTTGGCCAGGTGCTCGACGAGGAGCTGCGGCTCGGCCAGGTCGCGCAGCCGCGCGACCTGGGAGGTGTGCGGGCTGAGGTGGCGCAGGACGCCATACCCGATGCCGTCGTTGGGAACGGCCAGAGCGGTGCCGGCCGCGGGCAGGAGATCGGCTGGCCCGGCATCGGGCCCGACCCGCAGGAAGGCCGGGAAGAGATGGGTGAACCAGCCGAAGGACACGCTCCGGTCGCCGTGCCACAGCGCGTTGGGCGCGGCGCCCATGCCCAGCGCGCTCAGGAAGGCGTCGGGCCTGCCGCGCCACCGGGACCAGGCCACGGCGACCGCGGCGAGCGCGGCCTGCTGGCCGGCGGGCCCGCTGTCGGACAGCTGCGACGCGACCCGGCCCTCGACCGTGCGGCTGACCAGGCTCGGCGGCTGGCCCGCCGTGCCGTTCTCGGCCACCGGTTCCGTCCCGGCCCCGGCGCTCAGGATGCCCTCCCAGTACGGAAGTTCACCGGCCACCTCGTCGGACGCGGACATCGACCGCAGCTGGCGCGTCCACTGCCGCCAGGCGGCCGGGCGGGCGATGGCCGGGGCCTGGCCGTCGAACGCCGCGTTCAGGTCGTCGATCAGCGGCACGAACGACAGGGCGTCGTAGACGAAGTGGTGGATGACGAACAGGATCACCCCCGGCAGGTCGGCGCCGCGGTCGTAGAACCTGGCCCGCAGCAGCGGACCCCGGCCGAGGTCGACGCCCGCGAGGAGCTCGTCCAGGTCGGCCCGCAGATAGGCGTCGAGCTGCTCCTCGTCCAGCGGCGGGAGCACCCTGACGTCGACGACCGGGGCGGTCTCGCGCTCGGCGCATTCGATGCGCCAGCCGAGGCTGTTGTGGCGGAACCGGTAGCGCAGCGGCTCCTGGACCTCGACGAGGCGCTCGAAGGCGGCGCGCACCGCGTCACCGCGGATGCCCGGGGCGGTCTCCAGGATCACGGGCCTGATGAAGTCCTGTGCCGCGTAGCCCGACGTGGCGAGCATGGCCTGCACCAGCGGGCTCGGCGGCACCGGCTCGGTCACCGATGACGCGGGTGCGGCGGCCGTCGCGGCCGTCGCGGGTGCGGTGCTGGGCGGGGAGACCTGCCCGGCGTACGCGGCGAGTTCGCGCAGGGTCGGGTGTTCGAGCACGTCGTGCGGGGTGAGGCGCAGTCCGGCTCGCGTGGCGCGCGATGCGATGGCCACGCTGAGCAGCGAGTCGCCGCCGATCTTGAAGAAGTTGTCGCCCGGTGCCACCCGGTCGATGCCCAGGAGATCGGTCCAGATGTCACCGAGGATCCGCTCGGCCTCACGCCCGGCCGCGCCGATGAACGCCCCTGGGGTCGCCGCCGTGGTCACCGAGGTCAGCTCGTCGATCGTGTCGTGGTCGGGCACGTTGGTCTCCTTCATCGATGTGCGGTCGAGCTTTCCGTTGCTTGTCTTGGGCAGGTCGGCATGGCGCTCGACCCGGCCGGGCACCATGTACTCCGGCAGCGCGCGGGCCACCCACTGCGTCAACTCGGCCTCTTCAGGGGCGTCCTCACCCGCGACATGGGCCACCAGGAGCAGGGCGCCGGAGGGCTGTCGCTCGGCGACGACCACCGCGTCGCGGACCCGCGGATGGTCCATCAGGGTCCGCTCGATCTCGGCGGGCTCCACGCGCTGGCCGCGCAGTTCGAGCTGGTGGTCCTGGCGCCCCTGGAACTCGAGGGTCCCGTCGTCGCGGATCAGGGCCAGATCGCCGGTGCGGTACATCCGGGCGCCGGGCTCGTCAGTGAAGGGGTTGGCCACGAACCGGACCGCGGTCACGCCGGGCTTGCCGTGGTAACCGCGGCCGACGTTGACGCCGCCGAGGTAGACCTCGCCCCGCTCGCCCCGCTTCACCGGCCGCCCCCGGGAGTCCAAGAGGTACACGTGGGCGCCCGGCAGCGTCCGCCCGATGTCCGGCAGCCCTTCGGCTCCGGACTCGGCGACGGCCACCCGGCCCGCGGTCGCGCAGAGCCCGCACTCGGTGGGCCCGTAGACGTTGAGCAGGGTGAACGGCGTCCGGCGGGGCGGACGCAGCCGCAGCGCGTCGCCGCCGGTGAGCATGAAGCGCAGCTTGAGGCCCGGCACATCGGGGAGTTCGGTCAGGATCAGCTCGGCGAGCGGGGTCGGCACTCCGGCCACGGTGACGCCGAGCCGGGCGAAGTCGGCGAGGAGGTTCTCCGGGGTCTGCAACCGGTCCTGTACGAAGCACAGGGTCACCCCGTGGTAGAGGGCGCACAGGACTTCGAACGCGGCCAGGTCGAACCCGGCGGCGGCCAGCTGCACCATCCGGTCGTCGGTGGTGAGCTCCGCCTCCTCGCCGAACCAGCGCAGCAGGTTGATCAGGACGCGGTGCTCGACCTCGCAGCCCTGCGGGTGGCCGGTGGAGCCCGAAGTGTGCACGACGTAGGCCAGGTTGGCGGTCCCCGCCCGCTGCGGCGGCGCGGCGTCGTTGTCCGCGCCCGCGTCCTCGGCGTCCACGTCGGCGATCCGCAGCGCCGGGAAGCCGGCGTCCTCGTAGCCCTCCATGCCCGTGCCCATGAGCAGGACGGGCGCGGTGATCCCGGCGAGGACGGAGCGCACCCGGCGCTCCGGCACGCTCGGGTCCACCGACGCGAACGCGCCGCCCGCCTTGAGGGCGGCGAGCCAGCCGACGACCAGGTCCGCGCCACGTTCGGCGATCACGGGGACGGCGACGTCCGGGCCGACGCCGCGCTCGACGAGGCGTCGCGCCACCCGGTTCGCCCGCCGGTCGATCTCCGCGAAGGTGTGCTCGCCCACCGCGTCGACGACGGCGGTCTCGTCCGGGCGCCGCGCGGCGTGCTCCGCGAAGACGTCGCTGATCAGCCGCTCGTCGGGCGACGCGAACGGCTGCCCGGCCAGGAGCGAGGGCCCGCGGTCCTCCAGGAGTTCGGCCAGGGGCCGGTCGGGCTCGCGCATCGCCGCCGCGGCGATCTCCTGGAAGAGGTCGACCAGGCGGCGCGCGGTGGCGGGGTCGAACAGGTCGACCGCGTACTCCAGGTAGCCGTCCATCGGACCGCCGTCCTGGTCGTACAGGCCAAACGTGAGGTCGAACTTGGACGTCCCGGGGGCGATCCCGGAGACCGTGGAGAGCTCTTCCCCGACGCGCTCTGCGGTGAGATCCGCCAGGTCGAAGGGGGCCGTGGCGGTGTTCTGGTGGGTGTAGCAGACGGTGAAGACCGGGTGGCGCGAGGGATCGCGATGGTCCGTGTCGGCGACGATCTTCGCGAAGGGGATCTCCTCGTGGTCAAGGACGCCGGTCGCCGTGGTCGCGCAGCGCGCCACCAGCTCGCGGAAGCTCAGGCCCTCGTCCACCCGCGTACGGAACGGCAGGAGGTTGTTGAAGTAGCCGATCAGGTCGTGCGTGGCGGCGTTGAACCGGCCCGTGGTCGCCGCCCCCACCACCACGTCCCGGTGGCCCGCCCACAGGTGCAGGACCGCGTCGATCACGGCGAGCATGGTGACGAAGCTCGTGGTGCTCTCGCGGACGCTGAAGGCGCGCAGCTGCCGGGCGAGTTCGTCGTCGAGGCAGAAGCGCACGCTGTCGCCCGCGAAGGACTGCACCGCGGGGCGCGGACGGTCGAGCGGCAGCTCGGGGGCGTCCAGGCCGCGCAGCTGCGTACGCCAGTAGTCGAGGCCGCGCTCCATGCGCTCCGCGTCCAGCCACCTCCGCTGCCAGGCCGCGAAGTCCGCGTACTGGACGGGTAGTTCGGGCAGCTCGGGCCCCGGGAGGCCGCGGCGGGCCGCGTAGCAGGCCGCGAGCTCGCGGTAGAAGACGGCCGGGGTCCAGCCGTCGAAGGCGATGTGGTGCCACGTGTGCGCCACCACGTGGTCCTGCTCGTCGAACTTGATCACCACGGTGCGGAAGAGCGGTCCACGCGCCATGTCGAACGGCTCCGTCGCCTCCGCCGTCATCGCCCGTGTCACCTCGGCGCGGCGCTCCGCGTCCGGCAGCGCCGTCAGATCGCGGAAGGTCAGTTGCGGCTCGGGCAGGTCGGCGAGCGCGTACGGCCTGCCGTCCTCGTCCAGGATGCGTGTGCGCAGGACCTCCTGCCGGGTCACCACGTCACACAGCGCGCCCCGGAACGCGTCGAGGTCGAAGGGGCCGATGTAGCGGAGGTTGACGGGGATGTTGTAGAGCGCGGTGCCCGGCTTCAGCTGGTCGAGGTACCACAGCTGCTCCTGGTTGAACGAGAGCGGCAGCCGGCCGGGGCGCGCTATCGGCGTGATCGTCCAGTCGTCGCGCTCCGGGCCCGCAGCGCGCAGCACGTCGATCCGCGTGGCCAGTTCGCGCAGCGTGGGGTACTCGTGCAGGTCGGCGAAGGAAAGGCGCACGCCGAACAGGTCCTGCGCCTTGCGCAGCACCATGATGCCCGCGATCGACGTGCCCCCGAGCTCGAAGTAGTTGGAGTCCGCCGTCACCTCGCCGGCCTTGAGGACGCCACCCCAGATCTCCGCCAACTCCCGTTCGGTTTCCGCTGGTTCGGCACCACCCTGCTGGGGCGTGGGCTGCTCGGAGGTAGCCGTCGCACTCGTGCGTGCGGGCAGCGCCGGGGCACCGGGCGGACGGCACCAGCAGGACACCTCGTCGACGTCGAAGGGGTAGGTCGGCACCTCGATGCGGTGTGCGTCGGTGTCCTCGTAGTAGCGGTTCCAGTCGAGGTCCGCGCCGAGCGAGTACAGCCGGCCGAGCGCGGAGAGCACGCCCTCCCGCGTGGGGTCCGCGAAGAGACGGACGACCGGCAGCTCCGGCGCGATCCGTGCGATCTCGCGCGACAGCGTGCCGTCCGCGGCCAGTTCGACCAGGACGGCGCCCTCGTCGGCGAGGCTGCGCACCGCACGGCTCAGCCCCTCCTTGTTGACCTGACTGGTGAGCGGTGCGTCCAGCGCCTTGCTCCGTGCCTCGGCCGCCGTCGCCGGGTCCTGGACGGACCGCACCACGAGATTGCCGATGCCGTTGCCGACCAGGCGTGCCTCGGTCAGCCCGAGGGAGCGCGCCAGGCGGTACGCCGCGTGCTGGCGGGCGAGCAGCCGGGCGCCGGGTGAGGCGTCGTCGGTGTCCCCGGCGGTGTCCACCTCGTCGGCCCGCTCGGGGAAGGCCGCGCGCAGGCCCGTCCAGGTCTCCTCGCCGAGCTCGGCGTCACCGGAGAAGAGCAGCACCACGGGCGCCTGGGTGGTCTGCTCGCGATCGCCGGGGTGCGGCGTGCGCAGTCGGGCGGCCAGCTCCTCGGTGTCGTGGGCGGTGGCGGCCCAGCGGTAGGGGTGGTCGTCGCGGCCACGGTTCAACGCGTGTGCCACATCGGGCAGGTGCTGCCCGGACCGGTCGAGGAAGTCGGCGACGCGCTGGGCGTAGGCCTGCAGGGCGTGGGGCGACTTGGCGGAGAGGGTGACCAGTTCGGCGACGCCGTCGCGCCGTGCCGAGGCCTGGGCCACGGCGGGCGGCTCCTCGACGACGGCGTGCACGTTCGTGCCGGTGAGGCCGAAGGAGCTCAGACCGGCCCGGCGGGCGCTGTCCGTCGTGCGCTCCCAGGCGGTGGCCTGCGTGTCGACCTGGACCGGGCCCGTGAAGTCGATCAGCGGGTTGGGCGTCTCGAAGTTGGGGTTCTGATATCGGGTCTCGTACCGCAGCCCGGCCAGGACCTTGAAGAGCCCGGCGATGCCGGCCGCGTGGTTGAGATGGCCGATGTTGCCCTTGACCCCGCTGATCCCGCACGGGCCGTCCGTGTCCACCTCGCCGAAGGCCTGCCGCAGCCCTTCGGCCTCGATCACGTCGCCCAGCCGGGTGCCCGATCCGTGGCACTCGATGTAGTCCAGCGCGCCGGGTCCGGCCTGCCGCCACGCCTCGACGAGTACCTGGGCCTGACCGCGGGCGCTCGGCGCGCTCATGCTGGTGGCGCGGAAGCCGTTGTGGTTGACGGCGATGCCGCGCAGCACGCCGTGAATGTGGTCCTCGTCGGTGATCGCGTCGCTCAGCCGCTTGAGGAGGACGAGCCCGCCGCCCTCACCCCCGGTGGCGCCGTCCGCCCGTGCGTCGAAGGGGCGGCACACGCCCTCAAGAGACTCCAGGCCGGGCGTGGGCACGCGCTCGTGCTCGGGCGCGATGACCGGGAAGACGCTGACCCCGCCCGCGAGCGCCAGGTCCGCCTGTCCGTTGCGCAGCTGGTCCACGGCGACCGCGATCGCGGTGAGGCTGCCGCTGCACGCGGTGTCCAGGACCAGCGTGGGCCCGGCCAGGTCGAGGAGGTAGGCGATGCGCCCGGCCGCCGCCGACGGGTGCGAGCCGAGGATCTGCTGCGGGTCCTCATCGGTGTAGAGGCTCGCGTAGTGGGGTTCGGGTGCGCTGAGGACGACCGCGGTGTTGGAGCCCTTCAGGTCGCCGGGCGCGTAACAGGCGTTCTCGATCGCCCGGTGGGCGAGCTGGGCGGTCAGGCGCTGATGCGGGTCCATCAACTCCGCTTCGCGCCGCGAGAGGCCGAAGAACCGGTGGTCGAAGAGGTCGATCCGGTTCAGGTAGCCCATCTTCACGTAGTCGACGTCGGTGCGCCCCGCGGCGTAGTGGATCCGGTCCTTGCCCGGTGCCCGCACGCTGATCCGCCCGCCGAGCAGGTTCTGGTGCAGGGTGTCCAGGTCGTCGGCCTCGGGCAGGGTCATGGCGACACCGATGATCGCCACGGCCTCCTGGCCGAGGGGCGCGCCCCCGGACGGAGTCGGGGTCGGGCTCGGGTGCGTCATAGTTCATACCCCAATTCGTCAGTGGTTTCGCGGGCGGTCGTGCCGTCGGGCTCGTCGGCCGCGTCGAGCAGGCGGGCCATCGCCTCGACCGTGGTGTGCTCGAAGTAGGCGCTCAACGGCACCGTGTTCAGGTTCAGTTCGGCCAGGCGGCTGCTCAGCGCGAGGAGGGAGAGGGAGGATCCGCCGGCCTCGAAGAACTTCTCGTGTACGCCGATCTCGTCCCTGTCGAGCAGGTCGGCCCAGATCGCTGCGACAGCTTGCTCGGTCGCCGTACGGGGCAGGACCACGGCGGCCCGGGGCCGGGCCCCGGGACTCGGGGGACTCGGCAGGGCGTGACGGTCCACCTTGCCGTGCCGGGTGAGCGGCAGGTCGTCGAGCTGGACGAAGGCGGACGGCACCATGTAATCCGGCAGGCCGCGTGCCAGGTGCCCGCGCAGTTCCTCGGGACCGACGGGCGAGTCCGGAGCGTCGGCCGCCACGACGTAGGCGATCAGTTGCAGGCCCCCGGTGCCGCCCGGGGCAGGCCGTGCGATCACGGCCGCCCCGGCCACGGCTGGATGAGCCAGCAGCGCGGACTCCACCTCGCCGGGCTCGACCCGGAAGCCGCGTATCTTCACCTGGTCGTCCGCACGGGCCTTGAACACCAGCTCGCCGTCCGCCGTCCACACCACCACGTCCCCCGTCCGGTACATGCGCTCACCCGCGCCGCCGTACGGGCAGGCCACGAAGCGCCCGGCCGTGAGCCCCGGCCGGTGCGCATAGCCCCGCGCAAGGCCCGAACCCGCGAGGTACAACTCGCCCTCGACGCCCGGTGTGACGGGCCGCAGACGCTCGTCCAGGACGTAGGCGCGCGTGTTGTCCATGGGTCGCCCCACCGGAAAGGCCGTACCGACCCGGTCGGCGGCGGTGACGCTGTGCGTGGTGGCGAAGATCGTCGCCTCGGTCGGTCCGTAGGCGTTGGTGACCGTGACACCAGGGCAGGCCGCAAGGACCCGTGTCACCGCTTGTGGGGGCACCGGCTCGCCACAGGGCAGGACCTCCCGCACTCCGGCGAAGCTGTCCGGGCGTTCATGGGCGATGACCGAGAAGTGCCCGGCGGACATGGTCAGTGCGGTCACCCGCTGCTCGGCGATGACCGTGGCGAGCGCGTCGACGTCCAGCTTCCCGGGCGGGGCCACCACGATCCGGCCGCCGTTCAGGAGCGGCACCCATATCTCGTAGCCGGAGATGTCGAACGTCGTCGCCGAGTGCATCAGCACCCGGTCCTGGGCCCCGCCGCGCCAGCGCCGATCCACGGCGAGGTCCACCGCGGCACCATGGCTGACCCCCGTGCCCTTGGGCACCCCGGTCGACCCCGACGTGTAGATGACGTACGCCAGCCGGTCCGGGCCGCCCGCGTCGGGGAGGTCGCCGCACGGGTGGGCGGCAACGGCAGCGGCGGTGTCCGGGTCGTCGACGACCAGCCGCGGGCAGGCACCCTGCGGCAGCGCGGACGCCGCGGCGGAGGTGGTGAGCACCAGTGCCGGGGAGGCGTCGCGGAGCATGAACTCCAGCCGCTGGGCGGGGTGGTCGTGCGCCAAGGGGACGTAGGCACCGCCCGCCTTCAGGGTGGCAAGCACCGCCACCACGTACGGGGCCGACCGGGGCACCGCCACGGCCACCGCCGACTCGGGTCCCACGCCCCGCCGCACCAGCTCCCGGGCGAGCCGGTTGGCGCGCTCGTTCAGCTCCCGGTAGGTCAGTGACTCCTCGCCGCTCACGACCGCGAGCTCGTCCGGTGCTTCCGCGGCCCGCTGCTCGAACAGCGCGGACACCGTCGTCCGCGGCGTGTCCACGGCCGTCTCGTTGACCTCGCGCAGCAGCAGGTCCCGCTCGGCGGGCACCAGCGCGTCCAGCGCGTCGAGGCGCGTCAGCGGGTCGGCCGCCAACTCCCGGACCAGGCGCACGAACCGTGCGGCCAAGGCGTCCGCCGTACCGCGGTCGAACAGGTCGGTGGCGTACTCGACGAGCCCGCGCAGCCCGTGTCCGGGCTGTCCGGCGGAGCCGTCCGGCGCGGCCGGCTCCTCGACCTGGAACAGCAGGTCGAACTTGGCGGTGCCGGTGACGACCGGTTCGGGGACGGCCCGCAGACCGGGCAGTTCCAGACCGGCCCATTCGTTCTGCCAGAAGAACGCCACCTGGAACAGCGGGTGGTAGGCGGTGGACCGCTCGGGATTGAGTGACTCCACGAGCCGCTCGAACGGCACGTCCTGGTGGTCGAAGGCGCTCACCGCCTTGTCCCGCACCTGCCGCACCACGGACTCGAACGACGCGTCGCCCGCGAGCGCGGCCCGCAGCACCCACGTATTGACGAAGAATCCCACCAGATCGGCCAGCCCCTCGTCGGTGCGCCCGGCGATCGGCGCGCCGAGGGTCACGTCATCGCCGCCGCCCATCAGATGCAGCAGCACCGCCAGGGCGGACTGCAGCACCATCGGCACCGTGGCGCCCTGCGCCCGCGCCAGCTCCTCGATCCGGGCGTGTACGTCGGCCTCGATGGCGAAGGAGACCGTGTCCCCCCGATGGCTCGCCACCGGCGGCCGCGGCCGGTCGAGGGGAAGCTGGAGCAGTTGCGGAGCCCCGGCGAGTTCCTTGTGCCAGTACGCCAGTTGACCCGCGATGCGGCTGTCGGGGTCGTCCGCCTCTCCCAGCAGCTCCCGCTGCCACAGCGCGTAGTCCGCGTACTGCACCGGCAGGTCCGCCCACCGCGGCACCTGGCCGCGCAGGCGCGCGGTGTACGCGGCCGTGAAGTCCCGTGCCAGCGGGGCCATCGACTCCCCGTCGGCCGCGATGTGGTGCATCGACAGGACGAACACATGCTCTCGGGCGCCGCACCGCAGCACGCTTGCCCGCACGGGTATCTCCGCCGCCAAGTCGAAGGGACGGCCCACCTCCTGGGACACCGCGTCCGTCATCGCACCGGGCGGCACGTCGCGCACCGGAACGTCGAGCACGAAGTCGTCCGCGGGCACCACCACCTGGGCCGCCACACCCCTGGCGTCCGCCACGAAGAGCGTGCGCAGGCTCTCGTGCCGCGCGACCACGTCACGGACCGCCGACGACAGCGCGTGTACGTCCAGTTGACCGCTCAGGCGCACCACGAGCGGCAGGTGGTACGTCGACAGGGGCTCCAGCTCGTCCAGGAACCGCAGGCGGCGCTGCGCGAACGACAGCGGGACCCGCTCCGGTCGCGCCGTGGCCCGCCGCAGCACCGGGCGGGACGGCCGCACTCCCGCGTCCATGTGCCGCGCCAGCTGCGCCACTGTCGCCGACTCGAACACCGCCCGCACGGAGACCTCGGCGCCGAAGACCGAACGCATCCGGTTGACCAACCGCGTGACCAGCAGCGAATGCCCGCCCAATGCGAAGAAGTTGTCGTCCATCCCCGCCTTCTCGACCCCGAGGACCTGCGCGAACAGCTCGCACAGGAGCTCCTCCCGCGGGGTGCGCGGCGCCCGGTAGGGAGCCGTGCCGGTCAACTCGGGGGCCGGGAGCGCCTGGCGGTCGAGTTTTCCGTTGGGGGCCAGAGGCAGGCGGTCGAGTGCCACGAAGGCGGCCGGGACCATGTACGCGGGAAGCCGCTCGGCGACGAAATCCCACAGCTCCGCTGAGGTCGGCTCCCGCACCCCCTCGAAGGGCACGACGTAGCCGACCAACAGGTGTGCGCCGTCGGCCTCTTGAGGGGCACGGACTTGAGGGGCATGGACCAGTACGGCGGCCTGGTCGACGCCCTCATGGGCGGTCAGGACGGCCTCGATCTCGCCGGGCTCGACACGGAAGCCGCGGATCTTCACCTGGGAGTCGCCGCGGCCCGCGTACTCCAACAGGCCTTGGTCGTTCCAGCGAGCCAGATCGCCGGTGCGGTACATCCGTGCGCCCGGCCGGGGAGCGTAGGGGTCGGCCACGTAACGCTCGGCCGTCAGGTCCGGACGCCCGCGGTAGCCGCGGCTGACCCTGCCCCCGACGTACAGCTCACCGACCACGCCCACCGGCACCGGCTCCAGGCCCGGCCCCAGGACGTAGGTGCGCATGTTGCCGAGCGGGGAGCCGATCGGCGCGGCGACCGTGGGCTCCTCGCCGGGTTCCACGCAGTGGGTGGTGGCGTAGAACGACTCGGTCTGGCCGTACGCGTTGACGACGCGGGTGCCGGGCAGGGCCTCACGTACCCGGCGCACCAGGGCCCCGGGCAGCGCCTCGCCGGCGAACACCACCGTGTCTGCGGTGACCTTGCCCTCGGCCGTGTCGAGCAACTCGGCGAAGACCGAGGGCACGGTGGAGAGCACGCCGCCGCTCCATCCGCCGCCCTCGCCGATGGCGAGCACATCACGGACGACCTCGACGGTGCCGCCGTGGGCGAGGGTGGTCACGGTCTCGTACACGGAGACGTCGAAGTTGACCGACGTGCCCGACAGGGTGCGGGTGCCTTTCGTGATGCCGGTGCGTTCGGCGAGCCGGAGCACTCCGTTGACGATGTTGGTGTGGGTGACCGTGACGCCCTTGGGTGTACCGGTCGAGCCGGAGGTGTACATCACGTACGCCGCGTTGTCGCCGTGCAGCGCGACCTCGGGCCGTGAGGCGCCGCCCCCCGTGGGCAACGGCAGCTCGTCGAGCAGAAGTTGCGGTACGTCGATGTCGCTCTGGGGCAGGGTGTCGCGGGTCCCGGTGTCGGTGAGCAGCAGGACCGGCCGCGCGTCGGCCAGGATGTGGGCCAGGCGTGCGCTGGGGTAGCGCGGGTCGATCGGCAGGTAGGCGCCGCCCGCCTTGAGTACCGCGAGCAGGGCGACCCACAGGTCCGCGGACCGGGGCAGGGACAGGGCCACGACGGTCTCCGGGCCTACCCCGCGCGCGATCAGTTCGTGGGCCAGCCGGTTGGTGCGCGCCTCCAGCTCCCGGTAGGACAGCGTGAGGTCGCCGTGCTCGATGGCCGGAGCGTCCGGGGTGCGCACCGCCTGCCGCGCGATGAGGTCGGGGACCGTCGCGTCGGGGGTGGGTGCCTCGGTGTCGTTGAAGCCGTGCAGTACCCACTCCCGCTCGTCCCGGTCGAGCACGTCCAGTTGCCCGGCCAACAGGCCTGGATCAGTAGCCAGTTGGGCGAGCACCCGCTGGAATCGGTCCGCGATCCGTCGCACGGTGTCCCGGTCGAGGACGTCCGGTTGGTGCTGTAGCGTCAGCCGCAGGTGGGGATCGACGGCGGCGTTCACCGTCAGTGGGTAGTGCGTGCCGGCCAGCGGGCGCAGGCCGGTGACCTCGATGCCCGACGCGGTGTGGGCCTCGCTCAGGCCGAGGCTGTCCACGGGATAGGAGTCGAACACCACGAGCGTGTCGAACAGTTCGCTCGTGCCGGTCGCCCGGTGGATCTCGCTCAGGCCGTAGTGGTGATGGTCGAGCAGCGCGGCCTGACGCTGCTGCAGGTCGGTGAGGAGCTGGGCGAGGGGAGCGCCGGGGGCACACCGCACGCGTACGGGAAGGGTGTTGGCGAAGAGGCCCACCATCGTGTCCACGTCGGGCACTTGGGCGGGACGGCCGGACACCGTAGCGCCGAACACCACGTCCTGGCGCCCGGTGAGACGGGCGAGCAGCATGGCCCAGGCCCCCTGCACCACGGTGTTGAGGGTGATCCCGAGCCCGGCCGCCCGCCGGGACAGCTCCCGGGCGGTGTCCGCGGGCAGCGCCACCTCCACCTGCCCGTGGCGGACCGCGCTCGCCGGGGAATCGTCCGGCTTCTCGGGTGCGGCAGCGCCCGGTGACACCAGCAGGGTCGGGCCGTCCACGCCATCGAGTTCCCGGGCCCAGGCGCGCGCGGCCGCGTCCTGGTCCTGCTGGGAGAGCCACCGCAGGAAGTCCCGGTACTCGGGGGCCCGCGGCAGCACCGAGACGTCGCCCTCGGAGGCGTACAACCGCAGCAGGTCCTCGATCAGGAGCGGGAACGACCAGCCGTCGAACAGCAGGTGATGGGCAGTGAGGATCAGTTCGGAGCGGTCCGCGCCCAGGCTCACCAGACCGATCCGCAGCAGCGGCGGCGCGGTCACATCGAAGGGGCTGCTCAGGTCATCGGCAAGGAACCGTTCGACGGCCGCGGCGCGCCCCGTCTCGTCCAGGCCGCTCGCGTCGATGTGCCGCCACGGCAGCGTCACGCCGGTGGCCACCAGCTGCACCGGATCGCCGCTCTCGCCGGGCACGAAGGCCGCCCGCAGCGCGGCGTACCGGTCGAGAAGTGCCTGACCGGCCGTGCGCATCCGCTCCGGATCCACGTGCCCGCTCAGGTGGAACACCAGCTGCATGTGATACGCGTCGAACGACGCGTCGGCCAGGAGAGAATGGAACACGAAGCCCGACTGCAGCGGCGTCAGCGGCCAGACGTCGGCAAGGCCCCGGTAGGCGCCCTCCCACTGCTCGATCTCGCGCTGCCCCACCGCCACCAACGGCAGGTCCGAGGGCGTGAGCCCGCCAGCGGTGCCCGCAGCGGTGACGTGCCGGGCCAGTCCTTCCAGAGCCGCCTGCCACTGTTCCGCGAGATCCTGGGCTTCTTCGCGCGCCAGCACTCCGGAGGCGAAGGCGAACTCGGCCTCCAGGACCGGTCCTTCAGCGGTGTCGGTGGCGAGCGCCTCGATGTGCAGTGCGGCCAGTGCGGGCATGCCGCTGTCCGGCGCGGGGACCGGCTCGACGGCTCCGGAGACCTGGTGGAAGCCGAGGCCTCGCAGGCCCTCCGGCATGTCGGCGGCGGAGAAGCGGCCCAGGTAGTTGAGCTCGATCTGCGGCGCGGGGTACTGCCGTAGTTCGGCGGCCGTCCGCGGGTTCAGGTGACGCAGCAAGCCGAAGCCGAGGCCGTGGTCGGGGATGGCCAGGAGGTGTTCCTTGACGGTCTTCAGGAGGGATCCGGCGGCCGGTCCGCCCGCGAGCACCTCGTCGAGATCGCATCCGGCGAGGTGCACGCGGACCGGGAACAGACTCGTGAACCAGCCGACCGTGCGGGACAGGTCCGCGCCGGGTACGGCGCCCTCCTCGCGGCCGTGCCCTTCTACACCGATCAGCACGGACGGGACGGGTCGTGCTGCCGACTCTGCCGACTGGGCTGGTCGCGCCGGATCGGGTGGATCGGCCGGTACGCCGTCGCCGCGTGCCGCCTCCCTGCGCGCGACGGCCACCGCAAGGGCCGCGAGCAGTCCGTCCTGGACGCCGCAGCGGAACGCGGCGGGCAGCGCGGTGAGCAGCGCCTCGGTGACCGGGGCCGAGAGCCGCACCCGCACGGTGTCCACGGTGTCCATGCGGTCCACGGCGGCGTCGAGCGGCCTGGAGCCGAGGACCGGGTCCGGCGCGTCCAGGACGGACCGCCACAGCTCCAGCTCCGCGACCCTGGCCTCGTCGGTCGCCTCCGCCGCGAGCGCGTGCTTCCAGCGCCGCGCGGAGGTCGCCACCCGCGGCAGGACCGGGGCCCGGCCTTCGCGGACCCCGGACCACGCGGCGGCGAGGTCCGGCAGCAGAATGCGCCACGACACCCCGTCCACCACCAGGTGGTGCAGGACAAGGACGAGCCGGCCCGCTCCGCCGGGCGCCGGGTCGAACCACAGGGCCTGCATCATGATCCCTGCAGCGGCGTTCAACCGCCGGGTGGCGGCGTCGAGTTCGGCCTGCGCGTCCCGCTGCCACTCCTCGCCCCAGCGGCCGTCGCACGTGACGCGGAGGATCAGCGCCGCGGGGTCCACCGAGCCGGGTGGCGCGACGCTCAGGCTCCCGTCACCGGCGGACTCCAGGCGTGATCGCAGTACGTCGTGGTGGTCGAGGACCGCGCCCAGCGTGGCCGCAAGGCCCGCCAGGTCGATTCCCTCGGGCAGCTCGACCAACGCCGACATGGTGAACCGGTCCCAGCTGCCGCCGAGTTCGCGGATGTGATGGGCGATCGGCGGCAGCGGCATCGGGCCGACACCGCCGCCGTCGAACTCATCGAGCGCCGTCCCCGCCGTATCCGCCGCGCCCCATCGTCGCTGCGAGGCGAGTCGGGCGAGACCGGCCACCGTGCGGGCCTCGAAGATCTGGCGCGGTGTGACCTCGACGCCGCGGGCCCGAGCCCGGGACACCACCTGGATGGAGCGGATGCTGTCCCCGCCCACGGTGAAGAAGTCGTCGTCGGCGCCCACCCGGTCCACGCCGAGCACCTCGGCGTACACCGATGCCAGGATCTCCTCCACCGGCGACTGCGGGGCACGGTAGCTGCCGCCGCCGAACTCGGGGTCGGGCAGAGCCGCCCGGTCCAGCTTCCCGTTGGGAGCCAGCGGCAGCCGGTCCAGGACGACGAACGCGGCCGGGACCATGAACTCCGGCAGCCGCTGTGCCGCGAACCTGCGCACCTCGCCGGCAGACACCCCGGGGGTGAGGGCGATGTCGCCCCCGCCCGCGCCCGCGCCGAGTGCGGGCACCAGGTACGCGACGAGCTGCTTGCCGGTCCCACGGCCCGCGCGCGCGGCCACCGCGGCCTGCGCCACACCGGGGTGGGCGGCCAGGGCGGCCTCGACCTCGCCGGGCTCGATGCGCAGCCCGCGGATCTTCAGCTGTGCGTCGGCGCGACCCGCGTAGTGCAGCTGACCCTGCTCGTCCCAGCTCGCCAGATCGCCGGTGCGGTACATCCGCGCGCCCGGCTCGGGAGCGTACGGGTCGGCCAGGAACCGTTCCGCGGTGAGCGCGGGGCGCCCGTGATAGCCGCGGCCCACCGCGCCCGCGACGTACAGCTCGCCGACCACGCCCACCGGCACCGGCTCCAGGCCGGGCCCGAGGACGTAGGTGCGCATGTTCCCCAACGGGCGGCCGATCGGCGCGCCGCCGCCCGCGACCGGGTCCACGCCCTCGTGCCCGGCCGGTAGCTCGGCCACGGTCGCGTAGAAACTCTCGCTCTGCCCATAGGAGTTGACCACGCGCACCCCCGGCAGGGCGGCCTGGACCCGAGCCACCAGCGCGGTGGGCAGCGCCTCGCCCGCGAAGACCAGGGTGGCCACGTCGATACGGTCGGCGATGTCGTCGAGGAGCTCCGCGAAGACCGAAGGCACGGTGCTGATCACCGCGCCGGTCCACTCGGCACGCTCGCCGAGCTCCAGGACGTCCCGGACCACCTCGACCGAGCCGCCGGTCGACAGCGCCGTCACGATCTCGAACACCGACACGTCGAAGGCGACCGATGTCCCGGCGAGGACCCGCGTCCCGGCCGTGACGCCGGCCGGCCCCGCGAGGCGCAGTACGCCGTTCACGACGCCGTGGTGGGTGATCGCGACGCCCTTCGGGGCGCCGGTGGAGCCGGAGGTGTACATGACGTAGGCGAGGTTCTGCGGCGACAACGGGCCCGCGCGTTCGTCGTCCCGCAGGTCCGCGCCGTCACCGGAGTCGAGGTCCAGCTCGTCGACGAGCAGCCGGACGGGCCCGTCGGCGTCCGTGGCGTCCGAGGCGTCCGTGGGCAGGATGCCCTGCGTCGCCGAGTCGGTCAGGAGGCACCGGGGGCGTGCGTCGGCCAGGACGTGGCCGAGCCGACGGCTCGGATAGCGGGGGTCGACGGGCAGGTGCCCCGCGCCGGCCTTCCAGATGCCGAGCAGCCCCACCACCAGGTCGGCCGAGCGGGGCAGGGCGAGCGCCACCAGCTGCTCCGGACCCGCACCGTGGCGGACCAGTTCCCGGGCGAGCCGGTTCGCGCGGGAGTTCAACTCCCCGTACGTCAACGTCACGTCGCCGCACACGACCGCGACAGCGTCCGGCGTGGCCATCACGTGCTGCTCGAAGAGGCCGGGCACCGTGAGGTCCGGCGTGACAGCGGCCGTGTCGTTGAACGCGTGCAGCAGCCGCTCCCGCTCACCGACCCCAAGTGCGTCCACGGCCCCGACCCGCAGCCCGGGTTCGGCGGCCAACTTCCCTGCCATCCGCACGAACCGCGCCGCCAGCGCCTCAGCCGTGCTCCGGTCGAAGAGGTCGGTGGCGTACTCGACCTCGCCCGAGATCCCGCCCCCGGACCCCTCGGACATGCTGAAGAGGAGGTCGAACTTGGCGGTCGCGGTCGGGACGGGCGCGAACAGGGCCTGGTGGCCGCCCAGTTCGACGTTCTCGCGGCCATTGCCCTGCCAGGCGAACATGACCTGGAACAGCGGGTGGTGGGCGGTGGAGCGCTCGGGATTGAGGGCCTCGACGAGCCGCTCGAAGGGCACATCCTGGTGGTCGTAGGCGCTGACGGCCTTGTCCCGCACCTGCCGCACCAGGGACTCGAACGGCGGGTTGTCCGAGAGGTCGGCCCGCAGCACCCACGTGTTGACGAAGAACCCGACCAGATCGGCGAGCCCCTCATCGGTGCGCCCGGCGATCGGCGCGCCGATCGTCAGGTCGTCACCCCCGCCCATCAGGTGCAGCAGCACCGCGAGCGCGGACTGCAGCACCATCGGCACGGTGGCGCCCTGAGCGAGCGCCAACTCCTGGAGCTGTGCGAGTACGTCGGGGTCCAGGGCGAAGGCGACCGTGTCACCCCGGTGGCTCGCCACCGGCGGCCGTGGCCGGTCGAGCGGAAGCCGCAGCGGCTGCGGCACTCCCGCGAGTTCCGCGCGCCAGTACGCCAGCTGGGCGGTCGCGAGGCTCTCGGGGTCAGTCTCCTGCCCCAGCAGCTCCCGCTGCCACAAGGCGTAGTCCGTGTACCGCACCGGAAGGTCGGCCCATGCGGGCGCCTCACCGCGCTCACGCGCGTCGTACGCCGTGGCCAGATCCCGGGCAAGCGGCCGCATCGACGCGCCGTCGGCGGCGATGTGGTGCAGCACCAGGACAAGTACGTGCTCGTCCGCACCCGACCGCAGCACACACGCCCGCACGGGTATCTCCGCCGACAGATCGAACCGATGGGCGACCTCTCCCGCCACCGAGGCGGTCACGGCGTCCGGCGCCACATGGCGCACCGGCACATCGAGGACGAGGTCGCCCTCCTCCACGACCACCTGCGACGCGACCCCCTGGCCATCCGCCACGAACAGGGTCCGCAGGCTCTCGTGCCGCACCACCACGTCCCGCACCGCCGACACGAGTGCTTCCGCGTCGAGTTCACCGCTCAGCCGCAGCGTGTAGGACAAGTTGTACGTGGCCGAAGGCCCCTCGTAGCGGTCCAGGAACCACAGCCGGCTCTGCGCGTACGACAGGGGCACCCGCTCCGGCGTCACCTGGGCCCGCCGCAGCGCCGGACGCGACGACCGCTTCCCCGAACCCAGGTGCTCCGCGAGCAACGCCACGGTCGGCGACTCGAACACCACCCGAAGCGGCAGCTCCACCCCGAGGGCCGAGCGCATCCGGTTCGCCAGCCGGGTGGCGAGGAGCGAGTGTCCGCCCAGATCGAAGAAGCTGTCGTCGATCCCGACCCGCTCGACCCCCAGGATGTCCCCGAACAGCTCGCACAGGGACTCCTCCTGGGGCGTGCGAGGCGCGCGCCCGGTGCTCGCCCCCGCCATGTAGTCGGGCGCGGGCAGCGCGCGCCGGTCCAGCTTTCCGTTCGGATTCAGCGGCACCTCGGCGAGGGTCAGCACGGTCGACGGCACCATGTACTCGGGCAGCCGCGCCGCCACATGGGCGCGCAGCTCGGCGGAGGTCGGCACGGTGGTGGCATCGGCGGGCACCGCATAGCCCACCAGGCGCCGGTCGCCGTCCCGCTCGTGACGGACGACGACGGCCCGGTCCACGCCCGGGTGCGTGGCCAACACGGCCTGGACCTCGCCGAGTTCGATGCGGAATCCGCGGATCTTGACCTGGTCGTCCGCGCGACCGTGGAAGACGAGCTGGCCGTCGGGGGCCCAAGTGACGACGTCGCCGGTGCGGTACATCCGGCGGCCGGACGCGCCGAACGGACAGGCCACGAAGCGTCCGGCGGTCAGACCCGGGCGGCCGAGGTAGCCGCGCGCGAGCGCCTCGCCCGCCACGTACATCTCGCCCGCCACACCGGGTGGCACTGGCCGCAGCGCGTCATCAAGGACGTACACCTGGGTGTTGGCGACCGGTCGGCCGATGGGGGGAGTGCGGCCGTCGGCCGTAAGGAGATCGCTGAAGGTCACGATCGCCGTGGTCTCGGTCGGCCCATAGGCGTTGACCAGGTCCCGGCCCTGCGACCAGCCCGTCGCCAGCTCCGGCGTGGCCGCGTCGCCACCCACGGCGAGGGAGACCACCCCGGGCAGAGAGCCGGACGGCAGCGCCCCGAGAACGGCGGGCGGCAGGAACACATGGGTCACGTGCCGACCGGCGATCGTGTCGATCAGCGGCCCGCCCGGGGCGAGTTGCTCCTGCGGGGCGAGCACGAGGGTGGCCTCCGTGAAGAGAGCCATGCACACCTCGTAGACCGAGACGTCGAAGCTCGGCGATGCGAACTGCAGCACGCGGCTCGCGGCCGTCAGGCCGAGCCGCGTCTGCTGCGTCGCGACCAGACTGGCCACCCCGGAGTGAGTGACGGCCACGCCCTTCGGCCGCCCGGTCGAACCCGACGTGTAGATCACGTACGCGGCGTTCGCGACGGACACCGGTCCGCCCGGCCGCTCCTCATCGGTGACCGGAGTGCCGTCGTGCCGCGCGATCGCCGCGGCGGTGGCGGGCTCGTCCAACCGCAGTACGGGCACGGCGAGTTCGGGCAGCGCGTCCACCGTGGCCCCTGCCGCCAGGACCAGCAGGGTGCGGGAGTCCTCCACCATGTAGGCGATCCGGTCCGCGGGGTACGCGGAGTCCACCGGCAGATAGGTGCCGCCCGCCTTCATCACGGCGAGGAACGCCACCACCAGGTCGGGGGAGCGCGGCAGCGACACCGCCACCACGGTCTCCGCCGCCACGCCGTGCAGGATCAGTTCGCGTGCGAGCCGGTTCGCGCGCGCGTCCAGGTCGCGGTACGTCAGCGACGTGTCGCCGTACTCGACCGTGACCGCGTCGGGTGTCGCGGCGGCATGCTGCTCGAAGAGTCCGGGGACGGTGGCCGCCTCGACGGGCACGGCGGTGGCGTTGTGCCCGTGCAGCAGCAGATCCCGCTCGGCGGGGCCGAGCAGGTCGAGGTGGGCGAGGGGCAGTTCGGGGTCGGCGGCGATCTGCCGCAGGAGGCGGGCCAGCCGCTCGGCGACGGTCTCGACGCCGCTGTGGTCGAAGAGGTGGCGCTGGTACTGCACGGCCACCTGGAGGTGTGGCTCGGTGTCGACGGTGACCGTCAGCGGATAGTGGGTACCGGCGGACGAACGAACACCGGTGATCTCGAAGCCTTCGTCGCCATCGCCCTGGAGGTCCACGCCGCGGATGCCCACCGCGTACGACTCGGACGTCACCAGCGTGTCGAACAGGACGCTCTTGCCCGTGGCCCGATGGATGTCGGCGAGGCCGCAGTAGTGGCCGGAGAGCGCCTCCTGCCGCTGCCGCATGCCACGCAGCAGATCGGCCACGGTGTCTGCGGGTGTGAGCCGGACCCGCACCGGGAGCGTGTTGACGAACAACCCGGCCATCGAGGCCACGCCGGGCACCGCTTGCGGACGTCCGGGCACGGTAGTCCCGAACACCACGTCCCGCTGCCCGGTGAGCCCGGCGAGGAGCAGCGCCCAGGCGCCCTGTACGACGGTGTCCAACGGCACATGCAACTCGGCGGCGTGCAGGTGAAGTCGACGCGCTTCGGCCGAGGTCAGGGGGACTTCGACTTCACTGACCCCTGCGGACGCGTCCCCGCTCGCTTCGGATCCGGATCCGGAGCGGGCCTCGATCACTGGAGCCAGCAGGGTCGGGTCTTCCACCCCCGCAAGCTCCTCGGCCCACACACGAGCCGCCGCTTCCCGGTCCTGCCCTGACGACCACACCAGGAAGTCCCGGTACTCGGCCACGGGCGGCAGCGCGGAAGCGTCCCCGGCAGCCGCGTAGAGGTGGAGAAGATCCTGCACAAGGAGCGGCAGCGATCCACCGTCGAACAGCAGATGATGTGCCGTCAGTGCCAACTCGAAGCGCTCGGCGCCCACCTTCACCAGCGCCATTCGCAGCAACGGCGGCTCCGTCACATCGAAGTGGCTGCGCAAGTCCTGTGCGAGGAAGGCGGCGACCGCCGGACCCGGCACAGCCGCGCCCGCGGCGATCTCCGTCTGCGTCCCTACGGCCGCCAGGTCCACCTCACGCCACGGCAGCTCCACCCCGTCGACGACCACCTGCACCGATTCCCCGCCGGATCCCGGCACGAATGCCGTCCGCAGATTCGCGTACCGGTCGAGCAGTGCCTGCCCTGCCGCCCGCATGCGCTTGGCCGCCACCGGTCCGCGCAGCGCGATGACGAACTGCATCTGGTAGGTCCCCTGCGACGCGTCGTCGAGGAGCGTGTGGAAGAGCAGCCCCTCTTGCAGCGCCGTCAGTGGCCACACCTCAGCGAAACCCGGGTACCGACGCTCCCACATCTCGATCTCGCGCCGACCAACTGGCGCCGGCGACACCCCGGCCGCTCCGCTCCGCAGGCCGGGATCCGCCACCACCTGGCGAATGATCTGCACGAACCGCTCCGCGAGCGACTCAGCAGCCGCCCGGCCGTACATGTCACCGTCGTACCGGATTGTGCCGACCAGCCCTTCTCCGAGGGCTTCTCCGGGGGCGACAGACAGAGGGCCGAGCCCGGAGTGGGAGTCCTCAGAGGGCATCGGGCTCGCGACCCGATCCCGCATACGCGTCACCAGCGCGGCGAACGACGACTCGTCGCCCGCCGGAATCACTGACGGCACGCCGAGGCGGTGCAGCAGGACCGTGAACGCCGCCTGCAGCACCAAAGTCGCCGTGGTGTCACGCTCGTCGGCCAACTCCTCGACCATGCGCAGGAGGTCGCGGTCGAGGTGAAACTCCACCGAGTCACCAACGGACCGGGGGTCTCCCGGCTCATCCGAGCCGGACCAGTGCGACGAGGCGAAGCGGCCGAGTTCGTTCAGAGAGGTAGCCACGGAGAACCGCACTCCCATCTAGTGGGGGCAAAAGCGAGACGCCCCCTGCGCAGGACTGCAGCCGGGACCGGCGGTGGGGACATCCACCGACGATGCCGGACAGCGCACCCTACGGACCGATTTCTCCGCCTGCTCGGCAGCCCGCCTCAAGTTGGAGTCAAGTTCCGGTTGTTGCACGCACGGCGAAGCGTGCGCTGTCCCGTCGGCACCGGACGGAATCCGGGGTGCGGGACGTCCCCGCGGTCGCGACATACACGGCAGGCGGCTTCCGACAACTCCCCGAGATCCGGGGCCTCGCGAACTGCCCGCCCTCAGGGGCTATATGACGGCACCTCAATACTCTGTCCCGTTGCTGACGAGTTCGGTACTGATTTGCACGCGAGGAATTCGTCCCAGAAAAGGCCGAAGCCCCGGACACATGGCGTGCCGGGGCTTACAGCGGAGGGTACTGAATGCGGTTTAGTACGGGCCGTTCACGTTGTCGATCGACCCGTACCGGTCCGCCGCGTAATTGCAGGCGGCCGTGATATTGGCGATGGGGTCGAAGCTGTCCAACGACGTGCCGGGCACGTGGTAGGCGTCGAACGTGGGGCCGATGACCTGCAGCAGACCCTTGGACGGGGTACCGGCGGCAGCGTTGGAGTCCCAGTTGTTGGTGGCAAGCGGGTTGCCGGAGGACTCGCGCATGATGTTGCGGTGGATGCCCTCGTACGAGCCGGGGATGCCACGCTGGGCCATGATGTCGAGCGACTCCTTGATCCAGCCGTCGAGGTCATTGGTGTACGTCTTCTTCGCCGGGGCGGCGGCGGGCTCGGCGGCCGCCGCGTTCCCGCGCTCGGAGCGGTCCGCCCGCTCGGCGGACGTCCTGGAGGCGTCCGACTTCTCCGCGGCCTGGGCCGGGGCCTTCTTACCGAGGGTGAGCTTGAGACCGGGGTGGATCAGCCGCGGGTCGTCGCCGAGAGCGCTGCGGTTGTCCTCGTACAGCTTCTTCCAGCCGCCGCTCAGCGAGTGCTCTCGGGCGATCTTGGAGAGGGAGTCGCCCGCGGTGACGACGTAGGTCTTCGGGGCGGCGGCGGGCTTGGCGGCTGCGGCAGGCTGCGCCGCACTGGCGGCGGTAGCGCCGAGCATCGGGAGTGCGAGCACGGCCCCGCCGGTGCTTGCGGCGGCGATGCCCCGGGTGAGGGAGCTGGACTTGGGGCGGCGGTGCTTACCCTTTGCAGGCATGACGAATTCCTCTCCGTCGCCTACGAGGTGAGCTGTCGGGTTCGGACGGGAGATGTCCGGCCACACTGTGAATGCGACTTCACCCCGAGCCGTTCCGGATTCCGGATCGGCGGCTTACCTGGGTCCCCCGCTCCTGCCGTGCGTGAGTGTGTGAGTGGAAGGGATTCCGGACAGCGGCAGGATTCGGCGTTCCATCCGGATTGACGGTGACGTTAGGCGAGAAAGTGCGGCCGAAACAAGACCAGAATTCACATAGGGAATGCGCACCTCTTGTCCGTGGTGATCGAAAGCTCTCGCACCCTTTGATCGAAAAGCCCAACTTTCTTTGCGTGGAACGGAAGTACGCTCGGCGACTCCCGGAGCCGCACTCGTTGCCCCTGTGACCCATTTCACGGATTGGAGTGCGGGTGGAATGCGGATCGACGGCCTGCCAGAGCGCGCTATTCCGCATGAGTATCCCGCAATACAGACAGCAATTTATATAAGCCATCAATGATGCGAAGAAGGTTGGTTTCGTCAGAAGACGGACACTGGGTGGTGTCGACGCATCACGATGGGCGAGCGTTGCTCCAGCACTGGCTGCGTTGGGTCGATCCCGGTGAGAACGCCCCGGTCAGGGGCTGATCCCAACCAGGTTGCACCGCTATCTGCGCCGACTAGCCGCGCCGACCCTGGATCATCGACAACAGCATCCCGTGAGTCTCGGCGTCCGCAGCCGCCACGAGCCCGCGGCCTGCGTGTCCGATCGGAGCGCCGTCGACTCCGGAGACGACGCAGCCGACGGCCCGGCACAGGGCGATGCCGGCGGCGAAGTGCAGGCTGGCGGTCAGGTCACCGCCGTCGGTGACGTACGCGGCGCGCTTGCCGGCGGCGACCCAGGCCAGCGCCAGCGACGTGGACACCACCCGCGGCCGGAACCGTTCGACGAAATCAGGGTGGGCGAGCAGGTTCACGGCCCGGAATCCCGGCGCGCTCGGAAAAGGCGGATCAAGGTTCACGTCGACCAGCTGGGTGCCGGCCGTCGGCGCCAGCAACGTGTCGCTCCCGTCGCGCCGAACCCAACCGGTCGCACCGTCGGTGAAGAAGACCTCGCCGCTGAACGGATCGGCCACCGCGGCCGGGCCATGGCGCAGGGCCACGTTGACGGCCACCAGCATGTTGCCGACGGCGTAGTTGAGCGTGCCGCACAAGGGGTCCACGAGCCACTGGCGGGCCGCGTCAGCCGCACCTCGCTGCCCGCCCTCCTCGCCGTGCACCGCGTCCTCGGGCCGCGCCGCACGGATGACGCCGAGGATCGCCTCCTCGGCAGCCACATCGGCGTCAGTGGCGAAGTCCCCGGCACCCTTGTCGATGCGGGTGTGCCGCTGCCCGTACCTGGTGTGCACGGCCTGCGCGCCGGCGAGCGCCGCGGCTATCGCGACCTCGGTATCGTCAAGCCCCGGACTCGAGTTGATCATGCGGTGCAGAGTATCGGGGCAATGCCCGCTCCGTGCGCTGAGCCAGCCGACAGGTGCCGGGTCTCCGCACTCATCGTCCCGCTCGACCGCTGTGGCGCAGCGCTATGAGTGGTTGTCGCCGCTGGGCAGTTCGTTGTGGCCCTCAGTCCAGTTGTTGACCCACCCGCACACCCCGCAGGCGTAGCGGCCGTTGACGCCCGACACCTCGGTGCCGCATCGGCGGCAGTCCGTCGTGGTTATCTCCTGGGATTCCAGGAACGCCATGGCCAGAGTCTGGGGGAGGTCGGACGACATGCCTCGACCCTATCCGTTGGGGCACTGGCTACCCCTCGCGCGGGTTCCAGGGACAGTGCGGTGCCGTGATGATCCGGACAAGGACGGCGGCCAGTCGTCAGCATCGCTACGCCGGCACTCCGCTAACGGGCGAATTGATCACACTTGGGGGCATCGATGGATGTACTGACGCTTCTGGCAAGCGACTATCCGTTCTGGAGTGCAATGCGTACCCGTAATCTCCCCCTCGCCCTGGGGCTTGCTGCCGCCGCTCTGGCCGGCGGCGCCGGCCAGAGCGGCCGCCATCGGCGACGACACCGGCACCACCTCGCTCAGCGGCAACGGTGCCGAGCAGACGTTCGGCAACAGCGCCACCGCGGGGAATCAGAGTCCGCAGGCGAGCCTGGTCGAGGGCTCGTTGAACAAGCTGTGTGCAGGTGTTCCCGTCAAGGCGAACGTGGGCGCCCTCGTCGGCATCCTCGTGCCGGTCGCGGTCCAGGACATCCCGGTCCTCTCGGCCCCGCAGAACCAGCAGTGTGCCGACAACTCCACGCAGGCCAAGCAGGACGAGCCGCTGTCGCACATCCTCAACGACATCCCGGCGCTGTCGGGCAACGGCGTGAACAACCACTGAGCTGACGCCCGCAGAGCGCTGCAGAGGGCCTGAGCATCCGGCTTCCCTCGGCTCGCTTCGGCGTCAGCAACTAGTGTCGCTGGCATGGTCGAACACGATGCCCTCAGTGCCACCCGCGATGGATACGACGCCGCCGCCCACACCTACGCGGATCTGTTCCGAGACTCGCTGCGCGAGGCTCCCCTGGATCGCGCGATCTTGGGTGCCTTCGCCGAATCCGTCAGTGCGAGTGGGGACGGCCGGGTCGCGGACCTGGGGTGCGGGCCCGGCCATATCACCGCGTATCTCGCCGAGTTGGGGCTTTCGGCCTCCGGCGTTGATGCCTCCTCCACGATGATCGAGTTGGCTCGACAGGCCTATCCGGGCCTGAAGTTCGACGTGGGCTCGATGGCCGCGTTGGACATCGCCGACGGCGAGCTGGGCGGCGTACTCTCACGTTGGTCCATCATCCACACTCCGCCTGAGGAACTTCCCGCCATCCTGACCGAGTTCCATCGTGTGCTGGCACCCGGCGGTCACTTGCTGCTCGGCTTTTCGGCGAACGATGACCCGTCGCACCCGACGCAGGTCTTCGATCACTCGGTCGCGCCGGCCTACCGGTGGTGGCCTGATCACCTCGCCGCGCTGCTGCGCAAGTCCGGCTTGGACGAGGTGGCCCGGATGGTCCGCGAGCCTCAGCCCACAGACCGGCGGCAGTTCCAGGCGATTCACCTGCTCGCCCGTAAAGCCTAGGCGGGCCGGGCTGGCCACCGCGCTTCCGTACACAACCGATGAGTTTCGCCTGGCTGCCGCGTCTACAGATCAGGAACGTTTCCTTCCGCACCTGCGGGAGGCCGAGACGAGACGGCATGGAGCGTGCACACCGTGGCTGAGGACAACGTGAGGGCAACCCTGACTGTCGCCGCGTCCGCCGCGAGGGTGTTCGCGGTGCTGGCGGACCCGACGACGCATGCCTCAATCGACGGCACCGGCTGGGTCCAGGAAGCCGCCGACCGGGCACCGCTGAGTGAGGTGGGGCAGGTTTTCCGGATGGACATGTATCACGCCAACCATCCGGACGGTGACTACCGGGTGGCCAACAAGGTCCAGGTGCTCGACCCGCCGCGCGCCATCGGCTGGATGACGGGGGAGGAGAAGGAGGACGGTCGCCTGGAGTTCGGCGGCTGGTTCTGGCGTTACGACCTAGCGCCGCTCGGTCCGTCCGAGACCGCCGTCACGCTCACCTACGACTGGTCGGCGGTGCCGCGGTACATCCGGGATTACCTCCAGTTCCCGCCGTTCGGCCCCGAGCATCTCACCAACTCGCTGCACCATCTGGCCAAGCTCGCCGCCCCGGCCGCCGGCTCCTGAACGTCCACGCCTACGGATTAGGCTGCCTCCGGAGTCGGTGATCACGCGCCTGCACGCGCTCATCGGCCCACGACTGGAAGCACGGGAAGAAGGAGGCGGCGTCGGATGGGCGGAGACGTTCTGCGCTGGAACGAATACGACAGCATGCCGTGGAAGAACGGCGGCGGCTTGACCCGCGAGGTCGCGTCCGGCGATGTGCGAGAGCCCCTGGCCTCGGCGCAACGCGCTGACGGCTTCGACTGGCGGGTGAGTGTCGCGGACGTGGACGCGGGCGGCCCCTTCTCTCCGTTCCCGGGGGTCGACCGTGTGATCACCCTGGTCGAGGGCGAAGGCATGGTGCTGACCGTGGACGGGGCCCCGCACCCGGTAGAGCCGTTGAGCCCCTTTGCCTTCTCCGGCGATGCGGCGACGGACTGTCGGCTGGAGTCGGGTGCGGTGCGCGACATGAATGTGATGACCCGCAGAGGCCGGGCGACGGCACAGGTGCGGATTGCCACCGTCGCTGCCGCTCAGGGGACGGAGATGGCGTGTGCCGCGGGCGAGACGCTGCTCGTGATGGCCACCACCGAGGGGATCGCTGTCGGCGGACCGGACGGGGCGGAGACCGCGCTCGGCCGTCTGGACTGTGTACGTCATGAAGGTGCGGGGATGCTGACACTGCGGGGCGACGGCACGGTGGCGGAGATCAGGATCACCGCGGCACGCTGAGAGGGCCGTCCACCCCGCCGAGCACCTCATGCGCGGCCGCGTCGTAGACCTCCGCTCCGGCTCGTGTCCCGGCTCGTGTCCGCACGACGGCCGCGGGAACCCGCCGGCCCGCCTGCCAACCGCGGGCCGGTGAGGGGACGGATTGCCGGGGTCGGCTGGCCCCATCCCTCCCTCTGGACAATCCCGTCACTCGGTGCTGAGATGCCAACTGCCCCTGTTTCCCACGTTGTAGAGCACGTAGAGCACGCGTACACCTCAGTTTTCCAACGTTGTAAAGCGCCCAGCACGGCAGCCACCAGCGACCACGGACAACGACGGGACGGTACTCATGACGCATCTCGGCCGACGCCACTTCCTCCTGAGCTCCGGCGCGATCACCCTCGGCGCGGCCGGCGGGACGGTCGCCGTCACCGGCCCCGCCGCGCAGGCGGCGACCGCGGCGCGCGGCGGCCTGTACGGACCGAACGCCGCACCCCTGGCCCCCACCGCGTTCCAGAAGCTTCCGCTGGGCAGCGTCACCGCGCGCGGCTGGCTGCGCGGGCAGCTCGATCTCCTGCTCGGCGGGCTGTTCGGGCGGTACGCGGAGGTCTCGCACTTCCTCGCGTTCGACGACTCCGGCTGGGTGCACCCGGACAAGGCCGGGTGGGAGGAAGTGACGTACTGGCTGCGCGGATACGTCGACCTCGCCGCGCTCACCGGAGACCGCACCGCCCTGGCGGAGTGCCGCCGGTGGATAGACGCGATCATCGCCACCCAGGAAGCGGACGGGTTCTTCGGCCCGAGAAGGCTTCGTACGCAGCTGAACGGCGGCCCGGACTTCTGGCCCTACCTGCCGCTCCTTCAGGCGCTGCGCTCCCACGAGGAGTTCACCGGGGACGAGCGGATCCTGCCGTTCCTGCTGCGGTTCCTGCGCTTCATGAACGCGCAGGGCTCCAGCGCCTTCGACTCCAGCTGGGTCTCCAAGCGATGGGGCGACGGGCTCGACGTCGCCTTCTGGGTCTACAACCGTACCCAGGAGAGTTTCCTGCTCGAACTCGCCGACAAGATGCACACCCACGGCGTGGACTGGGCCGGCGGCGTCGCCGACTGGCACAACGTCAATGTGGCGCAGGGTTTTCGCGAGCCCGCCCAGTACGCCCTGCGCTCCGGCAAGGCGGCCCACACCCGGGCGACGTACCGCAACTACGCGACCGCGATCGGGACGTACGGACAGTTCCCCGGCGGCGGTTTCGCAGGGGACGAGAACTCACGTCCCGGCTTCAGCGATCCCCGGCAGGGCTTCGAGACCTGCGGGACCGTCGAGTTCATGGCCAGCCACGAACTCCTCACCCGCATCACCGGCGACCCGGTCTGGGCCGACCTGTGCGAAGAGCTGGCCTTCAACCTGCTCCCCGCGGCGACCGACCCGGCCGGATCGGGCGTCCACTACGTCACCAGCGCCAACAGTGTCGACCTCGACAACACCCGTAAGACCCAAGGGCAGTTCCAGAACGGGTTCGCGATGCAGGCCTTCCAGCCGGGCGTCGACCAGTACCGCTGCTGCCCGCACAACTACGGCATGGGCTGGCCGTACTTCACCGAGGAGCTGTGGCTCGCGACTCCGGACCGTGGCTTGGCGGCGGCCATGTACGCACCGTGCCGGGTCACGGCGAAGGTCGGGGACGGCACTTCGGTCACGATCACCGAGGACACCGACTACCCCTTCAAGGAGACCGTCACCCTCACCCTGGACATGGACGAGCCGGTGCGCTTCCCGCTCCGGCTGCGCATACCCGGCTGGTGCGACACACCCCAACTCTCCGTCAACGGACGGAAGGCGAAGGCCCCGAAGGGGCCTGCTTTCGCCGAGGTCGAGCGCACGTGGCGCGACGGCGACCGCATCACCCTGCGGCTGCCGCAGCGCACCGCCGTGCGCACCTGGAAGAGCGGCGCCGTCAGTGTCGACCGCGGTCCCCTGACGTACTCCCTGCGCATAGGCGAGTCCTACGAGCGGTACGCGGGCACGGACGCCTTCCCGCACCAAGCGGTGCACGCGACCACTCCCTGGAACTACGCGCTCGCCCCCGACCCGAGTGATGACCTCTCCTTCACCGTCGACCCGGGGCCGTTGACACGCGACCCGTTCACGCACGAGGGCGTCCCGGTACGCATCCGTGCCCGCGCCCGGCGCCTGGAGGAATGGGTCGCGGACGACGAGCACGTGGTGGCACCCCTCCAGCGAAGCCCGGCTCGTGCCACCGGTGCGAAGGAAGAGGTCACGCTCATTCCGATGGGCGCGGCCCGGCTGCGCGTCACCGCCTTCCCCACGGCGACGCCCGACGGCCGCCCGTGGACGCCCGAGCCTCCCTATCGTCGGATCGAGAACCGGCACAGCGGCAAGGTCCTCGCGGTCGACGGCATGTCGCTGGACGACGGCGGGCGCGTGGTCCAGTTCGACGACTCCGGTACCGGCGACCACGCGTGGCAGCTCATCGACCGAGGCGAGGGGCGGTACAGCTTGCGCAACGGCTACAGCGGCAAGGTGCTCGGCATCGAGGATGCGTCAACCGCCAATTCCGCCAAGGCCGTTCAGTTCACCGACACCGGAGCCGCGCATCTGTGCTGGGAGCAGGTCGACAAGGGAGACGGCTGGTTCCTGCTCCGCAATCGGCACAGCGGCAAGGTCCTCGGGGTGGACGGCATGTCGACGGCCAACAGCGCGCAGGTCGTGCAGTTCGAGGACAACGGCACGGCGGACCACCTGTGGCGGGTGACCTGACAGAGATCAGGGTTTCAACGCAATGGCGCCGAACTGAGGGAGTACGGGAGCGGAGTTGGACTCAGCGCGCCATTGCGAGCAAGACACGAGGCCGGGGGAGACGAGATCCAGTCCGTCGAGGAATGAGCTGACCTCCGCGCGGCTGCGGGCGGTGATCGGCGGTGTGGCGTTCTCGTTCCAGAACTTCATGGCCTCGACGTTGCCCTCGCCACCGAGATCGGAATCGGTGGTGGGGTGGGTCAGGGCGAGCCAGCTGCCGGAGGGGACCGAAGCCATGATCCGGCGCACGATGTCCTGTGCCTCGCCCGTGTCGAGGACGAAGTTGAGGATGCCCAGCATCATGACCGCGACGGGCTGGTCGAGGTCGAGGGTTACCTGTGCGCCTTCGATGACGCCGTCCGGGTGGTGGACGTCGGCGTCGATGTAGTCAGTGACTCCCTGGGGGGTGCCGGTCAGCAGGCTGCGGGCATGGACCAGCACGATGGGGTCGTTGTCTACGTAGACGATCCGGGACTCGGGTGCGATCGCTTGGGCGATCTCGTGGGTGTTGTCCAGGGTCGGCAGTCCGGTGCCGATGTCCAGGAACTGCCGTACCCCACAGTCGGTGGTCAGGAATCGGACCGCGCGGCGCAGGAAGAGGCGGTCGGCGCGGGCCACGTCTCGGATCACGGGGAACATCGTGGCGACCTGGTCACCGACCTGCTGGTCGACCTCGTAGTTGTCCTTGCCGCCGATCCAGTAGTTCCACACGCGTGCGTTGTGCGCGACCCCGGTATTCAGCCTGCCCGACACGTCCGACGGCTGCTGGCTCTCACTCACGTCTTCCCCTTTTCTCGCTCACCCACGAGGTGTTCTGGGTGCACAGCCGCTGCGGCGGCAACGGATCGTGCTGATCGTGCTGCCATTGTCAGGCATGTGGATCACGACGTACGGAGATTCGGATGCTTGATGCGGAGAACGGCTCCTGGACTGACCGCGCTGCCGGCGGAGCGCGAGGTCATGACGCTGTTCGCCGAGCGGGTGCGGGAGCACGGCGGCGGGCCCGTCGCGGACGTGGGGTGCGGGGCCCGGTAGGATCACCGCCCCCCGGCGTTGGCCGCCCTGACCGGGGGAGTGCTGCTGGCGCGCCGTCAGTTGATGGTGGGCCCCCGCGGAGTGGCGGACCGGGCAGGGGTCCGAGGACCGCGGCTGCGTGCGCGCCGGGACGGTGCGTCAGACCACGGCGAGCCGGTCCACCAGTAGCTCCACCCGCGGCTCGATGTCCTCCGGCGGCAGTCGTCCCGCCCGTGTCAGCGTCGCGAGGCCGTGCAGGGAAGCCCAGAACACTTCGGTGAACAGCCCTGGGTGGACGCCGTCCCCGGCGACCTCGCTGAGGCTCTCCAGAAGGGCGGCGAAGGCGTCCTTCAACGGCTCGGGGGTGGTCTCCTGCGCGTACGCCAGGCCGCCGTCGAGCTGGAACAGGGCGTCGTAGACCGCCGGATGGCGTTCGGCGAAGGAGAGGTAGGCACGGGCCAGCGCGGTGACCCGGGCGTGCGGGCCGTCCGCGGCGGCGGTTGCGGCCCGCATCGCCACGGCCATCTCGGAAGCGCCCTGCAGAGCGACAGCGCCGATGATCTCGCGTTTGCCGCGGAAGTGGCTGTAGAGGACCGGCTGACTGTATTCGATGCGTTCGGCGAGCCGCCGGGTGGTGACCGCGTCCCATCCCTGCTGCTCGGCGAGTTCGCGGGCCGTGGCCACGATGAGGCGCTCGCGTTCCGTCCGTTCGCGCTGCTTGCGTTCCTTGACCGACATGATTCGATCCTAGCACTGCTAGACAATCGAGCGGCAGCAGTACTAGCGTTGCCTCATCAGCTAGCAGTGCTAGATCCCAGGAAGGGCCATCATGCTCAACGCACTTGAGGTCTTCACCACCGTGGTCGTCGGCGTGATGGTGGGGGTGGAGTTCGCCGTCTCCTTCTTCCTCACCCCGATCCTCAACGGCCTGCCCGGCGACAACGGCCTGCGCGGCCGCACCCACGGGGCCCGGCTGGGTGGCGCCGTGATGCCGTTCTGGTACATCACCTCACTCGCCCTGGTCGGGGTCTGGGCCATCGCCGGTTGGCGCCACGACGGCACCGGCCTCGTCGTCACCGCCGCCGCGTTGCTGATCGTCAGCGTGATCATGTCGATCCTGTTGCTCGTCCCGATCAACAACCGAGTCAAGACATGGACCGCCGGCAACCTGCCGGACGACTGGAAGGAGCAGATGACCCGCTGGGACCGCTTCCACTACATCCGCGTCGCCGTCATCATCGCCGCCTTCGCCCTGCTGGTCGCCGCCCTGGCCTGACGCCAAAGCCGCCCCGTCGTGCGCGGCCCGAGCAGGCCTCACGCGACGCGGCAAGCTCCACGAAGCTCATCAAGCCGACGAGGACTCGCAACTCGCAAGGAGAACAACGATGTCGCTGAAGAAGATCAACACGTTCCTGGTCGTCGCCTTCATCCTCTTCATCCTCTGGTTCGGGACGGAGTTCATCGTGCGCCCGGAGATGACGGCCCCGGGCTTCGGCCTGCCGAGCTGGCCGTCCGGCGACGGCGGCGGGTTTCTGGTCGTCAAGGGAATCCGCGACGTCGTCCTGGCCCTGGTCTTGGGCATCCTGCTGGTGACGGGTCACCGCAGGGCGCTGGGCTGGGTGCTGTTGGTGGAGGCCTTCGCCGCATACGGCGACATGGCCACCGTGCTGGCCCACCACGGCTCCGTGGCCACCGCGCTCGGCGTCCACGCCCTGACCGCGACACTGATGGTGGTCAACGGCCTGCTGATCATGCGCGAGACCCGCGAGGTCGAGGCCGCCCCAACAGCGCCCGCCCCGACAACGCCCTCCCCGCAGACCGCCTGACGCCTGCTCGGCGCGGCGTGTCGGGGGGATAGGCGGTGTTAACAGCTCACGCGGCCCGTCACCCCCCGCCGAACCGGAGGCGGGGGAGTGATCCGGACGCGTATCCGGATCGTCCAGGGTCCGGCCCTGCTGTCCAGCGGCGCAGCCACACCGCTCACGACCTGCACGACGCCCCCGAGGCCCCTCAGCCGGTGCGCACGGTGTGAAGGTAGCGGGCCAGAGCCAGCCCGCCGAGGCTCACGGCGATGAGCCCCACCACCAGGGCCACGATGCCTCCGCCCAGTCCGTTTCCGGTGCCGAGACCTCCCTCGGAGGTGGCCACGACCAGGCCACCGATGGCCATGCCGATCAGCCCCGCCGACAGGGCCGCACCGGCTCCCAGTCGCCCGGTGCCGGTGCCGAAGCGACCGGCCGGGCGGGCCAGGGCCAGCCCGCCGATGATCACGCCTGTCAGTGCGAGCACGGCCGCCGTGCTGGCCCCAAGGCGACCGGCGCTCATGGTGGTGACACTGGCGGCGGTCGGCTGGACGGAGGCGTGGGCGGCGGCCGGTGCCGCGAGGATGAACACTCCGAGGAGGGCGGCCGCGGCCACGGCAAGCGTCAGTCGGACCGGCCCAAGGGCTTCTGGTGAACTCATGTGTCTCTTCCTTCGTTCTTGTGCGTCTCGTCCACGGATTGGTTGTCGTCCGAGGATGTCCGCCGGGCACATCGCCGGTCGTCCAGCAGACGGAGACAGTTCGCACTGCTGCAGGTGGCGCAGCCGGGTGCTGCGAATACCACAGCCGTCGCAGCGGTACCGCGTGCGTGGTAGCCAACTCCTCGTCCCGAGGCGGGACTCGGCGGCTGCGTCCTGCGGTTAGGGTCCGCGTATGACCACAGAACGGTTCGGTGTCCGGGCCGATGTCAGGGACTGGGCGATCGCCGCCGGGGTGGCGGCGACGCTGCTCGTCACCGGAGTGTCGGAGCAGAGCTCGGCCGTGGGCGGCCTCGACCTGCTCGGCTACGGACTTCTGGCGACCGGTGGCCTGGCGCTGGCGGCGCGCAGCCGGGCTCCCGTTCCCGTTCTGGCCGTCTCCGGCCTGTGTGCGCTCGGCTACCAGGCGACCGGATTCGATGTGCCTGCCGTCGCGTTCCTGTTCGCGGTGTACGCGGCGGTCAGGGCGGGGCACCGCATCATCACCGCGGTGGCGAGTGTGCTCCTGCTGGCCGCTCTCCCGCTCGCCGCCCTGATTTCCCTGCGCGACATGAGCGAGGCGTTCGCGCAGGCCCGAGGGGCCCTGGAGATTGCCTGGCTGGTCGCCGCGGGCGCCGCGGGTGAAGCGCTGCGGCAGGCGGAGCGGCGGGCGGACGAGGCCGAGCGCACCCGGGAGGAGACCGCGCGGCGCCGCGCCGACGAGGAACGGCTGCACATCGCACGGGAGTTGCACGATTCGCTCACTCACCAGATCTCGGTCATCAAGGTGCAGGCCGAAGCCGCTGTGCATGTCGCCGACAAGCGGGGTGAGCCGGTTCCGGAGGCCCTGCTGGCGATCCGGGAAGCCGGTCGTGAGGCGTCCCGGGAACTGCGCGCGACCCTGGAGGCGCTGCGTGATGACGACAGCAGCCCGCCGCATGGACTGGACCGCGTCCCGGACCTGGTGGAACGGGCCCGGAACACCGGCCTGGACGCGACCCTGACGATCGAAGGCGATCGCCAGGGCCTCCCGGCGGCTCTTGACCGGACCGTCTACCGGATCGTCCAGGAGTCACTCACCAACATCAGCCGGCACGCCGCCGCCACATCGGCGTCGGTCCACATCGGCTACCGTCCGGATGCCCTGACCGTACGAGTCGACGACGACGGCACGGCGGCGCCGCCGAGCACCCCGATGCCTGGGGTGGGGCTCCTCGGCATGCGCGAACGCGTCAGCGCCCTCGGCGGCAGCCTGCGCGCGGAACCGCGTGGCCAGGGCGGCTTCAGCGTTCAGGCCGAACTTCCCATGGACCGCGTGTCGTGATCCGTGTCCTGCTGGTCGACGACCAGCCGCTCCTGCGCAGCGGATTCCGCGCACTCCTCGACGTCGAGGACGGCATCGAGGTGGTGGCCGAGGCCGCCGACGGGCAGGAGGGCATCGCGCTCGCAAGGCAGCACCTGCCCGATGTCGCGCTCATCGACATCCAGATGCCGGTCCTCGACGGCATCGAGGCGACCCGCATCATCGCCGCCGACCCATCCCTGGCCGGCGTGCACGTCGTCATCCTGACCAACTACGGCTTCGACGAATACGTCTTCGACGCGCTGCGTGCCGGTGCCGCGGGGTTCCTCGTCAAGGACGTCGTGCCGGAAGACTTCCTGCACGCCGTACGCGTCGCCGCCCGCGGTGACGCCCTGCTGGCACCGTCGATCACCCGCAAGCTGATCAACCGGTACGTCACCCAGCCGCTCCACACCGGCGCCGCCGAGGAACTGGCAGGGCTGACCAGCCGTGAACGCGAGGCCGTCACGCTGGTCGCGCGGGGCCTGTCCAACGACCAGATCGCCGCCCGCATGGTCATCAGCCCGCTGACCGCGAAGACCCACATCAACCGGGCCATGACCAAGCTCCACGCCCGTGACCGGGCCCAACTCGTCGTCCTTGCCTACGAATCCGGTTTGATCACCCCGAACGCTCGCTGATGCCGCCAGGCGCGGTGAGGCGAAGCCCCCCAGGCGCAGGCGCAGGCGCACTCACAGGCACAGGCGCACTCGCAGCCAGGCGGTCGGCGTTGAGGGCGTACGCTATCCGAGGCCGATATCGGAGCCCGATATCAACCGTTCCGGATGGCCCGATGGCCCGGATGGCCCGGATGTCGCGTACCAAGGAGTCGAGTCATGGACAAGCCGTCGACCGACGCGAGGCCGTCGCAGGAGTTGCAGCGGCGGCTGGGCGTGCCCGACGCGGTGGTGGTCGGCCTCGGGTCGATGATCGGGGCGGGCATCTTCGCCGCCCTCGCCCCGGCAGCACGGGCCGCGGGTACCGGTCTGCTGCTCGGCCTCGCCCTCGCCGCCGTGATCGCCTACTGCAACGCGACGTCCTCCGCACGCCTTGCTGCCCGCTACCCGGCGTCCGGAGGCACCTACGTCTATGGCCGTGAGCGCCTGGGCGACTTCTGGGGATACCTCGCGGGCTGGTCCTTCGTCGTCGGCAAGACCGCTTCCTGCGCGGCGATGGCGCTGACGGTGGGCTCCTACGTCTGGCCCGGCCAGGCACACGCGGTCGCGGTCGCGGCAGTGGTGGCCCTGACCGCGGTCAACTACGCAGGGGTGCAGAAGTCGGCCTGGCTGACGCGGGCGATCGTCGCGATCGTCCTGGCGGTCCTGGTCGCCGTGGCCATCGCCGCCCTCACCTCCGGGCAGGCGGATGCCGCCCGCATCGAGCTCGGCTCGGACGCGACGTTCGGCGGGGTGCTCCAGGCCGCGGGGCTGCTGTTCTTCGCCTTCGCGGGCTACGCGCGCATCGCCACCCTCGGTGAGGAGGTCCGCGACCCGGCGCGCACGATCCCGCGGGCCATCCCGCTCGCCCTCGGCATCGCCCTGGTCGTCTACGCCGTCATCGCGGTCACCGCCCTGACCGTGCTCGGCCCGGAGCAACTGGCGGACGCGGGCGCACCTTTGTCGGACGCCGTACGCGCCGCGGGGGCGGACTGGCTGGCCCCGGTCGTCCGCGTCGGCGCGGCCGTCGCCGCGCTCGGCTCGCTCCTGGCGCTGATCCTCGGCATCTCCCGCACCACCCTTGCGATGGCCCGCGACCGGCACCTGCCGCACGCCCTGGCCGCCGTGCACCCGAAGTTCAAGGTGCCCCACCGCGCCGAGCTGGTCGTCGGCGCGGTCGTGGCCGTGCTCGCGGCGACGACCGACGTGCGCGGCGCGATCGGGTTCTCCTCCTTCGGCGTGCTGGCCTACTACGCCGTCGCCAACGCCTCCGCCTGGACCCTCACTCCGGCCGAGGGGCGCCCTGCCCGGATCATTCCGGTCGTAGGCCTGACCGGCTGTCTGGTCCTGGCCTTCGCTCTTCCCGCCGCCTCGGTGATCTCCGGAGCCGCTGTGCTGACCGCGGGCGTGGCCGCCTACGGCATCCGCCGCACGCTCACCGCCCGCCGGGAGCCGTAGCGGCCAGGCCCGTCAGGCTGCCGGTCCTGGCCCGTCGGAGACGCCATCGCCCAGAACCTCGCGGGCCAGTTCCTTCAGAGCCCGGCGGTCATCGGCCAGGGCCTGCTTGCCCGCCTCGGTTGCCCAGTACACCCGTCGGGTACGGCCGTCGACCACCCGCTGCTCGGAGACCAGCAGTCCGTCGGCCTCCAGCCGGTGGAGCGTCGGATACATGGTGCCGGGGCTGATCTGGTAGCCGTGGCCGGCCAGTTCCTGGGTCATCCAGGCGCCGTGGATCTCCTCCTGGGCGGCGTGATGGAGGATGTGCAGCCGTACGGCGCCCCGCTGGAATTCCCGCACTCCCGCCCACCTCCACACCGTCACGGTCATGGGTGACGGAACCGATATCGGATTCCGATTCTAGCTCCGCGCCTTCCGGTCGATTCGACGCATGATCCGTCGGAAGGAACCGGGCGGTGAGGCGCTCGAAAACCAGTGGAAGAGTGCCGCCGCGCGCCATTACCGTGCTGCCGAACCACGTCGTCTAGCCAAGGGCGTCCCGTTGTACACCGTGTGAGACCTCCCGAACGCTGATCTGTCGCGCGTCGCGCAGGTGCGCCGCGCTCCTTTTTGCTGCGGACTCTCACTGAAACCGGTGTACTTCGTGCTCAACGACTGGGCCGTCATGCCCACTTGTCTGCCGCTCGTCCTCCGACGTTGCCACGCGTGCGCGTCCGAACGCTTCCGGGCGAGCAACAAATTTCGCGTCAACGCCAACCACAAGCTGATCGATGCCTGGCTCCTCGTGCTCTGTACCGGCTGCGGGGAAACGGCGAAGCTCACGGTCCTGGAGCGGATGAACGTGCGCTCCGTACGACCTGAGCTCCTGGACCGACTGCATGACAACGACCCCGGCCTGACAGCCGAGTTGCTCCAGGACCCGGCCGTGCAGCGCCGCAATCGCACTGCCCTGGACTGGGACAACGCGTGGCGTCTCGACACCGGCGGATCGGATCACCTGGACCGAGAGGTGATCGACGTCTTGGTCCGCTTCGCGGCGCGGATCCCCGTCCGGCCGGTGCGGCTGATCGCTGAAGGGTGCGGCCTTTCGCGGGCCGAGGTCGAGAGACTGCTCAAAGAGGGGAAGCTCGTATCGGCAGTCCGGCTGAGCGGCAAGCTCTCCGGCGACTTCACCTTCACGCTCAAGCGCTGACCCGACCTCGTCACCAGGGGCCTGTCCGGCATGATCTGCCGGACAGGCGGGGTCAGGATTTGGCTGCGCTGCTCGTCGACGTCTTCTGCTCGTCGACGCACTTCGGGCAGCTCGGGTTGTGGCAGGGGCCTGACTTCCACTCAGGGACGTAAACCCCCATCGTCTTGTGTCGGGTGACCTCCGAGGTCACGGGGCTCTTGCAGGCGGGGCAGACATCTCCGGCCTGCGCTGTCTTCGCACGCTCGTCGCTGCTCATATCAACAGAATACGGTCATTTTGCGAAAAGATGGGGTCTACTTTGCAAAATGGGCTCCATTCAGGTGTCCTTCGGTGGGGCGTCCCGCCCCTCAGGGGTCTGAGGCGGGGGTGGTGCGTCGGTCGACCCCGCGGCGCCGGCCCCTTCCCGGTCGGCCGGCTGAGGGTGTCGAATGCTGAGTGCGACGGACGCGGCCAGGACCGTGACGATCACTGCCAGGCTCACCGGTGAAGGGATCTCCGGGATGCTGGTGCTGATCATCTTGTGGGAGGCCTGGAGGATCAGCTTGACGCCGATGAAGGACAGGATCAGGGCCAGGCCCTTGCTGAGGTAGTGGAACCGGTCGAGCAGACCGGCGAGCAGGAAGTAGAGGGCCCGAAGGCCCAGGATCGCGAACGCGTTGCTGGTGTAGACGATGAAGGCGTCGTCGCTGACCGCGAGGACGGCGGGCACACTGTCCACGGCGAAGATCAGGTCGGCTGCCTCGATCGCGGCGACGACCGCGAGCAGCGGGGTCGCGACCCGCTTTCCGGCCTCCTTGACGAAGAACTTCATCCCGGCGTACTCGTCCCGGACCGGCATCACCCTGCGCAGCATCCGTACGGCGAAGCTCTTGCCCGGGTCGAAGCTGTCCTCTTCCTCCTTGAGGATCTTGTACGTGCTGTAGAAGAGGACGGCCGCGAAGGCGAAGAGCACCGCCGTGAAGCGGCTGACCACAGCCACGCCGGCCGCCAGGAAGATGCCCCGGAAGACCAGCGCGCCCATGACGCCGAAGAACAGCACGCGGTGCTGGTAGGCGCGGGGCACCTTGAAGTAGGCGAAGATCAGCGCGAACACGAAGAGGTTGTCGACCGACAGGCTCTTCTCCAGCAGCCACGCGGTCGTGTACTCCACCCCTGGAGTCACCCCGAGGACCAGGAAGACGACCCCGCCGAAGATCAGGGCGAGGCTGATCCACACCGCGCTCCACGCGGCGGCTTCCTTGAACCCGATGACATGCGCTTCCCGGTGCGCCAGCAGGTCGACGGCCAGCGAGACGACCACGGTGACGGCGAACGCCAGCCACAGCCACAACGGCACATCCAGCACGGGGAACCCCCCTCACGCGTGCGGGGGCGAGAGCTTCCTTTGGGTCAATTCTGACCCAGTGGTTCCGGCTTGTCGTGTGCGCGGGTGTGGGTGCAGGCATGCGCCGCGCGTCGAGCTGGTAAAGAAAACTTTGATGGCAGTAATAATCATTGTGTCCAAACGAAGATCTTGTTAAGTTCCCGCCCATGACGACAGATCAGCCGGACGCCGGTTCCGGCGTCGGTGCCCGCCTGCGGAAACGCAGGAAGGCGCTCCACCTGACGCTCAAGGACGTGGCGGACCAGGCCGGCGTCACCGAGGGGTACCTCTCCCAGGTCGAGCGGGACCAGGTCAACGCGAGCGTGCGCACCCTTCAACGGCTGTGCGAAGTGCTGAAGCTCAACGTGGGGGACCTCTTCGACCACGGGGGGTCCACGGCCAGCCCGGTCCTGCGGTTCCGCGACGCCCGCGGCATGTCGTTCGGTGAAGGCGCCACGAAGATCAAGTTGACCCCGAGCTCCTTCGACCACCTCGAGGTGCTCCTCGGTCACTTCGAGCCGGGAGGTTCCACCGGCGTGGAGCCCTATACGCACGGCAGCTCCGAGGAGGTGCTCCTGGTGCTGTCCGGCGAGGTCGAGGTGTGGGTCCGCGATCAGCATCACCGATTGTCCGCCCTCGACTCGATCCACTACCTCAGCAGCGACCCCCACCGCGTCGCCGAGGTGACGGGCACGGAAGAGGCCCGCGTCCTGTGGACGATGGCGCCCCCCACCTACTGACGGCACCCCCTCCGCGCTGACGGCGCCCCCTGTTGGAGCTACTGATGATCCCGTACCGCAACGGCGAGATATCGCATTGGATGACGGCAGGCGACACCGCGGACAATGCGTCCGTCGACCCGTCGCAGCGCCGGTCGGCAGGCCTGCCCGACGACGAGCAGGACCTCGTCATCGTCGGCGGCGGCCTGACCGGACTCTGGGCCGCCTACCACGCCGCCGTGGACCGCCCCGCCGCCAAGGTCACCGTCCTGGAGGCCGAGCAGGTCGGATACGGCGCCTCCGGGCGCAACGGCGGCTGGCTCTCGCCGCTCATCCCGGGCAACCGGGCCGTGTACGCCAAGGCGGCGCGTAAACGAGGGCAGGACGGTGCCGCCGCGGTCGCCTCCTTCCAGCGGGAGATGGACCAGTCCATCGACGACACCCTGCGCATCCTCGACGAGGAGGGGATCCAGGCCGACCAGCACCGGGGCGGGCATCTGCGGGTGGCCACAACTCCTGCCGCGATGAAGCGACTTGAGCTGTCCCACGCCGCCGATCTCGCGAACGGATACCGTGCCGAGACTCTCGAACTCCTCGACGCCGACGCCGTCAGGAAGCGGATCGCCATCGGCCCGGCCCTGGGTGGTCTGCTCACCCGCTCCACGACCCGTGTCGACCCGGCCAAACTGGTCCGCGGTCTCGCGGCGGTCGTGGAGGCCAAGGGAGTGCGGATCCTCGAGCACACACGCGCCACGCGCATCGAGGCCGGCGCGGTCACCACCGCTCGCGGAACCGTACGGGCCAAGACCGTCCTCACCTGCCTGGAGGCCTACTCCGGACAGGTCGACAGCGACGCACGCGGCCTGGGCAAGCGCGACGTCATCCCCGTCAACTCCTCCATGGTCGTCACCAACCAGCTCCCCGAAAGCGTCTGGGAGCGCATCGGCTGGCAGGACCGGGAGTGTCTGGGCGACGCCGCGCACACCTTCGTCTACGCACAGCGCACCGCCGACGACCGCATCGCCATCGGCGGCCGTGGCACGCCCTACGCCTTCAACTCCGGCACTCCCGGCCAGGGGGCCGTCGATGCCCGTACCGTACGCACCCTGCGTGCACGGCTCGAACTCTTCTTCCCAGACGTGCAGTTCACCATCGAGCACGCCTGGCGGGGCGCCATCGGGGTGACCCGCGACTGGTGCGCCGGGGTCAGCTTCGACCCCGCCACGCGGATCGGAGTGGTGCGCGGCTTCGCGGGTCACGGAGTGACCGCGACCCACCTGGCGGCGCGCACCCTCCTCGACCGAGCCGCAGGGCAGGACACCCCGCTGACGCAACTGCCCTGGAACGACCACGACTCCGGACGCTGGGAACCCGAACCGCTGCGCTGGATCGGCGTCCACGCCATGTACCGGCTCTTCGGCGTCGCCGACCGATGGGAGGAGAACAGGCACTCCCAGGACACCTCCCTCATCGCACGATTCGGATCACGACTGGCAGGGCTGAGCGAATGAGAGCTACAACAGAGCAGGCGGCCACGGCAGTCGAGGGAGAAGCGACCGGGACTTCGGCCGCGCCCCCCGGAGGACCCGCCCGCCGCGGCCTGGTGAGCATGGCCTTCACCGAACTCTGGGAGCGCTACTCCTTCTACGGGCTGCAGGGCATCCTCTCGTTCTACCTCCTGTACGAACTCGCCGACGGCGGCCTCGCGATGGACCCGGCCGTCGCGGCGGGCATCGTCGGCGCCTACGGCGGGGCCGTCTACCTGTCCCAGATCCTCGGTGCCTGGCTCGGCGACCGGCTCGTCAGCCCGCAGAGCCTGGTGCTCTACGGCGCGGTCGTCATCACCGTGGGGCACGTGGTGCTCGCCTTCGCGCCCGGGGCGGCAGGCCTCGGTGTCGGCCTGGCGTGCATCGTCCTGGGCACCGGTGCGCTCAAGGTGAACATCACCTCGATCGTCGGCTTCGTCCTGGACCAGAACGAGGACGAGCGCTACCGGGACGCCGGCTTCACCTACTTCTACATGGCCATCAACATCGGCGCCGTGCTCGGACCGCTCACCACCGGCCTCGCCCAGAACGAACTCGGCTTCCACTACGGCTTCGGCCTCGCGGCCATCGGCATGACCGCGGCACTCGTCCAGTACGCCGTATCGATGAAGCGGCTACCCGAACGAGCCCGCACCGTGAACAACCCCCTTCCGGCGGCCCGTCGGCCGTTCGTCGCCCTGGTGGCTCTCGCCTGCGTCGTCGCCGTGATGGCCGCCGTCGCCGTCGGCTTGTTCCGTATCGAGAACCTGTCCACCGTGGTGACCATCGCCGCGCTGGTGGCCGCCGCCGTCTACTTCCTCACCATGACCACGTCGTCGGCCGTCTCCCGCGACGAGCGCCGACGCGTCCTCGGTTATCTCCCGCTCTTCCTCGCGTCCGGGGTCTACTTCGGCTTCCTTTTCCAGAAGTTCACCGCGATCTCGATCCTCATCACCGAGCGTATCGACCTGCACATCGGCGGCTGGACGTTCCCGGTCGCCTGGATCACGACCGTCAGCCCGCTGGCGGCCGTGCTCGTGACCCCGCTCATCGCACGGCTGTGGAGCACTCTGGGAGAGCGCCAACCCGGGCCGGTGACGAAGGTCGCCATCGGCCTGACCCAGATCGGCTGCGCCTACCTCTTCCTGCTCGTCATCTCCGAGGCCACGGGCAACGCCGAGATACCGCTGTTCCTCATCCTCCTGTTCATGATGGCGGCCGGTTCCTCCGAGGTCTTCATCGGCCCGATCGGCCTCTCACTCGCCACGAGGATCGGTCCGGAGAAGTTCCGCTCCCAGATGGTCGGACTGAACTTCCTCACGCTCGCCCTCGGTTCGTCCCTGGCTGGCCTCCTCGGCCAGCTGTTCACCGCGATCGACAACGCCTCCTACTTCACCATCACCGCGGTCTGCGGCATCGGCATCGGCCTGGCCCTGTTCGCCACGCGTCGACCGGTGAGCAGGCTGCTTGAGGCGGGACTCGAGCGTTGACGCCGCGGGTCTTGCCGAAACGTGGGGCTGAAAAGGTGCTTGCGAGGCAGTGATCAAGACAGGGTGGACGTCGGAATGACCGCGGGGCGCCGAGCTTGTGCTCACCATGGATCCGGAGATCGGAGAGGGTGTGCTGGGGCGGCCGGACGGCGTGGATGCCCTGAGGCTGCCGCGCACGTGGCGGACAAGGGCTGACCGGAGGCGGGGGATTCTGATGGAGATCGCGGCACTGGTGGTGTCGTTGCTGGCGTTCGGCATGTCGGGGCTGGTGTCGCTGCGTCAGCTGAGGCTTTCGCAGCAGGCCAACGCCCTGCCCGTGGTGGTGGACCTGTTCCGGGAGCACCGCAGCATCCGGCTTGGGCAGGCGCGGACTTTCGTGCACGAGGAACTGCCTGGCTATGACCTCTCCCTGGGCCTGGCCGGGCTTCCAGAGGAGGGGCGCGACCTGGTGCGTGAGCTGGGCTGGTACTACGACAACCTCGGCGCCCTTGTCGCCCACGGGGTGGTGGACATAGGTCCTGTCTCCGGCTACCTGGGCGGGTCGGTGCTCTCGGTGTGGGAGCACATGGAGCCACTGGTGCGAGCTGAGCGGTCCCGGCGTACGCAGAGTGCTCTGCCGGATCCCGACCGCTGGCAGGCGTACTTCGAGATCCTCTACCACCTGGTCCGCGAGACGCCCGCGGAACAGGCCCGGTCGCAAGCACCGCTGTGGCGGCCCTCAGCGTCGTGACCGTCGTGACCGCCGTGCCCGACTGCCCGGCGGTCGCCGCTGGATGGGGCGGATAGGACCGCCGGGTGTCCGGGCGGTCGTCAGGCGCGGCAGTGCAGCATCTCCAGCGGGGGATTGGCGTGGAAGTCCGACCAGTGGTCCGCGCCGAACTCGCGCACGCCGGCCTCCGACACCGTCAGGGGGGCCCAGGCCAAGTCGCTGAACCCGGCCGCATGGAGGCACTTCTCATAGACGTCGCGGCGCGGCAGGTTGGCGACGAACGAGACCGGTGCCGGGTCGAGCAGCGCCGTGGTCCTCACCTGCCGTCCCGTCTCGACCTCCTCGCCGGTGAGCACGCTGCGGAAGCCGTACTTGTCCGGGCCCGGTCCGTCGAAGCGGAAGTCAGGTGACTGATTGAGCAAGAACAGATCGCCGCCCGGCTTCATGTTCCGGTGGATGTTGCGGCACATGCGTTCCGTGGTCGCGATGTCCGGCGCGTAGTTGAGCAACTGGACGGCCAGCGTGATGTCGAAGCGCTCACCGAGCGGCCGCAGTTGGGCCACGTCACCGACCTCATAGCGCACACCCAGCGGATCGCGCTCCTCCAACTGCCGGGCCACAGAGACCATTTCGCCGGATATGTCGACGCCGAGGACATCGGTGGCGCCGCGCCGCTTGAACTCCCTGCTGTAGAAGCCGGTCCCGCAGGCCAGGTCGAGGATCGACTTGCCGCGCACGTCCCCGACCATGGCCAAGAAGCTGGGCACTATCGCGTACTGCTCCAGCGGCAGGGCCTTGAAGCCCTCGTAGGCCTCACCGATCATGTCGTACTGCTGCGAGCCCATGGTGCTGTCTCCTTCGGTACGCCCTTGGATGCCGCCCCCGTCGCCGGGGCATGCCGCGGCTCTTGGTTGGCAGTCTCTACGGGGGGCGGCGGACCTCCGTACTGGCAGAAGCCACGAAGATCGGGGCACCGTCCCGGCGCGGCGCACAAAGCCGCGGACGTGTCGGCGCGGCGTCTGCGGGTACCTGCTCCGGCCAGGAGCCGAACGGTCGACGAGGAGACAACGTGAGTGATCGGATACCGGCCGCCCCCGGCGAGGACGGCAGCACGCCCGTCCCCAGGGACCCGCCCGACCAGCAGGCGACGGACGGGCCGGACGCCTGGGACCTGGACGCGGGCAAGGCCGACGACGACAGCAGCGGCAACGCGGCCGAAGTACCCGACACGGACGAGGGAGGCACCGCGAGGCGCGGCGAATCCCGGGGCCTGGAGAGCCACCCCGAGAAGCCGGTGCCGGACGAGCCCTCCGGGTGAGGACGGCCCCGGTCAGTTGCCGGTGTTCGGACGGAGGATGACCGGCAGCTCCCGGTGTCCGTTGGAGATGAATGACTCCGCGGGGAGCAGGGTGGATGCCGGGACGGCGAGGGTGAGGTCCGGGAAGCGGGTGAACAGCGCCCGGAGCGCGGTCTCGGCCTCCATCCGGGCCAGGGCGGCGCCGAGGCAGACGTGCACGCCGTGGCCGAAGGCGAGATGGGTCTTGCTGGCCCGGGTCAGGTTGAAGGACTCGGCGCTCGGGCCGTGCAGGTCGGGGTGGCGGCCCGCTGCCGCGTAGGAGGCGAGGATCGCCTCGCCCGCACGGATCGTGAGTCCCTGAGCCAGCGGAATGTCCTCGACCGCGTACCGCATCGGCAGGTGCGCGACCGGTGCCTCGTAGCGCAGCGTCTCCTCGACGACGTCCGTCCACGCGCTCTTGCCCTCGCGGACGAGCGCGAGCTGTTCGGGGTGGGTGAGCAGCGCGGCGATGGCCTGGTCGAGGAGGTTGACGGTGGTCTCGTAGCCCGCGCTGATCACGAGGAGGAGCGTGTCGAGGAGTTCCTGCTCGGTCAGCGTGGAGCCGTCGTCGTCCCGGGCGGCGATGAGTACGGAGGTCATGTCATCGCCGGGCTCCGCGCGCTTGGCCGCGACCAGGTCGGCCATGATCGCGTACACCTCCTGGGTGTTCGCGGCGGCCTCGTCGAGGCTGAGTGTGGTGTCGAAGATGGCGTCGACGGTACGGCGAAAGCCGGTCTTGGAGTGGTCGGGGAGCCCCATGAGTTCGCTGATGACCCGGATGGGCAGCGGATAGGCGAACCGCTCGCGAAGGTCGATGGGTTCTGCGGCAGAAGCGTTGGCGAGCTCGTGCTCGAACTCGTCGAGCAGCGCGTGGGAGATCTCCTCGATGCGCGGCTGCAGGCCGGCGATACGGCGCGACGTGAAGGCCGGGCTGACCAGCCGCCGCAGCCGCCGGTGGTCGCTGCCGAAGGCGGTGAACATGTTGTCGACGGCCACCCACAGCGCGAGCGGCCACACGCCGACGATCTTGTCCGGGAACATCGGCCAGTGCTGCCGCGGATCTTTGGAGACCCGTGGGTCGGTGAGGAGTTGCTTGAGCAGAGCCGGGTCGGACACCGCCCACGCGTCGACGCCCAGGACGTCGACGCGCGCAGCCGGACCGCGCGAGCGCAGTTCGGCATCCTCGGAGTGCCGGTCGCTGCCGGCGGCGTCCAGGACAAGGGGCGGTGACTGGTGCATGCGATGGCTCCTCGGGAAAGGGGAACAGGCCACGCGGTGTGGTGGGACCGCGGGCTCCAACTAGGACGGCACGTCCAGGAGTTGTCAGTGGCCGCTGGTGGCACCGGCGCCATCGGAGGTGCAGACGGCGGAGGAAAGACTAATTGGCCGACGGCGGCTCGGTGAAGGGCACTTGGTGGAGCGCCGGTGGAGCGCTCCGGGAATTGGTGTGCTCTTTACAGTCGGGCCGGAAGGGGCGCGGCTGACCGATGATGGCCAGGGCCAAGGGGGTTATGTGCCGGTGGAGGCCATCACGCCGATGAGGACTGGCTGTTGACCATCAGCCCGCTGATGAGATCACGAGCGAGGCTCGCTGCCTGGTCCCGGGCGTGGTCGGGATCGTCGGACTCCGAGATCGTCAGGGAGAGTTCGGTGAAGGCGCCGTAGAGCGCTCTGGCGATCAGATCGGTCGGGTGGGGCCGGATGAGGCCGGCGTCGCGGGCGGTGTTCACGATGTCGAGGACCAGGCCGCCGAGATGACGCTGGTCCAGCTCGCGCCAGCGCTGCCAGCCCAGGGCGATGGGGCCCTGCTGGAGCACGACGTGCCGGTAGGCGTGTTCGGTGCACACGTCGAGGAACTCGTCGACGGCGCGGTCGGCGCCCTCGCGCGCGTCCGGGAACGAGGCGATCGCCGCCTCGATGCGTTCGGTGGCCTGGCGCTCGAGTTCCTCGAAGACGGCCTCGAAGAGTCCGGGCTTGCCGTTGAAGTGGTGGTAGAGCGCGCCGCGGGTCAGCCCGGCGGAGCGCACGAGTTCTTCCGCGGATACGTTCGCGTAGTCCCGCTCGGTGAAGAGGCGCAGGCCGGTCTCGAGCAGGGTCCGGCGGGTGTTCTCCGCGTACCTCTCACGCAGCGTATCCATGCGGCATGGATATCACATACGCTGTGTATGTCAGATTCACTCTGCATGTGAGGTGAGGGTGATGGATAAGTCGGTGGACGTCGTGATCGTCGGGGCCGGGGTGGCCGGCCTGGTGGCCGCCCGCGACCTGTCGCAGAACGGTGCGGACGTACTGGTCATCGAGGCACGCGACCGCGTGGGCGGCCGCCTTTTGAACAGTGAGCTGCCCGGCGGCGCGCCCATCGAGGCGGGCGGACAGTGGGTCGGTCCGGGACAGGACCAAGTCCTGGCGCTGATCAAGGAGTTGGGGCTGCGCACCTACCCCACCCATGTCGACGGCGAGCACATCGCCGAGTTCGGTTCGTCCCGGTCGCAGTACACGGGCCGGATCCCGCAGTCGAACCCCATCGTCCTGGCCGACATCGGGCAGGTCCAGTACCGCCTGGACCGGATCGCACGCCAAGTCGCCGCGAGCGATCCGTGGCTGGCGGCGGGCGCCGAGGAGCTGGACGCCCAGACGTTCGACACCTGGCTGCGCAAGACCGCGCACACCGAGAACGGCCGCGCGTTCTTCCGGATGGTGACCGAGGCGGTGTTCTCCACCGGGCCTCAGGACATGTCCGCGCTCTGGGCCGCCTTCTACATCGGGTCGGCCGGCGGCCTCGACATGCTGATCAACACCGTCGGCGGCGCGCAGCAGGACCGCGTGATCGGCGGGACACAGCGCATCGCACTGGAGATGGCGAAGCAACTCGGCGACCGGGTCGTCCTCGACGCGCCGGTCACTGACATCGACTGGAACGACTCGGGCGTCCGCGTCGCCACACGCCACGGCCTGACCGTGCGCGCCCGCCGGGCCGTGGTCGCGGTGCCGCCTCCGCTCGCCGCACGCATCCGGTACTCCCCGGGCCTGCCCGGCGACCGAGACCAGCTCGTCCAGCGCATGCCGATGGGCCGGGTGATCAAAATCAACGTCGCCTACGACGAGCCTTTCTGGCGTCAGGCAGGCCTCAGCGGCACGGCCAACAGCACCCACCGTCCCTTTGCCACAGTCTTCGACAACACACCCCATGACGGCTCGCCCGGCGTGCTCGTCGGCTTCCTCGAAGGCCGCCACGCGGACGCCGGAGCACGCATGGACCCCGACGAGCGGCGCGCCCACGTGATCAACGACCTCGTCGGCTACTTCGGCCCCCGCGCACGCGACCCCATCGCCTACCTCGAACGTGACTGGGCGGAGGAGGAGTACAGCCGCGGCTGCTACGGCGCATTCGCCGTTCCCGGCACCCTCACCCGCTTCGGCCCGGCTCTGCGCAGGCCGGTCGGCCCCCTGCACTGGGCGGGCACCGAGACCGCCACCAAATGGGCCGGCTACATCGATGGAGCCGCCGGTTCCGGCCACCGAGTCGCCGCCGAAATCCTCCCCAGGCTGACCTGATTTCGGCCTGCCTCCCCAGAAGGGTGGGTGCTCGTTCGGCGTAAGCGGCGGTGCGTCACCCTGGCGCACCACACGCGCCTCTGTGAGCTGCGACGTTCAAGCAAGCGTCTGCTCATGCCCTGGGGATGCGGAGACATGTGCGCCTGCACCGTGTCGCCGGTGCGGATTGTGTCGGGGCTACGGCGGTTTGTTGGCGGTGCCTCCCGTGCCGCGGCCGCTCCTTTTGGAGGAAGTCCTGATGCGTTCGCTGAAGATAGCCACCGGCACTGTCCTTGCGGGCACCGCTCTGCTGATCGCCGCGCCGACGGCCGCGCAGGCAGCCGTACCGATGGCGCCCTCCTCGTGTGAGGAGGCCCAGTCGCAGGCCGTCGAGGCCGAGGACGACTACGAGGCCGCCAAGAAGCAGTACGAAGCCGGCGACACCTCGCTCAAGCAGCAGGTCGCCGAGGCCGAGCAGAACGCCAACTCCCTCGCCTCCGAAGCCCAGCGCATCTGCGGCGACACGGTCATGAACCCCACAGCGCCCGCCACCAAGAAGCCCAGTGGTGCCATGCACACCGGCACCGGCTCCACCAGCACCGACCCGGCGGCCGTGCCTGCCCTCGCCGCCGCCGGCGGACTCGCGGTCGTCGCCGCCGCAGGCATTGTCCTGCGCCGCCGCGCTAGCAGCCGCCAGCACTGACGGTCGCGTACCCGTAAGCCGCCCTGCCGGGATCCACTGGCGTGGCAGGGCGGCTCACTTCCTGCTGGAGGAGGGCTGCTCATGGCTGGTTGCGACTGCGTGCGGCCCTCCCTTGCCGGGCGGGCGTTCAGAAGTCTGACCCTGCTCACGGCGGCCACGGTGGCCTTCGCGTTCGCGGTGACGGAACAGCCCGGCGGCCCACCGCAGCCCAGCGCCGCCGCCCAGAACGCGGGTTCGGGCACGACGCACACGGAAGCTGCCGCGCCCCTGTCGCCCTCCCCGCCGCGGCGGGTCGGTATCCCGGAGATTCGCGTGGACGCGCCGCTGATGGACCTGGCCCTGGAGGACGGCGGCCGACTGGCCTCGCCGCCCGAGAACGACAAGAACCTCGCGGGGTGGTGGGCAGGCGGCCCCACCCCCGGAGAGCAGGGCACCGCTGTCATCGCGGGCCACGTCGACGTCCCCGCCGGCCCCGCGGTGTTCTACAACCTTGGCGCCCTGAAAGCCGGCCTGAGCGTCAACATCAGCCGCGCCGACGGGTCGACGGCCCGCTTCACCATCGACAGCGTCGACGTCTACGACGCCGACGACTTCCCCGACGACAAGGTCTACGCCGACACGGGCCGCCCCGAACTGCGCCTGATCACCTGCGGCGGCGGCTTCGACAGACAACGCCAGCAGTACGAGGGCAACGTCGTCGTCACGGCCCACCTGACGAACAAGTAGCGGCTTCGGTCCAGGCCCCTCCGACGAGGTGGACTCGGCCGGCGGGTTCGCGGCCCGGGTGAGAGCCGGCTGACCGACGATGCGGACCCCGCGAAGACGACCGACGCCATGCGCTGTACATGACGCCATGCGCTGTACATATCGATGGCCCGTGGACAGCGATCATGTGCTCGGCGGGATCGCACAGCGGCACGGCTTGGACGGTGGGCCAGACCGAACCGGCATGATTGGATCGAGCTCCAGCAGCTCTCGATTTCTGCTGCGCCCAGCCCCGCGGCCCGCTCAGCGTTAGCGTTGGGTCCCATGATCGTATGGCTCAACGGCACCCACGGCGCGGGCAAGACGACGACCAGTGCACTCGTGCAGCAGCTGATCCCGGATTCGCGGGTGTTCGACGCCGAGAAGGTCGGCGAGACACTCATGGACATCACTCCGGGGCTGCCCGGGACGGACAACTTCCAGCACTGGCCGCCCTGGCGTCCGCTCGTGGTCGAGACGGCCCACCGCGTGCTCGACTACACCGGCGGCACGCTGGTGATGCCCATGACTGTCCTGGTCGAGCAGTACTGGCGTGAGATCAGCACGGGCCTCGCCCAACATGCCATTCCCGTACGGCACTTCGTCCTCCACGCCGACCAGGACGCCCTCCGTGGGCGCATCGAGGGGGACACTGTTCTTGGGCCCTCACCGTTCCGTCTCAAGTACCTCGAGCCCTACGCCGAGGCCGCCCGCACATGGCTGCACGACGAGGCCGAGGTCGTCGACACCACACACCTCACGCCCGCCCAGGCCGCCCTGCAGATCGCAGAGGCCGTCAAGAGTTGATGTGCGAGCAGGCAAAAACCGTTGCGGAATCTCGGTGGCTTCCGGCTGGGAGAGGTGACATGGTCGCCCGATGCCGGTCGATCCGCATCTCCTCGCCGTGTTCGCGCTGAGCACCATCGTGGCCCTGGTCACGCCGGGGCCCGACATGTTGTTCGTACTCGGGTGCGGTGTGCGCGGAGGAGTCCGCGCCGGGCTGCTGGCCACAGTGGGCGTGATCACCGGGGACGCCCTGTACATCGCCGCGGCGGCCGGAGGACTCGCCGCGCTGCTGACGGCGTTCCCTGTGGTGTTCACGGTGCTGAGGGTCGCGGGTGCCGCGTACCTGATCTTTCTCGGCGTCCAGATGATCCGTAAGCGCAAGAGCAGTCAGGCTGCGGGCCCCGGCAGCGGCGGCATGTCGGGGCGGCGAGCCTTCCTCAACGGTGTGGTGTCCTCCATGGCCAACCCGCAGACGTTCGCCTTCATGGTTGCCTTCCTTCCCCAGTTCATCGAGCCCACGGCGGGGCCGGTCTGGCTGCAGTTCGCCGTCCTCGGCGGGGTCCTGATCGTCCTGGAGTTCCTGGCCGACGGGACGGTCGGTGTCCTGGCGGGGCGGATCGGCGCCTGGCTGCGCGGCCGTGACGCCGTGCGCCGCCGGATGGACGCGGCGACCGGCAGCGTGTTCATCGGCCTGGGCGTCACCCTCGCCGCCGAACGCTGAGCTCGTCCCCCTGGCGATCCCGGCAAGGGGGCGGATCATTCGACGCGGGTGCGCGGTCGGTCAGGCGAGCCCCGTGCCGCGCAGCAGGAGCAGCGTCACGTCCACCACCGCCACGGCCACGGCTGCCGCGAACGCCGTCCGTTCCCAACGGCGTCCCAGCACCGTCCCCGCCGCCGCGATCACGCAGGCCAGCGCGAGCGCCGTGATGCCCCAGCTGCCGGGAGGCCCGGCGGGGCCCAGCACCAGAACCGCGGACGCCAGCACCAGCGGAACCGGCAGCAGCATACGTGCGCCGTCCGGGCCCAGGCGGTGCGGCCATCCGCGTACGCCCGTCGACAGGTCCCCGTGGATGTCCGGGAGTACGTCTCCCAGGTGGGCGCCGATCCCCAGGAGCGCTCCGGCGGCGACGACCCACCAGGCGGGCCAAGCGTGTCCGGGCAGCCCCAGCGTCACGAACGCCGGGAGCACGGCGAAGCCCACCGCGTACGGTGCCCAGGACCAAGCGGTGGCCTTGAGGCGCACGTTGTACGCCCATGCCGCGGCCACCCCGGTCAGGTGAACGGCGCCCGCCCACAGACCGCACGCGAGTGAGAGCGGTACGCACAGCGCCAGTGCGGCGTACGCGGCCACCCACACCTGCGTGACACCGACCGTGCCGTCGACGACGGGTTTGCCGCGGCGGCCCGCGGCGGTGTCCCGGCGTGCGTCGAAGGCGTCGTTGCACCAGCCGACGGACAGTTGCCCGGTCAGTACGGCGGTAGCGGTCAGTACGGAGCGCCCGGCGCTCTGGCCGGCGGTCACGGCCAGAGCGGTGGTCAGGGCGGTGACCGCCACGACGGGCCCGGGGTGACATGAGCCGGCCAGTCCACCGATCCGGGCGGCCCAACTCGTGGCCGCATCTGAGGCCGTCGACTGCTCGGGAGTGCCCACGCGGCCGATCGTAGGTGGCCCGCCCCGCGGGCCGGGCCACGCCACCAGGGCTAACGGCCGGACGGGCGATCCCTGGTGCGGATGGGCCCGACCGGGGAACAGGTGCAGAGCAACGCTCCAGTCGGTACACCGGACGGGAATCACATGACGCGGATCGCCGCCGTTCGCGGTGCCCTCGCACCGTACCGTCACGCCCAGACCGAGATCACCGACATAGTGGCCCGCACCTGTCTGCCCGAGGGCACCGACCGCCGCGTCCTGGACCGTCTGCACCGCAGTGCTTCGGTCCGTTCACGGCACATGACCCTGCCGCTGGAACGGTATGCGGAGCTGGACGGATTCGGTTCCGCCAACGACGTCTTCATCAGCGCTGCCCCGGGCCTGGGTGCCGAAGCCGTCCGAGGCGCACTGCACATGGCGGGTCTGACCGCGGCCGACGTGGACCTGCTGATCTTCACGTCCGTCACCGGTATCGCCACCCCCTCGATCGACGCACGGCTGGCCGCCAGGCTCGGACTGCGGGCGGATGTCACCCGGCTGCCGTTGTTCGGCCTGGGCTGTGCGGGTGGCGCCGCCGGACTGGCTCGGATGCACGACTACCTGCTGGGTCGGCCCGACAACGTGGCCGTCCTGCTGTCCGTGGAGCTGTGCTCGCTCACCTTCCAGCGCAACGACGCGTCCATGGCCAACTTGGTCGCCACGGGTCTGTTCGGCGACGGTGCCGCGGCGGTCGTCGCGTGCGGCGCGGACCGCCGGGGCGGGAGTGCCGGTCCGACGATCGTGGACACCCGCAGCCGCCTGTATCCGGACACCGGGCGCGTCATGGGCTGGGACATCAAGGACTCCGGCTTTCAGGTCGTCCTCGATCCGAGTGTCCCCGATGTGGTGCGCCGTCACCTCGCCGACGATGTCGAGGGGTTCCTCGGCGATCACGGCCTGAAGCCGAAGGACGTGACCGCCTGGGTGTGCCATCCCGGCGGCCCCAAGGTCCTGCATGCCGTCACCGAGGCGCTGGCGCTGCCCGGTGAGGCGCTCGACGTGACCTGGCGGCATCTGGCCGACGTGGGCAACCTGTCCTCGGCATCGGTGCTCCACGTACTGCGCGACACCCTGGCCGAACGCCGCCCGCCGCCGGGCACGCCGGGGGTGCTCCTGGCGATGGGACCCGGCTTCGCCTGCGAACTGGTCCTGCTGCGTTGGTAGTTCGGAAGGGCAAAGGGCGAAGGGCGAAGGGTAAAGGACACAGGACGCATGATCTGGTACGGACTGCTGGTGACCGCCGTCGCCGCCGAGCGCGTCGCCGAACTCGTCGTCGCCCGCCGCAACGAGCGGTGGAGCATCGCCCGCGGGGGGACCATGACCGGGCAGGGCCACTACCCGGTCATGGTCGCCCTCCACACCGGCCTGCTGGTCGCCTGCCCACTCGAGGTGTGGCTGGCCGACCGGCCCTTCGTGCCCGCTCTGGCCTGGCCGATGCTGATCGTGCTCGCGGCATCCCAGGCGCTGCGGTGGTGGTGCATCCACACCCTGGGGCCCCGCTGGAACACCCGCGTGATCGTCGTGCCGGGCCTTCCGCTGGTGACGCGGGGCCCCTACCGGTGGCGGTGGCTGCGCCATCCCAACTATGTGGCCGTCGTCGCCGAGGGCGTGGCTCTGCCCTTGGTGCACACCGCATGGGTCACCGGGGCCGTGTTCACGGTCCTCAACGCGGCCCTGCTCACGGTGCGCATCCGCTGCGAGAACCGGGCGCTGGCTGCCCCGGCCACGACGACCACGTCCGTTCCGGCGTGATCGACGTACTGGTGGCCGGCGGTGGACCCGCCGGTCTGGCCGCCGCGATCCGCGCCGCGCTCCACGGACTTGAGGCCGTGGTCGTCGAACCCCGGGCCGGGCCGGTGGACAAGGCCTGCGGAGAAGGGGTCATGCCCGGCGGCGTCGCCGCGCTGCGCGCACTGGGAGTCGAGGTCACCGGCCGCGAACTGCGGGGCATCCGCTACGTCGACGGCGCCACCCGCGCCGAAGCGTCCTTCCGCGGTCGCGGCGGGCTGGGAATCCGTCGTACGACACTGCACCACGCACTGCACCTGCGCGCCCAGGAGTTGGGCGTACGGATGCTGCGGGGCAAGGTCGGCGAGGTGCACCAGAGCGCGGACACGGTCAACGCCGCTGGAATCACCGCCCGTTGGATGATCGCCGCCGACGGACTGCACTCCCCGGTGCGCCGGAGCCTCGGGCTTGAACTGCCGGGCCGCCCGCACGGCCGCTACGGACTGCGCCGGCACTACCGCGTCGAGCCGTGGACGGACTTCGTTGAGGTCCACTGGTCCCGGTACGGCGAGGCCTATGTGACACCGGTCGGTGACGACCTGGTCGGTGTCGCCGTCCTCAGCCGCATCCGCCGCGGGTTCGACGGACACCTGGCCGCCTTCCCGGCGCTCGCGGCGTCGCTGCGCGGCCCGGCCGCGACCGACGTGCGCGGAGCCGGACCACTGCGGCAGCGAGTACGGTGCCGGGTCGCCGGGCGCGTCCTGCTCGTCGGCGACGCCGCGGGCTATATGGACGCGCTCACCGGTGAGGGCATCGCCCTTGGCCTGGCGACGGCCGAGGCAGCCGTCCACGCCCTGGCCGCCGGGCGGCCGCAGGAGTACGAGCGCGCCTGGACCCTGCTGACCCGACGCCACCGGCTGCTGACCGGAGCCCTGCTGGCCGCGAGCCGCCGCCCAGGCACCGCCCGACTCATCGTCCCCGCAGCCGCCCGGTTGCCTCCGGTGTTCTCGGCCACGGTCCACGCACTGCAGTAGCGGCCTGTGATCACGGCGGGCACGCTCCTTGGCGGCCGGCGTGTTCGGCGTACCAGACGTGCTCGGCTTACCCGACGTGCTCGGCGGGGGAGCGCGGCAGGTCGGAGGCGGTGCCGATCAGCCACCGCACCACGTCGACCGCGCCGTACGGTGCGCCGTCAGGGCTCAACTCGCCCAGGAAGTCCAGGTCCTGGCCGAGCGTGAGGACGGGCGGTTCGATGCTGCCGCCGGGGCGCCGCTGGCCGAGCCCGACGGTGGCGAGCAGCCCGTTGCACAGACACAGCCGTCCCTCGGTGGCGGACGCCTCGCCGCCTTTGCGCAGATGGGCGGCCTCGGGTTCGGCCGGGCAGCGGTAGCCGATGGCGCCCGTGGGGGTGCGGTAGGGCGTACGCAAGTATCCGAGGTCGCAGACGCGACGGCGGCCTGCGAGCACATCGGCGTCGGCGAGGGTTCCCGGCAGCTTCGCCACCTTGAAGGGGAAGCCGGTCGGGGAGGCCGAGGGATCGTTTCGCACCGCGAGGGTTCCGGAACGTGCCCGCTTCTTCAGCTCCCCGCGCAGCTTGGGGTCGAACCCGGATTCCTCACTGAGTGCGAACGCACTGCCGACCTGCACCCCGTTGGCTCCGGCGCTGCGGGCCGCAGCGAGTCGGTCGGGATGGGCGGTGCCGCCGGCCAGCCAGTAGGGGATGCCGAGCGCGGTCATTCTGGCCAGGTCGGGGTGGTCGCGAGGGCCGTAGACCGGGTCACCGTCGGTGTCGAGCGTCAGCCTTCCGCGCGGGGGCGCGCTGTGACCGCCCGCGCCGTGGGTTTCGATGACGAAGCCGTCGGGCCGGGTGGCGTCGTCCCTGGCGAGGTAGGAGGCGAGGACGGGCAGCGAGACGATGGCGAGGACGTCGGGCCGGCGCAGCCCGGTCACCAGGGAACCGCCGATGTCCGTCACAACGCCAGCCGCCAGTGGGGGAGTTGAGGAATGCTCCCGCTCCCCGGGCATAGCTGCGTCCCCGGACATGACCGCTCGCGGATCGAAGCGGTGCGGGTAGGGATCGTCGTCCCCGTCCACCGCGACGGCGACCGTCACCGGCTCCGCGCGGGCAAGGCGTGTCGCCAGATCCGGGACATGGCCGGGGACACCGGCGCCCACGAGGACACAGTCGACGCCCGCGAGTATGGCCCCGAACATGGCGGGCGCGAGGGCCAGTTGCACCTTCTCCAGGTAGTTGATGCCGACGCGGCCCTCGTGGCCCTCCTTGGCCAGCCACACCTCCACGAAGTTGCCGAGCACCGTCAGGAGCTCCGCGGGGCGGCCCCGCTCGGCGCGCAGCATGGGTTCCGTACGGAAGCGTTCGCCCTCGCCGATGCCTCCCTCGACATAGAAGCGGTCCAGGACGGCGGACACCAACTCCGGGGCGGGGAAGGCCGCGAGGGCGCGCCGCACTTGGCCGCCCGGGTCGCCGAGCTGGAGGCGGCGCGCCAGCACCGCGTCGAGCGCCGTGCCGGAGACGACTCCGAGCTGCCCGGCACGGGAGACGGCGCGGGCCAGGCGCCAGCCGGAGACGCCGACGCCCATACCGCCCTGGATGATCTGGGGCAGCGCCCCGCCCACTGTGGTCTTCGGCATGTGGCACAACCTCGCTGCTCGAACCCCGGAACCTACGGAACCGTAAGTTCCGTCCGAAGCCAAGTCTGGGCCATCCCGGCCCGCCGGGACCGCGGCGAAGGGCCCGGACCGAAGGGCCTTTCGGCCCGCCTTCCTTTCGTCGGCGCGTGGGACGGCGCGGCCAGCCCCCGCGCTCTGCCGTCCAAGCGCGACGTCCAGGCTTCTCGGCGCCACCTGCGGGAGGTCGACAGCGAGCATCGGAGCAACTCGAAAGGAGAGTAAGGGAGTTGGTGCGCTGGCTACTACGTCCGCGTCGACAACACCCACAGATCGGCGGACGGGGTAGCTGAACACGTGATCAAGCGATTCGGGCTCGACCGACTCGACCGCCTCGACCGAATGGACGGGCGACGAGTCTGGGTCAACTGCGCGGCTCGGAGGCCGCGCAGCGCTTCCCATGGCCTCCTGTCTTCGCCCTGCGGCAGCCGTCAGCCGGCTGTCCACCCGCCGTCCACGGCCAGTGCCGACCCCGTGGCGAACGAGGCGCGGTCGCTGCACAGCCACAGGGCCGCCTCGGCGATCTCGGAGGGATCCGCCATGCGTTGCTGCATCTGGCGGGCGACGAAAGCCGTGGCCAGCTCTGGGTAGGTCTCGACCGCTTGGTTGATCATGTCTGTGCGGGTGGTGCCGACGACGAGCGTGTTGATGCGGATGCCATGTGCCGCGTACTCGGCCGCCGCGGCCCTGGTCATGCCGAGCACCGCGTGCTTCGCGGCGACGTAAGGCACGGGGGCTCCGGTGGCTCCCATGGCCGCGGTGCTCGACGTGTTGACGATCGCGCCCCTGCCCGCCTCGAGCATCACCGGGATCTGAGAACGCAGACAGTTCCAGGTCCCGCTGACATTGACGGCCATCGTGCGGTCGAAGACAGTCTGATCGAGCTCGTGCAGAGGGGCGAGGTCCTTGCCGGCGAAACCCGCGTTGTTGAACGCCGCGTCCAGGGCGCCGAAGTGCTCACGGGCCGCGTCCACGGCGCGCTGTACGTCCTCGGCGACCGCGACGTCGCCCGCGCTGACGGCCGCCCGGCCCCCGGAGTCGGTTATCTCTTGGGCCAGTTGCTTGAGTACGTCCTCGCGGCGAGCCATCAGAAGGACCGCTGCTCCCTCGGCGGCGAACAGACGGGCGGCAGCTTCTCCGATGCCGCTCGACGCGCCCGTGATCATGACGGTCTTACCGGTCAGCATTCCAGTGGTGTCACTCATGCGGCGAGTAAACCGTCTGAGGCACGGACGTGCACCCCGGCGCGCATTCCCCTCCCTGGTACGGAAGTTGTTGATGGGGCAGTTGAGACGAACGGGCTTGCTGCGCGTACGTGACGGCACACGGAACCCATCCGGCGGTGGCGTACACCCCGGGGGACAGGAGTCGCTCGTGTCGCGCAAGAAGACCCTCAGCCGAAAGAAGAAGGTCGCCCTCATGGTGGGCGCCGCCGCGCTGGTGGCGGGCACCGCGGTGGTGATGACGGGGACGAGCCAGGCCTCACCGGCGTGTGACGGACTGGCCACCGCACTGAGCAACAACGAGGAGTTCATCGCAGGTCAGCGGGCGAACCCTGATGCGCAGTCCGCGGCGCGGATCGCCAATCGGGAAGCGGTGATCGAGGAGATCAGGCGAAAGCAGGCGGCGTCGGGCTGCGACGCGGGTGAGGACGCGGGTGCCGGGGCCGGGGCCGGTGCCGAGGCGGGCGCGGAGGCCGGCGCGGGAGCCGGTGAGGAAGCAGGCGCCGGTGAAGGTGAAGGCGCCGGTGGGGACGCTGCCCAGCCGCCGGCGGAGGAGCCGGGAGGCGACGCCACGGGCACGGCGCCGCCCGCGGGTGGCGGAAACGCGGGGGCGGAGGGCGAGGTCGTCTGTGCCGGTTCCACCGTCACGCTGTCCGGCGAGGGCGGCGCACCGGCCGCGTCCAGCAACGAGTTCCCCGTCGGGACGCAACTGAAGGTGACGAACCTGGACAACTCCAAGTCCACCACGGTGGAGGTCACTTCGGCGTCGGGCAGCTGTGCGCTGCTCAACAACGCGGCATTCGAGGAGGTGCGAGAGGCCGGGAAGTTCCTGATCCGCAATGCGCGGATCCAGCGCGTCGGATAGCTGGACCGCCCAGCGGGCGTGTTGCCGAAGGGAAGCTCGGCGGCACGCCCGCGCGCGGGCGAGTCGAGGTTCGGCTTCACGCGTCGGAGTCTTTGCCGTTCTCGGCTGTCGCCCGTTCCAGAATGCCGGCGACCACCTCGGACTTGGCGTCGGCGTAGTTCTGCATGTACTCCCACGTTTGCTGCGACAGCGAGCGTTTGGTGTCGCCGTACAGCTGACGGTCGTCGCTGTGCTCGCGCAGCCGGTCACGGAAGAGCAGCATGCGGTCGACCTCGGGGCAGCCCGCTGGAAAGACGTGCAGGTTGGCCCGATCAGCACTCGGGTCCAGGTTGTCTTTGCGTAGGACGCGGTGCTCGTACCACTCGGGCTCGCGGATGACGAGCTCGAAGCCGAGCTCCTCGAGGGCAGGCACATAGGACGCCTCGTCGGCGGCGTCGGGGACGATCAGGAGCACGTCGATGACCGGCTTGGCGGGGAGGTCAGGCACTGAGGTGGATCCGACATGCTCGATCCGGTGGTCCAGGTGACCGAGGCGCTCACGCATCCGCGCGGCTGCCAGCTCGAAGACCACAGGCCACCGCGGGTCGTACTCCCGGAGGGTGACCTGGCCGTTGAGCTTGGGCGCGGCGACCAAGTGCGCCGCCTCGATCTCCTCGGCGGACATGGAATCGCGCGGGATTTCCTGCTCAGACATGAAGGGCCGTCTCTGCGTTGGGTTCAAGGGTGTGCGCCGCTTCCACGACGTCTTCCGCAAGCACGGATGCTTATGGGCCCTTCCTCTCCATGACGGCACCCTCAGCGTCGGCCTGGTGACGGACAAGCACTCCTCGCGTTCGACCCGGTGGGACTGCGCCGCGCTACGTCAGCTCGAGCGTAGCCGCGCTACGTTCGAGCTGACGTCGGCGGTCTCCGAACGGACCCCCTGTTTACCGTGGGGCGCCGGCCCCGATCGTCGGCAGGAAGCGCGGTGCTCGCCAGGCCTGCAACCGGTGCTCCACCGCGGACCCCAGAGACAGCAGTTTGGCGTCCTGGTGGTCGCCGGCCATCAGGAGCAGGCCGACCGGCAGTTCGTTCACGGTCCCGGCGGGCACCGAGAGGGACGGGTATCCGGCGACGGCCGCCGGTGTGGAGGAGGGGATGACGTCGTTGTCGCCGCGCGCGCAGTCGGTCGTCCACGCGGGCGGGTTCGTGGGCGCCGCGATCGCGTCCAGGCGATGGGTGGCCATCGTCTCGTCGATGGAACGCTGGGAGAGGTCCTTCAACTCGGCGCGCATGGCACGGTACTTGGGGTCGGTGGTGGGCGGCGCGGCGAGTGCCTGCTCGAACAGCTCCTGGCCGGCGAAGCAGGCCTGCTCCTCGGGGTGACCGCGGTTGAACTCGATCAGTTCGGCGAGGTTCTGGGGGCCTTCGCGTGTGCCGAGGTAGGCGTCGATGTCCCGGTGGAACTCGCTGAGCAGCGCCGGGAATTCGAGCTCGGCGAGCCGCGCCTGGTATGGGGGTGTCACCTCCACGACCACTGCGCCGGCCTTGCGCAGCTTCTTCGCCGTACGTGTCATCACGGCGTCCACGTCGGATCCGAGCGAGGGCAGGCGCCACAGGCCGATGCGCTTGCCGCGGAGGTCGGTGCCGCCGTGGCCTGCCGAAGCGTCCTTGGCGTCCATGGCCGGCAGGCCGGATGGGCTCGAGCTCTCACCACCGCTCAGCACCGAAAGCGTGAGCGCGGTGTCGATCACGTTGCGGGCCATGGGCCCAGCCGTGTCCTGCTCGGCAGAGATCGGCACCACGCCCGACGGGCTGACCAGGCCGAGGCTGGGCTTGTGGCCGACGACGCCGTTCATCCCGGCCGGGCAGACGATGGATCCGTCCGTCTCGGTGCCGATCGCCACCTGCGACAAGGACGCGGCGAGCGCGGCGGCCGAACCGGAGGAGGAACCGCATGGATTCCGGTCGAGGACATAGGGATTGTTGGTCTGCCCGCCCACCGCCGACCACCCTGAAGTGGGCTTGGCCGAACGGAAGTTGGCCCACTCGGAGAGGTTGGTCTTGCCGAGGATCACCGCCCCCGCCTTCCGCAGCCGGGTGACCAGCGCGGCATCGATGTCGGGCGGGCTTCCGGCGAGCGCGAGCGAACCGGCCGTCGTCGGCATGTCACGGGTGTTCACGTTGTCCTTGAGCAGGACGGGGATGCCGTCCAGTGGCCCAAGTGTCTCTCCATTCCGGTGCCTTGCATCGCTGGCGGCCGCCTGGCGCAAGGCAGTCGGGCTGGTACGCAGCACCGAGTGAATCTTGGGGTCGACCTTCTCGATGCGCCGCAGGTAAGCACGGGTCAACGTCGACGAGGTCAACGAACCGTCCGCCATACGCGTCTGCAACTCCGGAATCGTCACGGTGTCCAGATCGACCCCGGATGCGAGACCTGACCCGGTCGGCGGCGACGAGCTGCCGGTGCCATGCTCGGCGGCTTGCGCACCCGCATTCGGTACGCCCGTCAGAAGGGACCCCGCGACAAGGGCGGCGGTTATTACGGCAATGCTCCTCTTCCCCATGAGGGCCAGCCGACTACACGGGCAGCATCCGGCGCAAGAGTGCCGGGCTCTCGCGGGTCGCGAACACCCATCAGCGGCTGAAATTCGCCTCGCGACAGAGCTGTCACAACGTTCCAAGATCGCTTGACCGTGGCAGCAGGGCAAGGACAACACTGTTCCACAGACCACATGAAGGGGGAGTTCGCGTGACCGCGACCTGCGTCATTCTCGATATCGGCGGCGTACTGGAGGTCACTCCGGAGACAGGGTGGGTGCGACGGTGGGAGGAGCGGCTGGAGCTGCCGCTGGGCACGCTGCATGAGCGGATGCGTGATGTGTGGGAGGCCGGGAGCGTCGGGACCATCACCGAACGTGAGGTGCACGAGCAGGTGGGAGCACGCCTACGGCTCGACGCGCCCCAGGTCGAAGCCTTCATGACTGATCTTTGGACGGAGTATCTGGGGACGCCGAACGAGGAACTCATCGCCTACGTCCGACAGCTTCGGGGAATCTGCAGGCTGGGCATCCTGAGCAACAGCTTCGTGGGCGCGCGGGAGCGGGAGACAGCGCTGTACCACTTCGACGACCTGGTGGAACAGATCGTCTACTCGCACGAGATCGGCATCGAGAAACCGGACCCACGCGCCTTCGATGTCGCATGCGCCAGCCTGGACGTGCAGCCGGAGAGCTGTCTCTTCATCGACGACGTCCCGGTCAATGTCGAGGCCGCACAGGCGGCGGGCATGCAGGGGCATTTGTACGAGGACAATGCCCGGACGATCACGCGCATCGCAGCCCATCTGGACGCCTGGCTCCGGCCTCCAGGGCGTTACCCGCTCGAACCGACGACCGCGGCGGCATCAGTGTCCCCACACTGGAGCGGCCGACCAGGTGCGTGACTGACTCCGCGCGCCACACGCACGGGCAACGCGTCAGCTCGTCCGTAGGCCAATACTTCGGCGAGGACCTCACGGAATCGGGCCGCGTCGTCGGCCGGCGCTTCGATGGTGGCCAAACGTCATCCCGTCGTTGTACCAGCGTGTTCACCGTGGCCACTGGGCGGGACCCGGTCGGCGTGTCCGGTGAAGAGAACTGCAAGTCCGCCGCCTGTAATCGGCTACCTGTCAGTAGCTCTGGGCGTCTGCTGCCCCTGGTCGCTCGTTGCGCGCGTCAAGTTGCCGCTGGAGTGGGCGAGGTAGCGTTCCAGCAGTTGCTCGGCCAGGGGCGTGTCGCCCGTCTGCAAGGCTTCAAGCAGGGCCCGGTTGCGTTCCAGGTACGGGGAGTGCAGGGCCTGCGGGTCGTCCAATGCGTGGAAGGCCAGGCGGAGTTCGGCCAGGACCGTGCGCATGGTCTGGTCTATGCGGGGGCTGCCGGCCAGGGCTACGAGTTCGCGGTGGAAGTGGAAGTTCGCCGTGCCCAGCGCGTCCCAGTCCTGCGCCGCGGCGGCCCGCTCGCCCTCGATGACGGCCTCCGCCAAGCCGTCGAGGGCGTACGGCGGTTCGGGCAGCGAGCGGACGACGGCGCACTCCACGAGGAGACGTACGCGGTAGATGTCGGCGACGTCCGCGGCGCTCGGTCTGCGGACGAAGACGCCTCGGTTGAGTTCGTGGACCAGTAGCCGCTCATGGGTCAGCGGTCGGATTTGAGCAAGGCAATCGTGATGCTCAACCACACGGAGCAGGGCCAGCGGCTGGTGCTGCACTGCGGCGCGTTCAGTCAGAACAACGATGGTCCTGTGGACCACTGGGGCCCTGACAGGCAGTACGAGTGCCCCCAGGACGGGCAGTGAGGGGCTGGACAGACAGGGCCAGGGCTCCCCACAGCCGGTTGAGTTGTGCGTCGCTCATGCCAGTGCTCGTCACGTGGCGGAGCGTACCGTGCGGCCCTGCTCTGTCCAGGTCCACCACCAGGCGCTCACGAAGCCGTGTGCCAGGATGTGGATCGTGTCGTACACCCAGTTCACCAGCCCATTCATCGGCCGGGAAGACGAGCTCGGCCGTCTTGCCGATGTGCTGGAGCGTGCCCGAGGCGGCGAGGCTCGTGCCGTGCTGATCGGCGGGGATGCCGGGGTCGGGAAGACGCGGGCGTTGGATGAGCTGGCCGGGCGGGCCGCCGCGGACGGGATGACCGTGCTCACCGGGCACTGTGTCGACCTCGGCGATGTGGGGCTGCCGTATCTGCCGTTCACCGAAGTCCTTGGCGCGTTGGCCGCGGACCAGCGGTTCGCCTCGGTTCTTGGCGGTCATCCGGTGACGGAACGGATGCTCGCGGGTGGTGCGGACGCCGTGGGGGACGTGAACCGGCGGCTGCGGTTCTTCGAGGACGTGGCCGCTGTGCTGGCCGAAGTGACGGACGTCGCGCCATTGTTGCTGGTCCTGGAGGATCTGCACTGGGCCGACCAGTCCTCCCGGGATCTGCTGCGGTTCCTGCTCAGCCGCGGTGTCCTCCAGCGGCCGACCGGCGGCTCGCGCGACCGGCGGCTCGCGGTGTTGGCCTCGTACCGGGCGGACGACTTGCACCGCCGCCACCCTCTGCGTCCCCTGCTGGCCGAGCTGGTGCGGCTGCCGGCCGTGGAGCGGCTGGAACTTCAGCCGCTGCCCGATGCGGACGTGGCTCGCCTGGTGCGTTCCCTGCGGGACCGCCCGCTGCCTGATGCCGCCGTCCACCGGATCGTCGAGCGTGCCGAGGGCAACGCGTTCTACGCGGAGGAACTCGTCGCCGCCACGGAAGCCACGGTCGCCGCGGACGCCTCGGACAGCAGTCTGCCCAGTGGCCTGGCCGACGTCCTGCTGATCCGGTTCGAGCAGTTGTCCGACACCGCCCAGCAGGTGCTGCGCACCGCGGCCGTCGCCGGACGCCGCGTCGGGCACGATCTGCTGCGGGACGCCGTCGGACTGCCCGAGAGGGAGCTGGAGGCGGTACTGCGCGAGGCCGCTGGTCGGCAGCTGCTCGTACCCGGCGACGGTGACACGTACGCCTTCCGGCACGCGCTCGCGCGGGAGGCGGTCTACGCCGATCTGCTCCCGGGCGAACGGGCCCGACTGCACGGTGAGTTCGCACGCCTGCTCGCCGGTCAGGGCCGCCAGTCCGGCAGCGCGGCCGAGCGCGCCCACCACCACCGCGAAAGCCATGACCTGCCCGAGGCGCTCGCAGCCTCCCTGGAGGCCGCCGACCACGCGCAGCGCGTCGGCGCGCCCGCCGAGGAGTTGCGGCACATCGAGGCGGCCCTCGACCTGTGGTCGTCGGTCGACGCCTCCGGCCTGCCCGCCGGGACCGACGTCGTGACGCTCACGCTGCGTGCCTCGGCGGCGGCCGCCCACGCCGGGGAACTGCACCGCGCCGTCGCCCTCACCCGGTCCGCGCTTGCCGGGCTGGGCCAGGACGCCGACCTGGAGCTCGCGGCCCGCGTCCGCTACACACTCGCCGGGAACCTGCTGCACGTCGACAACCTCTCTGCCGCCCTCGCCCACAGCAGGGAAGCTCTCGCCCTGATCCCCGCCGAGCCGCCTTCGGCGACATGGGTGTGGGCGGCAGCCACCTACGTGATGGCCGCCGCGCGGCAGGGCGAGGAGAACGAGGACGCGAAACGGGTCGGCCACCAGGCACTGCGCGTCGCCGAAGAACTGGGGGTCGACGACGCGCGGGCCGACCTGCTGGTCTCCATGAGTGTGCACAGAGACAGCAACCGTCGTACCCCGGAGGGCAGAGAGCGGCTGCGGGAAGCGCGGGACCTCGCGCAGCGATCGGGCAACGCGCCCGTGGAAATGCGCGCCCTGTTCAACCTGGCCGCCGGCTGCTACGAATCCGGTGACCTCGAGGAATGCCTGGCATGGACGGTGGCGGGCCTGGACAGGGCCCGCCGTTCCGGGCTGCTGTCCTCGCCGTACCCGCGGGAGATGCGGTACGCGCAGCTGCTGGTGCAGTACACGCTCGGCCACTGGGACGATTGCGCGCGGGGCGCGGCCGAGGCGGCCGGAACACAGTCCGGCGCGGGCGACTACACGTCGGGACCCGGGCTGTACGTAGCCCTGGCACGCGGCGATTTCACCGCGGTGGAGCGCGCCCGGGTGATGCTGGAGGGGCCGTTCGACTGGATCAACACCCTGGTCGCGGGCATCGTGCGAACCGACGCCGCCGCGCTGCGCGGGGACCCGGAGGAGGCGGTGCGGTCGATGCGCTACACCCTCGAAGCCCTCGCCGGCGACACGGGCGCAGTGCCCGACGTCACGGTCCGGCTCGCCGTTCTCGCCCTGTCCGCTGTCGCCGACTCGGCGATCGAGCTGCGCATGCGCGGTGACGAGGAGGGGGCGAAGCGTCGAGCGGACACCGCGACCGAACTCGTGGAACAGGCACGGGCTTCTGCCGCCCGCGGTGAGAACGGCTCGCCCCAGGGGCCGGAGGGACAGGCGTGGTTGGCCCGTGCCGAAGCCGAATGGGTGCGAGCTGTGTCCGGGCCGGACCCGGCGGCCTGGGAGAAGGCGATGATCGCCTTCACGTACGGCGACGCCTACGAACGCGCACGCTGCCGACTGCGGCTGGCCGAGGCCCTGCTGGCGGCAGACCGCCGCGAGGAAGCGGCCGCCGAAGCCGACTCGGTGCGCCAAGAGGCCGACCGGCTGGGCGCCACGCTCCTGCGCGAACGGCTGGACGCTTTGGTGCGCCGTGGCCGGCTTACGGTGCCCGACCGGGACCGAACCGCCGTACTGACGGCCCGTGAGCAGGACGTATTGCGGCTCCTCGCCCTCGGCCGCAGCAACCGGCAGATCGGCGAAGAGCTCTTCATCAGCCCCAAGACGGCCAGCGTCCACGTCTCCAACATCCTCTCCAAGCTGGGAGCGGCGAGCCGCACGGAGGCGGTGGGCGTCGCCTACCGGCAGGGGCTGATCAGTACGGAGCCGACGCTTTCGGAATGACCTGCCTCCGCCCCCCGAGACCGGGCCGGAACACCCGGGTGGCAGCTGGACCTGTTCGCCGACGCCGGCCGGAAGACGCGCGACGGCATCGACGTCCGGGTGCACAGTCGTTACTACCGCGATCCGCCCGAGTTCCTGACGTTCATGCACGGCGAGGACGAGGCCCCGGCTCTGCGCTCGCGCCTGGGCCTGCTGCGCGACGCCCTGATGGCCGTTGAGACGGGCGAGCGCCCCGAGGTGGGGTTCGCCTACTCCAGGGCGTACGACATGAGTATCCCGCCCGTGGACCCCGACCGGATCACGACACTGGACGGCGCGGGCGCACTCGCGTCGGGCGATTCCGCGCTGGGCCGCCCGCCCTATAACGGCGCCGACGAGTACAAGTTCGCGACGTACATGTATGGCATGTTCGACGTTGCCTCGACTCTGCGGGAGTCCGTGGAAGAGGCCCGCCGCCGTTGCACGGCGGGCGACCCGACGGAGGCACTCCTCCTGGGTCGCGACCTGCACTGGGCGTCCGGGGGAGACCCGGCGCGCGAGGCACTGGCGAATGAACTCCTCGTGACGGCGTACCGGGCGCTGGATCGCCCGCGGCCGGCGGAGATGGCCGAAGCCCACCATCGGTATCGGTCGTCGGCGGATGTAGACGTGCTGGAGGCGAAGAATACGTAGCGGCGTACGGAGTTGTGTTTGTGCTCTGGAAGGACTGGTGAGTAGTGGTGCGGGAACGTGTTGAACGCCTCCGGGTGGTGGCTGTTGTCCTCACGACCTGGGATGCGACGATCGGAGGGCAACTTCGGCCTCGCTCGCCTCGCCGGTTCGACATCAGTAAGGGGACCCATCCGTGACCGTACGCATCGACCGGCATGAACTGCCGTCAGGGCCCGAGGCCGAGGAGTACGCGGCGCGGCTCGGTCAGTACCTCAGCGGCAAGATCGATGGACTTGAAGAGTCCGGGTCCGCCATCGACTCCGTCTTCGGCACATCGGTCCTGAATCTGCGAGCTCGCTGTGTCATTGACCCCGGGGCAACGGCGTTGGAGACGTGGGAGGCCGCGGTCACGGCGGCGCAGTCGGGGTCTGCGCTGTTCGCCGTCACGGGCGTGACCGAAGGCACCGTCGAGTGCCGTATCGCCCGCGAGGTGCGCAGCTTGCGGGCTGCCGGACCGTTGCCGGCGGCGGATGTGGGCACGTGGCTGCAGGCGTTCTGGCTGGCTGTCATCTGCCGTGAGCAGGGAAGGATGACGCAGCTGTGTGAGATCCCGCTGGACCGCTTGCGTGCTTCGGAGAGGCACTACGACGCGTACATCTACCACTGGGTGGACACCCTGCAGACTTACTGGCTGCGCCGCCCCGGCCTGGTGGAGAAGCTCACGGACACATTCCGAGCCGCAGACCGGTCGACGGCACATGTCGCCCCGAGGGACCTGTTGGACGGCATCCACTATCCGCCGATCCAGCTCTTCTACCGCTTGGTCATCAAGGACGAGGAGGGTTTCGGCCCCGCTCTTGTCGACGCGCTGAAGCTGCACCACGCGTACTGGACCTTGAACGAGGACCGGAGGAGCGATCTCGACGGCAGTATCGCTCTGGGCCCGCTGGCCATCGCGTGCCTGGCCCACGACGGGAAGATCCCCATCGGGGTCGAGTCGGAGTACCTGCCCAAGCGCCTCCTGGAACGCGGCTGGCTCGGCGAGTTCGCCACCTGAGGCACCGCGCGGCCTCTTGCGCGGCGGCGGCGCTGTGAACTCCGGAGGGTGCGGGGTTCACAGCGATGGCTAACGCCGCGGGTGGGCTGCCCCCCCGCTTGACCGTTTGAGTACCCGTATCCGTGGGGTCCTGGAGGATGCTCAGTCGAGACAGAACTCGTTGCCCTCGATGTCCTGCATCACGAGGCACGACTCGTTGTCCTCATCGGCAGGCAGGAGTCGCACGCGTACCGCGCCGAGCGGGAGCAGGCGTGCGCATTCGGCCTCGAGTGCGGCCAGGCGTTCTTCACCCACGAGTCCGGTGCCGACCCGCACGTCGAGGTGCAGCCGATTCTTGACGACCTTGCCTTCCGGAACGCGCTGGAAGAACAGCCGCGGGCCCACACCTGAGGGATCAGCGCAGGCGAACCAAGCACCCTGATCCTCAGGAGGCAGGGAGCGGTCGTAGTCGCCCCACGTGGCAAAGCCTTCCGGCGGAGGCGGTACGACGTACCCCAACACCTCGCACCAGAAGCGAGCGACTCGCTCGGGTTCCGCGCAGTCGAAGGTGACTTGGAACTGCTTGACCGTTGACATCGGCGCACGATAGCAGGGGGAGTCTGTGGCTCGTTTCCCGGTTCGGAGTTGATCTCATGGACTACCGGGGCGCCTGCGTCCTCGGGGGTGTCGTGTTCGCCACGATCGCCGGCCCGACCGCTGTGTGGCAACTTCCCGCGGTCGTCGAGGAGTTTCTGGTGGTTGCCGGGGCTTGGGTTGCCGGAGTCATTGGGGTGATCCGTGTCGTTCATGTCCTTTGGCGACACGGACAGCGTCGTTGACGTCCGCCCGTCTGCACGACCACGTCCTCACCGGGTAGGACAACTTCCATCGACGGACTCGACGGACTCGACGGACTCGACGGACTCGACGGACTCGACGGACTCGACGGACTCGACGGACTCGACGGACCGGAGGGACCGGACGGACTCGACGGAGTCACTGCGCGTCGCGTAGCTGAAGGAGGTACGTCGCAGTCAGTGCCACGGCGCGGTCCCCGTCCTGCGACAGTTCCACCAGGGCCCGTGACGCCCTCGCCCCCGGGATGCCCGCCAGCGACTGGGTCAGCCGTCCGCGTGCAGGTGCTTCCGTGGTGCCGTGGGCGAGGCGGTCGACGAGTCTGGTCGCGATCTGATCCGCCGTCGCGGTGTCGCTCGCCAGCACGCTCAGGGCATCGGCCGCGTCGATGTCGTTCCTTCCTTCCACGATCATGTCGACGAGCGTCGGGACCGCATCGGTCACGCCGAGTGCCCCGAGCGCCAGAGCCGCATACCCGCGGACCACGGCGTCGGCGTGCGTGAGCGCGCCCCGCAGCTGCGCGGTGGCCTCGTCGCCGGGCATCTCGGTGAGGGACTGAACGGCACGTCTCCGTACCGCGGGCACCGGTGAGCGGAGGCCCTCCGCCAGCAGGGCCGGGCCGCCGTCTCCCGATCGCGCCAGCGCCCAGCGAAGCGCCCCGGCGACGTTCGGATCGGTCTCGCTCAGTGCCGCGTCGACCAGGGCCTCCACCGGCACCGGAACCTCGTCGACCGAGGAGAGGGCCGCGCGCTGACGTGCGTCGGCGTTCTTCGACCCCAGTGCCTGCAGGAGCGTGACGACCTGGAGGACGTCCTCCCAACCTGCGGGGTCCGCGGCGTCGATCCGGCGCAGCCGCGTGAGCAGCTCCGTCTCCGCCGCGATGCGTTCGCGTGTCTGACGGATGAGGTCGCCGACGAGCGTCGAGGGCGTGAAGCCGGGATCGTCGAGCGCGCGCCCGATCTCACGCAGCGACAGTCCCAGCGACCGCAGGCTCTCGATGTGGAAGATGCGGCGGATGTCCTCGCCGGAGTACTCCCGATATCCGGAGCCGGTACGACCCGAAGGCCGTACCAGACCGAGTGACTCGTAGTGCCGGAGCATGCGGGCACTGACCCCGGACCGTCGCGCCACCTCACCGATCAACACGTCCTATCGTCCCTCCCGGCCGTACCCGCCGAGGGCCACGACGCGCTTCGCCTCCGCGATCAGGGACTCGAATCCTGCGTCCGGGTCGCGCAGCAGCCGCTCCGTGGCGACCGCGTGTGCGCGCACACGCGGGTCAGGGGCCGTCGTCGCAGCGTGCAGAGCCGGCACCAGCACGTCCCCCAGTGCGACCAGCGCCCGGCTCAGACTCAACTGCGTCTGGTGTCCACCGCGCCCGAGCTGCGTCACCAGCGCCGTAGCCAACACGGACTCCTCCCCTTCCGGCACGAGCACGACTGCGGCCCGCCAGGCGCTCCGCGCCACCTCGTCGTCGGCATCGGACAGGAGCGTACGGGTGATCGCCGGCCAAGCCCGCCGGTCCCCGATCTTGGACAGCGTATGCAGCGCCTGGCTCCGTGCCTGCGCACGCTGCGAGCGCACCTCGCGGAGCAGCTCGGGAAGCGTCAGGGACACCGGGTGGCGGGTGAGCGCCCAGGTCAGCATGTCGCGGACGAAGAACTCGGGCTCGATCGCGCACCGCTCGATGAGCTTGTCGACGAAGCGCGGGTCCGGCGTCGTACCGACCGCCAGAGCCGCCCTCAGGCGCACCGACGAACGGTCGTCCTCCAGGCCCTGGAGTGCTCGTGCCGCATCCCTGTCCTGTTTCGTGATCGTCATGGAGATCACCTCCTCGGCAAGGAGTGAAAGCCCTGTCACCGTGTCAAGGTCAAGCAGAGCCCTCTGCGCGAGCACCATTCACCCGCAGTCCCCAGCCGAGCTGCCCGCGCTGCCGAGCAGCCCGCCCAGGCGGCTACCGCGGTGCGATCGGCAGCTGGCGCTTGTGCTCGGTGAGGCGGTAGCGGCTGGTGATCTTCGCGAAGGCCTGCTCGTCCACCGGCTTGCCCTCCAGGAAGTCGTCGATGTCGTCGTAGGTGACCCCGAGCGCGTCCTCGTCGGCCTTGCCCGGGGCGAGGCTCTCCAGGTCGGCCGTCGGGGACTTCCACACCAGCTCGGCGGGCGCGCCCAGCGTGTCCGCGACCGCGCGCACCCGGCGCTTCGTCAGGCCGGCCAGCGGGACCAGGTCGGCGGCTCCGTCGCCGAACTTGGTGAAGAAGCCGGAGACCGCCTCGGCGGCGTGGTCGGTGCCGACGACCAGGCCGTCATGCGCACCGGCCACCGCGTACTGGGCGATCATGCGTTGCCGGGCCTTGATGTTGCCGTGCACGAAGTCCTGGTGGTGGGCGTCGCGGAAGCTGACGTCCGCGGCCACCGCGGCGGCGAGCGCGGCGTCGCTCGCGGGTTTGATGTCCACGGTCAGCACGTGGTCGGCCTGGATGAAGGAGAGCGCGAGCTGAGCGTCGTGCTCGTCGGCCTGGACCCCGTAGGGCAGCCGCATCGCGTAGAACCGCGCCTCGTGCCCGGCGGCCCTGGCCCGCTCGACGGCGAGCTGGCACAGCCGGCCGGTGGCGGTGGAGTCGACGCCGCCACTGATGCCGAGTACCAGTGAGCGCAGACCGGCCGAGGTCAGCCGCTCGGCGAGGAAGGCCACCCGGCGTTCGATCTCGTGCTCGGCCTCGAAGGTCTCGGCGACCTGGAGTTCCTGGGCGATCTCCTGCTGCAGGGCGATGGACGCCGGCTCGCTCACGTCTGCTCCTTGTTCCGGTTCACGATGTGCTCTCGCGGCACCTTAACTTCAAGCGCCGCCGCAGGCGCAGTCGGCTGCTCGTCACCGAGCCCGCTGTGCCCGTTCGTCGGGATTCGCGTTCGGGTGCCTGGCATGCTCAACGGCAGAGATCTTTCCTGCCGTGTTGGAGCCGCCGATGGATGGGACCGGGTCGGGCCATGCCGAGCGAGTGGCGGCGTACGCGACCGTGGGGTCGTGGCTCTCCATGTTCAGCGACCGTCGGATCAGGGATCTTGTGGCCGCCGCACCGCGGCTCGGTTCCGGGATCGGCGGCAGGTCGGCGGAGCTGGAGGTCGCGGGGATGCGCGTCTTTGTGAAGCGGGTTCCGCTGACGGACATCGAGCGTCAGCCGGAGCACGTGCGGTCGACCGCCAACCTGTTCGGCCTCCCCCTCTTCTACCAGTACGGGGTCGGGTCCGCGGGGTTCGGTGCCTGGCGAGAGTTGGCAGCGCACCTCATGACGACCGGCTGGGTTCTGAAGAACGAGTACGCGGGCTTTCCGCTGCTCTATCACTGGCGGATCTTGCCCGACAGCCCGCCTGCCGGCTTCGTCGACGAATTCGGCGGCATCGAGGGGGCCGTGGCGCATTGGGATGGGTCTCCCGCCGTGCGTCGACGCCTGGAGGCCATCGGGAGGTCCTCCTTCAGCCTGGTGCTCTTCTTGGAGTCCGTGCCCCAGACGCTCGCCGCCCGGCTCGGCGCCGGCGCGGATGCGGCCGCCCGATCGCAGCCGGGAAGCCGGTCGCCGTACCGGTGGGTCGAGGACGAACTGGCGCGGGGCACGGAGTTCATGAGCGCGCGCGGCATGGTCCACTTCGACGCGCACTTCGCCAATCTCCTCACCGACGGTCGGCAGGTGTACTTCACGGACTTCGGGCTCGCGTTGAGCCGGGACTTCGAACTCTCCGCGGAAGAGGCTCACTTCCTTGCCGATCACCTTGTGTACGACCGCTCCTATGCGCCGGGTCATCTGCTGCGCCATCTGCCCGGCGTGGGGCGTGGTCGCACCGAGCACGCGGCCTTCCTGCGCGAGTGGGCCGAGGGCCGTCGCCCTGGCGGCGTTCCGCCCGAAGCAAGCGCGATCATTGACCGGCATGCCCCGCACGCCATCATCCTGGACGGCTTCCATCAGCGTCTCCTCACGCAGAGCAAGCACACTCCGTTCCCCGCAGCCGAAGTCGAGCAGGCGCTGGCCGGTGCAGATGCTTCGGCCTCTACGAGGACTGGCCGGATTCCGTGATCCCGAGGTCGACACGCATGATGTGGCGCATGCTCCACAGCGGCTCCCACAGCTGGTTCAGGCTCTCCCGGGCGGCGTCCAGGTCCTCTCCCTGCCGCGTTGTGCCTCCGTCGAGTCGCATCAACAGGCCGTAGAGATCGCCGAGATGACGGTTCGCCGTGCTGGCCGCCTCCGCCGCGATGTCGGGCAGCACCATTTGGGCCTCGGCGTGACGCATACGGTGTTCACGGCGTGCCCGGTCCAGGTCCGACCGCAGGTCTTGGGTCATCTCGCCGCTCTCCAGGGCATGGAGGAACTTCGTCATCACGTTGGCCAAGTCGCGCGTACCGGCGCTCAGCGTCGCGTAGCACGCGCGCCGCGCCTCAAGGTGAGCCTGCCGCGTGGCGTACTCGCGCTCGTCCTGCTGGAGTTGCCTGGAGTGCTCGAGCTCGCGGGCCCTGGCACGGTCGGCACCGCGCTGTGTGATCACGGCGGCTGCGAGCGTGCCGCCGATGCCCAGAACGGCGATCACGATCTGGCTGATCGAGCTGTTCACGCTGCCCCCTCCTCCGGTCGGCTCGCCGGGACTGTACCCAACCGCTGGCCGTCCCCGGGATCCGGTGACGCCCGCCATCGGCGCGCGCTTCCGGGCTCACGTCATGGGCACCAACTCGGGCAGGGTCAGGGCCGAATGGGCGGGTCGTCCCTCGGAGGAGGGGATCGAGCTGAGGTTGCGCAGCATGTCGTTGCGCTGCTTCAGGGCCTGGGCGGTGGTCGGGAAGAGGGTGGCGTCGCCCTCACCGACCTGCGCCTGGTTCACGGTCACGAACTCGCGGGTGTCGTGTTCGTACGCGGCGAAGCCGGCCGCGTGGTCCCGGTCGGCCAGGGACGTGGCGAGCATGTACGCGCCGACGAGCGCGAGGCTTGAGCCCTGCCCGGTGAGGAACGAGGGTGCGTACGCGGCGTCGCCCACCAGCGCGACCCGGCCGCTGGACCAGTGGGGCATGCGGATCTGGCTGACCGCGTCGAAGAACAGGTCGTCCGCGTCACGCATGGCCGCAAGCATGCCCGGGACCTCCCATCCCGCGTCGGCGAAGACCGTGGCGACCAGGTCCCGTTGGGCTTGCGGGTTGCGGAACGCGTCGTACGGCGGTTCCGGGTGGGCGAAGTTGAGGAAGGCGTGCACTTCGTCGTTGTCGCCCACGGCGTAGAGCGCCGCTGCCCGGCCCGGCGTGTTCCACATGACGGTCTCGTGGGAGAGCCCGAAGGTGTTGCGCATGGTGAATCCGGCGAAGCAGTAGCCGAGGTATCGGTGGAACTGCTCTTCGGGGCCGAACAGGAACTCGCGGGTACGTGAGTGCAGGCCGTCCGCGCCGATCACCATGTCGAACGTACGCCTGCTGCCCCCGCGGAAAGTTACGTCGACCCCGTGGCCGGACTGGTCGAGGGTGTCGATGGAGTCGTTGAACAAGAACTCCACGTCGTCACGGACCGCCGTGTAGAGGGCGTCGGTCAGATCCCCGCGCCGTACCTCGATGTCCTGGCCGGCGACACCGCCGGTGACGGTGTGCGGGCTGACCGAGGCCACCTCGCTGCCGTCCCCGTCGAGGAAGGTCAGCCGGCGCAGGTCGATGTGCGCGTCCCGCAGGCGCGGCAGGATGCCCATCCTCCGGACGACCTCAAGTGCGGTGCCGCGTACGTCGATGGGGTAACCGCCGTCGCGAAGCGTGGCCGCCTTCTCCACCACCGTGACCGCGAATCCGTGGCGGTTCAGCCAGAACGCGAGGGCGGGTCCCGCGATGCTGGCCCCGGATATGAGGACCTTGCGCCTCGGCGTCGTACGGACATTGCTCAACTGATCAGTGCGGGTCATTCCTTGACTCCTTTGCTCATGGTGCGGGTGACGAGGAGGGACAGCGCCGTGATGGCGGCGGCTATGACGAAGCCGGTGACGAAGGCCGATTCGGCCGGGACCTTCGAACCGGAAGGGGTACTTGCGGTGAGGAGCGCGCCGCCGAGTTGCGCCCCGACGGCGAGGCCGACCACGCGAGTCACCAGGACCAGGCTGGTGGCGATGCCGGTGTCGCTCTGATGGACGGAGGTCGCGATGCTGGTCACCATCGCCGTGACGCACAGGCCGTTGGCGAGCGAGATCATCACCTTGCCGACGACGATGTGCCAGACCTGGCTGTGCATGGCTGCCAGGGCGATCAGGGCGACGCCCATGATGACGAGCCCGGTGACGACCACGGCACGCGAGCCGAAACGCCGCTCCCCGATGCCGCTCAGCGGCCCGGCCAGGGACGCGGCCACGGCGGCGGGCAGCAGGATGAAGCCGGTCTCGGTGGCGCTGGCCCCGAAACCGTACGCACGGGTGGGCACCGCGAGCATCTGCGGGATGAGGTAGATCGCCATCGAGGTACCGACGCAGATCACGAACGTCAGCACACACGCCTTCCACATCGTGGGCCGCGCCAGCAGGCTCAGATCGACCATCGGCGAGGCCGCGCGCCGCTCGACGGCTATCCATCCGGTCACGAAGGCAGCCAGCACCACGAGCAGGGCGCAGAGCACCAGTGGCTGCTGCGAGCCGATCTCGGGTGCGATCGCGAGCACGAGCATCAGCGTGACCAGCGTCCCGCTCAAGAGGAACAGGCCGGGCCAGTCGACCCCCGAGCCGTCCGACCGGCCCGGCGGATCCGCGGGCATCAGTCGGTCAAGGAGCACGGTGGCGCCGATGACCGCGAACGTCGGCAGCGCGAACATCCAGTGCCGGGACAGCCCTTCCGCCACGGGCCCGGCCGCCAGCGTTCCGGCCATCCCGCCCCCGACGAACAACCCGCTGACCACCCCGATGGCCATCTTCGACTCTCCCGCGGAGAGGTGTTTGCGCACCACGATGAACGACAGCGGCAGCGCGCCCACCATCGCCCCTTGGAGTACCTGGCCGAGCAGCAGCACCGGCAGGTTCGGTGCCAGGGCGGACACCAGGCCACCGGCCGAGACCACCGCCATCAGCAGGACCAGGACCCGCTTTCCTCCGTACCGGTCGCCGAATTTGCCGGCGAGCGGTGTGACGAGCGCGCCGGTGATGAGCAGCACGATGCTGAGTAACGAACCTTCGGATGGACTCATGTCCAGTTCGCGTTGCAGGAGCGGGAGCGTTGGTGTCACCACCGACTCCAGGGCTCCGGTGGCGAGTGCCAGCAGCCCGAGTGCCCAGACAGCGGCCTTCCCGATACGGACCGGTGGAGCCAGAGTTGTGGTCATGGGCGTCCCTTCCGTCAGTGCCGGGCGAGTCAGGGGTCAGCCGTACGCAGGGCTGCCGCCTTGCCGGGCCCGGCGCGGACACGGCGGCCAATTGCGCGGGGCGCAGCGGTTGTTCGAGTGCGGCGCCTGTCGAGCCAGTATTACACTACACCGTGCAGTGTAGAAAACGGCGAGGGAAGGCTAAGATGTGGCCATGCCGACGACGAAGACGCCGACCACGAAGACATTGCGCGAGGGGTCCGCGCGAAAGCGGGCCGCCATTCTCTCGG